>NZ_JOGV01000019.1:0-104925 GCF_000721365.1 Streptomyces sp. NRRL F-5650 | reverse complement strand
GGCTGGGGCTGGGGCTGGGGTTGAGGCTGAGTGTGGGGCTGGGGTGGGCGTGGGCCGCGGCTCCGGGTCTTCCGGGGTGCCGGCCGTCCCGGCACCGTCCATGACGGGCGGCGGTCCGAAGACGCCGGTCGGCGGCGCCGGCGTGCCCGGCGGCGTAGCCCGGGTCGGCTCCGGCAGGGCGCGCAGCGTGAACGTCGGCACGCCGTCCCCGGCCGGGGTCACCAGGCGCAGGACGTGCGTGGCCAGGTCGTGCCGGACGGGTGTGCCCTCGGGGTCGGCCGGCGCCGGGTCCGCCGGGGCGGGAGCCGCTGACGCCGGGTCCGCCGGGGCGGGGGCCGACGACGACGAGTCCGCCGATGCGCGAGCCGACGACGACGAGTCCGCCGACGACGGGGCCGTCGGTGTCGGGTCCCCGGTGAGGTGGCTGGAGCCGTCCGGGTCGACGCGGAGGGGGACGGAGTAGCCGAGGCGTCGGTCGTGGATGGTGGCGAGGACCGGGTGGCCGGCGGCGAGGGCGAGGCGGTGGAGGCGGTTCAGGACGGCGTTCTGGATCTCCTCGCCCGGCGTCGCGACGACCAGTGAGCCGTCGACGCGGGCCCCGCGCACGCCGGGGCCGCCCTCCGGTACGTGGACGTCGATCGGCGTCGCCACGGAATCGGGCGAGCGCTCGGCGCCCTCGTGCTCCCGCTGCTTGTCGCGGCCGAGTCGAGACATCGTTCCCCCACTCATCGGCGGCTTCCGTCGGCGGTTCAACGTCCCCTGCCGTCCAGAGCCTGTCATGCCTGTCGTGCACCTACAGTCGAGTCTCGCCGCTCGCCCCCCATTCTGGCGTCACCGGGGTGTCACAGGCTCGTTCCAGGAGGTCACGCCCGTCGATGACCACGTATACGTGGAGCCTCTTAATGCATGTGCATATACTGCATACGCAGGTTACCGTCTGTCGCCGACCAAATCTGGGGTCCTCATGACGCGCCGCTTCCTCTTCCTGCCGGGCAGCACCCGCCCGGACGGCAACACCGAACTGCTCGCCCGCCGCGCCGCCGACCAGTTGCCCGCCGACGTCGAGCAGCGCTGGATCGACCTGGCCCGCCACCCCTTGCCCGAGTTCGCGGACCTGCGGCACGACAGCGACCACACGCGCCCCACGGAGGGCAACGCGCGCCTGCTGCTCGACGCGACCCTCGACGCCACGGACATCGTCATCGCCTCGCCCTTGTACTGGTACACGCTCTCCACACCGGTCAAGCACTACCTCGACCACTGGTCCGGCTGGCTGCGCACCCCCGGCCTGGACTTCAAGGCGACCCTGGCCGGCCGCACCCTGTGGGGCGTCACCGTGCTCGCCCACGAGGAGCACGAGGTGGCCGACCCGCTGATCGGCGCCCTGAACAACTCGGCGGCGTACATGGGCATGCGCTTCGGCGGCGTACTGCTGGGCAACGGCAGCAAGCCGGGCGACGTCCTGCGGGACACGGAGGCGCTGGCACGCGCCAAGACCTTCTTCGCGCAGGAGGCCCCCTTCGCGCGCTTCCCGTACGAGGAGGCCGGCCCGGCGGCTACGCGGTGACGTCCTTCGTCGTGAACCTCGCCCAGGCCGCCGAGCCGAAGACCGCCGCGTAGAGGGCCTGGAGACCCAGGTTCTTGACCAGGTCGTCCCAGTAGACCGGTTCGCGCATCAGGTCGGCGAAGGACAGCCAGTAGTGCGAGAAGAAGTACGGCTGGAGGGCGTCGAGCTGGGGGATCTGGTCGAGGATCTGCACGGTGATCAGCAGCCCGACCGTGGTCGCCATCGCCGCGATGCCGCTGCCCGTCAGGGTGGAGACGAACAGGCCGAGGGCCGCGACGCCGACCAGCGAGGCGGCCACCACCAGGGCGATCAGCAGTGCCCGCCCCAGGCCCTCGGCGTAGCCGATCCGGGTGCCGGAGATGGTGGTCAGGTCACCGGCCGGGAACAGCAGCGCGCCCACCGCGAGCGCCGAGACCGCGACGACCAGGGTCGCGGCGAGGCAGAAGGCGATCACCGTCGCGTACTTGGTGAGCAGCAGCCGGGTGCGGCCGGCCGGGGCGACCAGGAGGTAGCGGAGCGTGCCCGCGCTCGCCTCGCCCGCGATCGCGTCGCCCGCGACGACGCCGACGGCCATGGGCAGGAAGAACGGGAGCGTCGCGGCGAGCGCGGTGAAGACCAGGAACAGCCCGTTGTTGCTGATCTGCGAGATGAACGCCGGGCCCTCGCCGCCACCGCCCCCGCCGCCGAGCGAGGACCCGTCACCCGTCTCGATCCGTACGGCGACGCCGACCAGGACCGGCACGGCGGCGAGCACGGCCAGCAGGGCGAGGGTGCGCCAGCGCCGGAAGGTCGTCAGCAGCTCGCTGCGGAGCAGCCCGAGGGACCACAGCGGGCTCGCGGACCGCACCACCACTGGACCCGGCACCGCGGCCGTGGTCTCCTCCCGCACCTCAGCCCGCGACATCGAAACCCTCCCCGGTCAGCGCCACGAACGCGTCCTCCAACGAGGCCCGTTCCAAGGTGAAGCCCCGGACCCGGACACGGGCCGCGACCAGCGCCGCGTTCACCTCGGCGAGGTCCCGCTCCGGCGGCTCCGCCGTCACCCGGTCGCCCTCGACGACCACGTCCGCGGCCCCCTGCTCCTTCAGCACCCGGGCGGCGTCGCCCGGGTCCGGCGTGGTCACCACCAGCCGGCCGCGGGCTCCGGCCGCCAGGTCGGCGACCGCGCCCTGGACGATCAGCCGCCCCTGCGCCATCACGGCGGCGTGGGTGCACACCTGCTCGATCTCGTCCAGCAGGTGGGAGGAGAGGAAGACGGTGGTGCCGTCGGAGGCCAGTTCGCGCACGAGGGTGCGGATCTCGCGCATGCCCTGGGGGTCGAGCCCGTTGGTCGGCTCGTCCAGCACCAGCAGGCGGCGCGGCTGGAGCAGCGCCGCGGCGAGGCCCAGCCGCTGCTTCATGCCGAGCGAGTACGCCTTGGCCTTCTTGCCGCCCGCCGCCGCGAGGCCCACCCTGTCCAGCGCCGCGGCGACACGCTCGCGCCGGGTGCGCGGATCGGCGGTCGGGTCGGCGGCGTCGTAGCGCAGCAGGTTGTCCCGGCCGGAGAGGAAGCCGTACAGGGCCGGGCCCTCGATGAGGGCGCCGACCCGGGGCAGTACTGCGCGGGAGGCTCGCGGCATGGGCAGTCCGAGCACCCGGGCGCTGCCCGACGTGGGCTCGATCAGTCCCATCAGCATGCGGATGGTGGTGGTCTTGCCGGAGCCGTTGGGGCCGAGGAAGCCGAAGACGCTGCCCGCCGGGACGGTCAGGTCCAGACCGTCGACGGCGAGCTGTCCGCCGCGGTAGCGCTTGGTGAGCCCGCGGGTGGCGATGACGGCCTCGTCGCCACCCTCCCGCGCCGGGCCCCGCTCCGACGCGCGGTCCGGCACTCGGTCCGGCGCGCGGTCCGGGCGACCCGGCTCCGTGGCGGACGGTTCGGCCATCGGCTCCCTCGCTTCTCTTGTCCCCTCCGTCTCCCTCGCACCGCCTTTCACGCCGGGCGAGGGGGCGTGCCGCGTACGTCCTACTGCGCGGCGTCGGCCGCCTTGACCAGGGCGTCCTTGGTGACCGCACCGGCGTAGACCTTGCCGTCGTCGGTGATCAGGGCGTTGACGAGGCGGGTCTTGAAGACCGTGCCCGAGCCGAAGTCGCCCTTGACCTGGTCGCCGAAGGAGCCGAGGAATCCGCCGAGGTCGCCGAGGCCACCGAGGTCGCCGCCCGGAGAGCCCGTGGGCAGGCCGCCCCGGGCGCCGGTGTCGAAGGTGGCGATCGAGTTCCAGCCCTCGCCGATCACCTTGAGGCCGTCCAGGCCGCCCGCGCCGTCCAGCCCCGCGGCGAGGTCGCCCTCGGCCGGGCGCCCGTGCTCGGGAGCCTTGGCGCCCGTGTCGCCCTCGGTGACCTTCGCCCCCTTGGGCGGCGTGAAGTCGAACGTCGACGCGTCCGGCTTCGCGAAGCTGACCTTGGTGAAGCCCACGTCGACCACGGCGGCGCCGCCGCTCGCCGGGGTCAGCGTGAACTTCAGCGGCATGCCGGTCTCGGCGTCCACGGCCACGGTGATCGCACCGACCGTGGAACCGTCCTGCTTGGGCTCCACGACGAGGCGGTAGGCGTCCCGGCCGGCCACCTGGGCGGTGCCGTGGACGGTCACGGACGTGGTGTCGTCGACCGCCTTGAGCGCCTGCTCGGCGAAGTCCTTCGGCGTGGCCGGCACGTCCTTGTCCGGCGTGCCCTTGCCCGGCCGTCCCTCGCCCGCGGGCGCGGTGGAGTGGTAGACCTCGTTGGACCGGCTGTCGTAGCCCCAGACGTCGTCGCCGTTGTGGACGAGGCTGTACTCGGCGGCGTTCTCCAGCAGGGACAGCTTCTGCCGGTCGGGGCCGTCGGCCGCGACGCGCAGCGTGTGGCTGCCGGACACCAGCTCGGTGAGCCTGGCCGAGGGGTCGGCGGCGGAACCCTTGCCGTCCCCGCCGGAGCCGGGGCCCGCGGACATGCCGGACAGCAGGCCGCTCTCCAGTCCGCCGAGGTCCGGCAGGCCCAGGTCGGTGTTGATGCGCACCGTGCCGGACATCTGCTCGACGTCCGACTTGGCGATCTTCTCGATGAGCTGCTCCGCCGTGACCTTCGGCAGATCGGGGTCCCCGGAGTCGGCGAGCGCCGGTACGAGGCCGATCGTCGCGGCCGCCACCCCCATCACCGCGACCGGGACGACGTACCGCGCGGCCTTGCGCCGTCCGGCGCGCAGCTCCTCGCCCTCCCCCGCGGTCGTGTTGTCGTCGGAATCGATCGGTGCCATGTGTGCCCTACCTCCGTCGTCGGCGGCGGCTGTCTCGCGACCTCGCACTCGTTCCCGTGAGCCGCCATTCTCACCCGAATCGGTGAGGATTGGTGTGTTCCGTGGTGTCCATCTGACCAAATCACCGCCGCGCAGGCGTCAGACCGCGGGCTCAACTCCGCCTACTCCTGCGGGATGACACGGACGGGCGACGGCTCCTCCGGCCCGTAGGGGGCGGGATACGGCACTCGGCGGACGGCACGGAGGGGGCGTGCGACGCGGGGCGGGGCGGGCGACACGATGCGGGCGGGGGCGGCGGTCACCCGGCGCGGTGCACCACCGCGTCGCACAGCTCCACCAGCGCGGCCTTCGCGTCGCACTCCCGCAGCGGGGCCAGCGCGGCGCGGGCCTCCTTGGCGTACCGGACGGTGTCCTTGCGCGCCTGCTCCAGTGCGGGGTGGGCGCGCAGCAGGCGCAGCGCCTCGGCGTGCCGGGCGTCGTCGCTCAGGTCGGAGTCGAGCAGCTCGCACAGGGCGACGTCCTCGGCGAGCCCCAGCCGGGCCGCCCGCTCGCGCAGCCGCAGTACGGGCAGGGTGGGGATGCCCTCGCGCAGGTCCGTGCCGGGCGTCTTGCCGGACTCGTCGGAGTCGGAGGCGATGTCCAGGACGTCGTCGGCGAGCTGGAAGGCGACACCGAGCCGCTCGCCGTACTGGGTGAGCACGTCGACCACCGTCTCGTCGGCGCCGGACATCATCGCGCCGAAACGGCAGGAGACCGCCACCAGCGAGCCGGTCTTGCCGCCCAGGACGTCCAGGTAGTGGTCGACCGGGTCGCGGCCGTCCTGCGGTCCCGCCGTCTCCAGGATCTGGCCGGTGACCAGCCGCTCGAACGCGAGGGCCTGGACACGGACGGCCTCGGGTCCGAGGTCGGCGAGGATCTGCGAGGCGCGGGCGAAGAGGAAGTCGCCGGTGAGGACCGCGACCGAGTTGCCCCAGCGGGTGTTCGCGCTGGGCACCCCGCGCCGCACGGCGGCCTCGTCCATCACGTCGTCGTGATACAGCGTGGCGAGGTGGGTCAGCTCCACGACCACGGCCGAGGGCACGATCCCCGGGGCGTAGGGGTCGCCGAACTGGGCCGAGAGCATCACCAGCAGCGGCCGGAACCGTTTGCCGCCGGCCCGCACCAGGTGCTGGGCGGCCTCCGTGATGAACGGCACCTCGCTTTTGGTTGCCTCAAGCAACCCTTCCTCGACAGCAACCAATCCGGCCTGGACATCGGCTTCCAGAGCCTGGTCCCGCACGCTCAGCCCGAACGGCCCGACGACGGTCACGAGGGGTCTCCTGTCTGCTGGTGTCTACTGGCGATTACCTGGTTTGTCGATAGGTCGCTGCCACCACTCAAGTCAGCGTATCCGGTCACGTTTCGATCACCGCTAGCGCCCACCGTTACAGGCCGGTCGGAATCAGATCATGAACGGTATGTTTTTGATCAGGTGATATGAGCAGATTTTGATCGATATCGCCAGACGGACGAGCCGGACCCCGGACCGGACGGACGGGACCCCGGACGGGCGGCACCCCCGGAGGGGACGAGCGGGCCGGACAGGACGAGCGGGCCGGAAGCCGCCGTCCAAGATCCCACCACTTCCCACAACGGCACGCACCCCCGGAACGTCACCCGATCGACATGCGCGCCCACACCCCGCACCACTGCCGCCGACCGGCACCCACGGGCCCACCCGCGGTCGCACTCCACACCCCACTTCCCCCTCTCCCGCGCCCGACACCCGAAGCCCTCCCGACCCGCGGCCGATTGGGGAATGATTGCGCTTAATGCCCGTTTTGCCGCGCTTGTTGAGTCCAGTGAGTTGGCTCACTCCGGCCCGCCTGCGGACAACCTCGCCGCAACCTGTGCCCTCCCTTTGCCCCACAAGCCAGTTGAGGCTTGGCAACCGCAAACGATCAAGAGCCTCAAACGGCCCAGACCAAGGTCAACTAGCACGTTGGGTGATTCCTGCACTTGTTCCGGACATGTGCTCTCGCATACGTTCCCGGCCTGTCGGGCGGACGCCGAATCCTGCCACCGCCCGTCGCACCGTCATCCACCCAACACACTCGCCGGCAGGAGCGGGGGACCCAAGGTAAGTCGCCGCACCGGTCACCACCGGGGCGGCTCGGGGTGAAGCCGTACCCGTCAGGGCGCGGCCGGGCACCTCCCCGCCCGAACCCGACAGCTCACCTCGCAGGCGTAAGGAGAGGGACACAGCATGTCTGCCAACGGTCTGAACCGTCACGCCCGCACGGGCCGCCTCGCCCGCAAGCTCGCCGTGGCCGGCACCGGTGCCGCGGTGCTCGCGCTGCCGCTCATCGGCGCCACCACCGCCTCCGCCGCCCCGGCGGCCGCCACCACCGCCGCCACGGCGACGACGACGTACCCGAACAACCTCGACGGCTGGATCCGCGAGTCGCTCGCCATCATGGCGCAGCACGGCATCCCCGGGACCTACGACGGCATCCACCGCAACATCATGCGGGAGTCCTCCGGCAACCCGTACGCCATCAACAACTGGGACATCAACGCCGTCAACGGCACCCCGTCCAAGGGCCTGCTCCAGGTGATCGACCCGACCTTCCAGGCGTACCACGTGCCCGGCACCTCCTGGGACCCGTACGACCCGGTCGCCAACATCACCGCCGCCTGCAACTACGCGGCCGACCGCTACGGCTCGATGGACAACGTCTTCAGCGCGTACTGAGCCGCGCCGCCGCGGCATCGCGGCCGGGAGACGCCGCGGCAGCGCGGCTAGGAGACACCGAAGATCCGCTCGAGGACGACGGCCACGCCGTCGTCCTCGTTCGTCGTGGTGACCTCGTCGGCCACCGCCTTGAGTTCCGGGTGGGCGTCGGCCATGGCGACGCCGTGGGCCGCCCACTGGAACATGGGAATGTCGTTGGGCATGTCTCCGAAGGCGATCGTCCGCCGCCGCTCCAGGCCGAGGTGCTCGGCGGCCAGCGCCAGACCGGTCGCCTTGGTGATGCCGCACGACTGGAGTTCGACCGTGCCGGGCCCCGACATGGTGACCGTCGCGAGGGAACCGACCACCGCGCGCGCCGTCGCCGCCAACTCGTCGTCGGTCAGCTCGGGGTGGCGCAGCAGCACCTTGCTGATCGGCGTGGACCACAGCTCCTCGCGCCGCTCGACGCGCACCGCGGGCAGAGTGGGGTGGGGCATCAGGTAGCCCGGCTCGATGAGGGTCAGCCCCCCGACGCCGTCCTGGTCGACGGCGGCGGACACCTGGCCCACCTCCGCCTCGATCTTGCCGAGCGCGGTCTCGGCCAGTTCCCGGTCCAGGGTGACGGACCACAGCATGCGGTGGGCGCCGGCGTCGTACACCTGCGCGCCCTGCCCGCAGACCGCGAGCCCCGTGCAGCCGAGGCGGTCGAGCAGGGAACGCACCCGGGGGGCCGGCCGGCCCGTCACCACCAGGTGCCGCGCACCCGCCCCGGCGACCCGCGCCAGCGCGGCCAGCGACCGGTCGGAGACGGTGTCGTCGCCGCGGAGCAGCGTGCCGTCCAGGTCGGTGGCGACTAGGGAATACGTGGTGCGGTCCATGATCAGAGAATACGGACACCGCACCCTTCGGACTCACCCGCGACCGCTTCCGAACGAGGACGTAGCGAGTGCCTTCGAACCCGGCCGCGGATGCACGCGGACGCCCGATCGTGCACACAACCTGACACATCATCGGCTGAGCCACTCCGGGCTTCCGCGCCGGTGAGCGGCGCCGCGGGGGCCCGGGCGCCGCTCACCGGCCACGCCGCGCGCCGCCTGCGGCCACGCCGGGGCGCCCCCTCCGGTCGCACTGCCCAAGACCGGTGCCTCACCCGTAACGTGGCCCGCACGACACACAGCGCGCACGGCGCACATGGCGAGCACGAAAGCGAGGCAGCACCCGATGCCCCCCTTCGATGTCCCCGAGGGCGACCCCTTCGGCCCGCACAACCTTCCGTACGGCGTGTTCTCGATCCCCGGCTCACGGGAGCGGACGGTGGGCGTCCGGCTCGGCGACCACGTCCTCGACGCGGGCGCGGCGGCCCACGCGCTCGGCTCGCCGTACGCGTCCCTGCTCGCGCGGCCCACCCTCAACCCCCTGCTGGCCGCCGGGCGCACGGCCTGGTCGGACGTGCGGCGGGCGCTGACGGCGTGGCTGACGGTGCCCTCCCACCGCGAGACCCTCGAACCCCTCTTCCACCCGCTGTCGTCGGTGACCCTGCACCTGCCCTTCGAAGTCGCCGACTACGTCGACTTCTACGCCTCCGAGAACCACGCCAGGAACGTCGGCCAGATCTTCCGCCCCGACGCCGCCGACTCCCTCACCCCGAACTGGAAACACCTCCCGATCGGCTACCACGGACGCTCCGGCACGGTCGTCGTCTCCGGCACGGACGTCGTCCGCCCGTCGGGGCAGCGCAAGGCGCCGTCCGACGCCGCTCCCGTCTTCGGCCCGTCCGTCCGGCTCGACATCGAGGCCGAGGTCGGCTTCGTCGTGGGCGTGCCGTCGGAACTCGGCAGCCCGGTGGCGCTCGGCGACTTCCGCGAGCACGTCTTCGGGCTGTGCCTGCTCAACGACTGGTCGGCGCGCGACATCCAGGCCTGGGAGTACGTCCCCCTCGGCCCCTTCCTCGGCAAGTCCTTCGCCACGTCGGTGTCTGCGTGGATCACCCCGCTGGACGCCCTGGAGGAGGCGAGGGTGGCCCCGCCCGAGCGCACGCACCCGCTGCTGCCCTACCTGGACGACACCGACGGCGGCCACGACGAACCCGGCGGCTACGACCTGCGGATCTCCGTCGCCGTCAACGGCCACGTCGTCTCCGAGCCGCCGTTCTCCACCATGTACTGGACGGCTGCCCAGCAGTTGGCCCACATGACGGTCAACGGCGCCTCGCTGCGCACCGGCGACCTCTACGGCTCGGGCACGGTGAGCGGGCCCGCCGAGCGGGAACGGGGGTCGCTGCTGGAGCTGACCTGGAACGGCCGCGAGCCGCTGGAACTCCCCGACGGCAAGCGGGCGTTCCTGGAGGACGGCGACGTGGTGACCCTCTCGGCATGGGCACCGGGACCGGGCGGCGTCCGGGTGGGGCTGGGCGACGTCACCGGCCGGGTGACCGGCGGCCGGGAGTCCTGACGGACGTCCGTCGCACGCCCGACGGAAGCCTCACACCGGGGGGCGGGAGTCCGACGGGAGTCCGACGGGACGCGCGTAGGCCGTGCGGCGGCCGTGCGGCCGTGTGGTCGTGCGGTCGTGCGGTCGTGCGTCCGCCGCACGGGCGTAGGGCCATAGGGCCATAGGGCCATAGGGCCATAGGGCGTGGGGCCGTGCGACGCAGCGCCGCACGGCCCGGATTTCGTATCCGGTGGCCTCCGGCACCTGACTCGCACCGCCCGGCCCCGTCATACTGGCGTCGGGCGGTGTGCGCCGCGGGCCGGGGCGGTCCGGGGCACGGCGCACCGTCCGACTCCGCACAGCACAGCCCCCGCACAGCCCCTGTACAGCCAGAGCCGCCCATCCTTCGACCAGGATCCGGAGCCAGTGGCATGACCGTCTGCCTGCTCCTGCTGTTCGTCGTCGCCGTGACCGCCGCGGTCCCGGTGCCCCGCGCGCTGACCCGTTCGGCGTGGCCCGAGCGGGATCCCGTGGTCGCGCTGTGGGTGTGGCAGTGCCTGGTCGCGACCGTGCTGCTCTGCTGTCTGACGGCGCTCGTGCTCGGCGCCACGGCCGTCTTCGGCACCGTCCGCGCCCAGCTCTTCGCCCCGGCGCCGCCCGCGGTGACCGCGGCGTACAACCTCTCCGCCGGACCGGTCTGGGCAGCCGTCCTCACCCTGGTGCTGGCGGGTGGTGCCGCCTGGACGACCGCGATGCTCGCCCGCGAACTCGTCGAGGCCCGTCGTCGGCGTGCCCGCTCCCGCGCCCACCTGCGCGAACGCGCCCCCGACCTGCCCGCCGGGCTCCCCGCCGCCCGCGGCCCCCTGCTGGTCCTGGAGGACGAGTACCCGGACGCCTGGTGGATGCCCGGCAGCCCGCCCCAGCTCATCGTCACCACCGGCGCCCTGCACCGGCTCACCGACCACCAGCTCGACGCCGTCCTCACCCATGAGCGCGGTCACGCCCGGGCCCGCCACGACTGGCTGCTGCACCTGTCCACCGCGCTGGCCACCGGCTTCCCGAGCGTCCCGCTCTTCGCCCACTTCTGCGACCAGACCCACCGCCTGGTCGAACTGTCGGCCGACGACACCGCGTCCCGGCGCTGCGGCCACCTGACCACCGCGCTGGCCCTGATCGAGCTGAACCAGCACCGCGGGGTCCTGTCCTGCGCCTCCAGCCACCGTCTCCTGGGCGAACGGGTCGACCGCCTCCTGGAGCCCCGGCCGCGCCTGCCCCGCCGCCACAGAGCCCTGACCACGGCGACAGCGGCCCTGGTCCCCCTGCTCCCCCTCCTGATCACCTTCGCCCCGGGGCTGACCGCACTGGCCTGACCCGGGTGCGCGGCTGCGGCTCCCCCAGCGGATACGGCTGCGGCTGCGGTTGCGGGCAGTCGTGCCGCCGCTGGGGCGGCGGCGGGTGGGGACGGCGGTGCTCCGCGGACGCCGGGCGCGACCCTCGCCGGACCCCTGCCCCACCGGTGGCAGATCTGGCCCAATTCCCGGAAAACCGCAGCTCATCGCGGTACCCGGCGGAGCCCCAGGTGGCGCAACATTCCAGCAACACCACTGACAGAGCCGCATATGTATGGTTCCAGCCATGCCGCCCACCGACCGCATCCGAGACCACGCCGGGCAGGGCGCGACCACCGTCACCGCCCACCGCACGCGGCGTCGGCTGCGCGCGGACCGGGCCCGTCAACTGGCCGACCTGCTCCGCTGCCAGCTCCTCGGCGACGCCTTCCCCGACGGCGCCCTCCCTCACGAGGACACCCTCGCCGCCGACTACGGCACCACCCGCAACACCGTCCGCCAGGCGCTCGACCTGCTGCGCGCCGAAGGTCTCGTGGCCCGTCAGCCGGGGCTCGGCACCGTGGTCGTGGCCCGCAAGTACGCCCACGGGCTCGACCGTCTGATGGGCCTCGCGGAGACCCTGCACGAACACGGCCGCGTCACCAACGAGGTGCGCACCACCGTTCCCGTCCCGGCCCCCGCCCCCGTCGCCGAACGCCTCCGCGTCCCGCCCGGCGCGGACGTCCTCTACATCGAGCGCCTGCGCCGCCTGAACGGCGTCCCCCTCTCCCTCGACCTCACCTACCTCCCCCTCGACATCGGCACCGCCCTGCTCGGCGCCGACCTGGAGAACACCGACGTCTTCCGGCTCCTGGAATCCGTCACCGGCCGGCCACTCGGCCACGCCGAGATCACCCTGGAGGCCGTCACCGCCGACGCGCACTCCGCCGCCGTACTGGAGGCCCCGCGCGGCACGGCGGTCCTCATGCTGGAACGGCTCACCCACCTCGCCGACGGCCGCCCGGTCGACCTGGAGTTCGTCCGCTTCCGCGGCGACCGCATCACGATGAGCGGCCTGCTGCACCGCTCCGTGTGACCCCTGCCTCTCCTCATCTCCTCCCTGAGAACACCCCTTTCGTGCCCCCTCCCTGGAGACAGCCATGCCCTTGGCGCCCCAGCGGGCCGACGTGCCCGTGACCATCGACGAGTCGAAGTGCATCGAAGGCTGCACGCTCTGCGTGGACATGTGCCCGCTGGACTCCCTCGCCATCGACGAGCGCAACGGCAAGGCGTACATGCATGTCGACGAGTGCTGGTACTGCGGCCCCTGCGCCGCCCGCTGCCCCACCGGAGCGGTCACGGTCAACATGCCCTACCTGCTCCGGTGAGAGGCCGACTCCCCATGAAACCCGAACGCACCACGCTCCCCCTGCCCGCCGTCGCCGCCTCCCTGGCCCTGCTCCTCCCCCTCACCGCCTGCGGCGGGAACGCGTCCGCCGACGGGAACGGCTCCACGGTCACCGTGACCGTCGGCTACCAGTCCAGGACGATCAACACGGTCACCGCCGGCACCCTCCTGCGCTCCCTCGGCTACTTCGAGAAGCAGCTCAACTCCCTCCGCGACGGCGTCACCTACAAGGTCGACTGGCAGGACTACGCGACCGGCGCGCCCATCACCGCCCAGATGACCGCCGGGAAGATCGACATCGGCTCGATGGGCGACTTCCCCCTGCTCATCAACGCGGCCCGCGGCAAGCAGCTCGGCAAGCCGACCCGCATGGTCTCGGTCACCGGCTACAACCTCCGCGGCGGCCTCAACACCGTCGTCGTCGCCCCCGGCTCCTCTCTGACCTCCCTGACGGACCTCAAGGGCAAGAAGGTGTCGACGAGCGTCGGTTCCGCCGCCGACGGCACCCTCGTACGCGCCCTGCGACGCGCCGGGCTCGATCCCGCGAAGGACATCGACAAGCTCAACCAGCAGCCGGCCGTGGGCGCCTCGGCCCTGGACGCGGGAAGCACGGACGCCCTGTCGCAGTTCGTCGCCTGGCCCGGCCTGCTCGCCCACCAGGGCAAGGCGAAGGCCCTGTACGACGGGGCGCGGCTGGACCTGCCCACCTTCCACGGCGTCACCGTGGTCGAGGAGTTCGCCAAGAAGCGCCCCGCCGTGCTGGAGGCGTTCCTCAGGGCCCAGGCCCAGGCGACCGACTATCTGGACGCGCATCCCGTGGGCGCCGCCGAGAAGGTCGCGAAGGCCACCGGTCTGCCCGCCGAGGCCGTCTACCTCTACAACGGCGCCCAGGGCATCGCCACCTTCGACCCGGCGATCAAGCCCCAGCTCGTCGCGGCCCTCAAGGAGGACGTCTCGGTCCTCAAGGACGCGAAACTCACCGGCGACGTGGACGTGGACGCCTTCGTCGACGACCAGTACGTGAAGAAGGCGCTCGGTCCGGCCGCGTACGCCGAGCGGCTCGCCGCCACGCCCCCGAAGCCGGCCGGCGAGGTCTGGCCCGAGGGCGGACGCAAGACGCTCTCCTTCTCCTCCCCCGTCGCCTTGCTGAAGCACGTCGCTGGACACCGCGACCAGGTCCGCGCCGCCTACGTCCCCGACACCACCACCGGCACCCTGTGGTTCGCCGACCAGGCGGTGTGGGTGGCCGACGGCGCCGAACTGCTGCCGTTCGTCGCACCGGAGACCGCGCGGGCGTACATCGCCGGGCACGGCGGAGCACGCGTCGTCACATACGCCGAGGCGCTGGAGCGAGCCTCGTGATCCGCTCCCTGCGCTACGCGTTGCGGGTCGCCTCGCTCGCCGTCGCCCTGGGCCTGTGGCAGGTGCTGACCAGCCAGGACATCGACGTGTGGCTGCGCTTCTCGCAGTTCCCCACCGTCACCGACGTCGCCCGCACCTTCGCCGACCGGCTGGCGGGGCCGGACTACTGGACCGACCTCACCGACAGCCTGACCCGCATCCTCACCGGATTCCTGCTCGCGGCCGTCCTGGGCGTGGCCACGGGCGTGCTGGTGGCCCGCTCCCGGCTCGCCGAGGACCTGCTCGGCCCGGTCCTCGAAGTGGTCCGCCCCATTCCCGCCATCGCCCTGGTCCCCGTGGCGATCCTGCTCTTCCCCTCCAACGAGCAGGGCATCGTCTTCATCACCTGCGCCGCCGCCTTCTTCCCCGTCCTGGTCTCCACCCGGCACGCGGTCCGGGCGCTGTCCCCCGTGTGGGAGGAGGCGGTCCGCACCATGGGCGGCGGCCGGTGGCGCGTCCTGTGCTCGGTGGTCCTGCCGGGCGCGCTGCCCGGTGTCTTCGGCGGCCTGTCCGTCGGCATCGGCGTCTCGTGGATCTGTGTGATCTCCGCCGAGATGATCTCCGGTCAGTACGGCGTGGGCTACCGCACCTGGCAGGACTACACGGTCGTCGACTACCCCGGCGTCTTCGTCGGCATGGTCACCATCGGCGTGCTCGGCTGGCTGACCTCCACCGCCGTGGAACTGCTGGGCCGCCGCCTGACCCGCTGGCTGCCGCGCACGCTGTCCGGCCCCGCCGCCCGTCCCAAGCCCTCGCGGGCCGGTGCGACGGCCCCGCCCGCCAAGACCGCCGTACGCGAGGACGCCCGCGCCCAGACCGAGGAGGCACCCGATGAGCACCTCGTCCGAGACTGAGACCGGGACAGGATCTGGGGCCGGGTCCAGATCCGTGACCGGGCCCGGGACCGGGACCAGGGCCGGGACCGGGACCAGGGCCGGGACCGGGACCAGGGCCGTGGCCGGGACCAGGGCCGTGACCAAGACCGGTGCGGACACCGGGACGTCTGCCCGCGGCACCCGGCTCACCCTGCGCGACGCGACCCTGGGCCGGCCGGACGCGCCCGCACTGAGCGGTGTGCACGTCGACGTGCGCCCCGGCGAGATCCTCACCGTGGTCGGCCCCTCGGGATGCGGCAAGTCGACCCTGCTGCGCACGCTGGCCGGTCTGCTGCCGCCGCTGGCCGGAACGGCGGAACAGGACGGGCGGCCGATCCAGGGACCGGGCGCGGACCGGGCGCTGGTCTTCCAGGAGGACGCCCTCCTGCCCTGGCGCACCCTGCGCGCCAACGTCGAACTCCCCCTCGCCGTCCAGGGCCTGCCCCGCGCCGAACGCCGGGCGCAGGCGGCGGCCTTGCTGGAACGGGTCGGACTCGCCGCCCAGGCGCGGCAGTTGCCGCACCGGGTCTCCGGGGGACAGCGCCAGCGCGCCCAGTTGGCCCGTGCGCTCGCCGGACGCCCCCGCGCCATCCTGATGGACGAGCCCTTCGGCGCGCTCGACGCCCAGACCCGGACCGGCATGCAGGACCTGCTGGTGGAGGTACTGCACGGCACCGGAGCCACCGTCGTCTTCGTCACCCACGACGTGGACGAGGCCCTGTTCCTCGGCGACCGCGTCGCCCTGCTCGGCGCCGGCCACCTGGCCGGCGTACGCGCCGTGCCCCGCCCCCGGGACCGCGCCGCGCACGACGACCCCGCACGCGTGACGCTGCGGCGCGACGTCCTGACATCCCTCGGCACCTGAAAGGCACCCTGGTGGAGATCCCCGCCCTCACCGACGCCGAAGAACTCTCCTGCGACGTCCTCGTCGTCGGCGGCGGTACCGCCGGCACGATGGCCGCGCTGACCGCCGCCGAGCACGGCGCGAACGTACTGCTGCTGGAGAAGGCCCACGTCCGTCACTCCGGCGCCCTCGCCATGGGCATGGACGGCGTCAACAACGCCGTCGTGCCCGGCCGCGCCGAACCCGACGACTACGTCGCCGAGATCACCCGCGCCAACGACGGCATCGTCGATCAGTCCACCGTCCGTCAGACCGCCGTCCGCGGCTTCGCCATGGTGCAGCGTCTGGAGTCGTACGGGGTGAAGTTCGAGAAGGACGAGCACGGCGACTACGCCGTCCGCCAGGTGCACCGGTCCGGCTCCTACGTGCTGCCGATGCCGGAGGGCAAGGACGTCAAGAAAGTGCTGTACCGGCAGTTGCGGCGGCGCGAGATGCGCGAACGCATCCGCATCGAGAACCGGGTCATGCCGGTGCGGGTCCTGACGGCGGAGGGGCGGGCGGTCGGTGCGGCGGGCTTCAACACCCGCACCGGACGCTTCGTGACCGTCCGCGCGGGCGCCGTGATCCTCGCGACCGGAGCCGCCGGCCGGCTCGGACTGCCCGCCTCCGGCTACCTGTACGGCACCTACGAGAACCCCACCAACGCCGGTGACGGCTACGCCATGGCCTACCACGCGGGCGCCGAACTGACCGGCATCGAGTGCTTCCAGATCAACCCGCTGATCAAGGACTACAACGGCCCGGCCTGCGCCTACGTCGCCAACCCGTTCGGCGGCTACCAGGTCAACCGGCACGGCGAGCGCTTCGTCGACTCCGACTACTGGTCGGGGCAGATGATGGCCGAGTTCGCGGCGGAGGTCGCCAGCGACCGCGGACCGGTGTACCTGAAGCTCAGTCACCTCCCGGAGGAGTCCGTCTCCGCCCTGGAGTCGATCCTGCACTCCACCGAACGCCCGACCCGCGGCACCTTCCACGCCGGCCGCGGCCACGACTACCGCACCCACGACGTGGAGATGCACATCTCCGAGATCGGCCTGTGCGGCGGCCACTCCGCCTCCGGCGTCCGCGTCGACGACCACGCCCGCACCACCGTCCCCCGCCTCTACGCGGCCGGCGACCTGGCCTGCGTGCCGCACAACTACATGATCGGCGCGTTCGTCTTCGGCGACCTGGCGGGCGCGGACGCCGCCCAGTACGCGGCCTACACGGGTGAGCTGCCGCCGGACCAGTTGCGCGACGCGCACGAGCTGGTCTACCGCCCGCTGCGCAACCCCGACGGCCCGCCGCAGCCCCAGGTCGAGTACAAGCTGCGGCGCTTCGTCAACGACTACGTCGCCCCGCCGAAGTCCGGTGCCCGGCTGTCGCTCGCCCTGGAGTCCTTCGAGCGGATGCGCGCGGACGTCGCGGCGATGGGCGCCCGCACTCCGCACGAGCTGATGCGCTGCGCCGAGGTCACCTTCATCCGCGACTGCGCGGAGATGGCCGCCCGGGCCTCCCTGGCCCGCACGGAGTCCCGCTGGGGCCTCTACCACGAGCGCGTCGACATCCCCGAGCGCGACGACGCGTCCTGGTTCCACCACCTCGATCTGCACAAGTCCCCCTCCGGTGCGATGGAGTTCACGGCACGTCCCGTGGCTCCCTATCTGGTACCGGTAGACGAGTTCACTCCGGTCGGCGGCCCCTCCCGGCACCTCGGCGAGGTGCACCCGGAGCAGGTGGCGACGGCCGGTGACCGCGACGCCCCGCCGGTCGCCACCGGAGCCCTCCCCACGTCCGCCCCGGCCACCGGGTCCGCGCCAGCCACCGGGTCCGCCCCGGCCGCCGCCGAGCCCGGCGCCGCCAGTTCGCCCAGGCTGCTGGAACTGCTCGCCCTGGCCGAGAACGAACCCGAACTCTCCGCCCTCCTCCCCTACTTGTCCGATCCCGAGCCGGGCGTCCGGCGCACGGCGGTCACCGTGCTCACCGAGACCGTCCCGGCGGGTACCGGCCCGGCACTCGCCGCCGCCCTGTCCGATCCGGACGGCGAAGTGCGCGCCGCCGCGGCCGCCTCCCTGCGGGAACTGGCCGAAACGCTGACGCCCGAAGCCGCTCTGAGCGAGTCCCTCGCCGAGGCACTGGCCCAGGCCGACCCCGTCGTCCGTGCCACCGCACTCGACCTGCTGCGCATCCTGCGGCTGGGCAGCACCGGCACCTTCGCCGCCGCCCTCCGCGACCCCGACGCCCCGGTGCGCATCGAGGCGGTGCGCGGGCTGGTCTCGCTGGACGCGGCGGAGTCGCTCTCCCCGGCCGCCGAGGATCCCTCCCGCGAGGTGCGGGTCGCGGTCGCCAAGGCGCTGGGGACGCTGCGGGCGGCGCCCCGCACCGGGGGTGCGCTCGACCGGCTCACCGGGGATCCCGACGTCCTGGTCCGCGGCGCCGCCCTCGCGGCCCTGGCGGACACCGGCTGCCCCGGCCCACTGGCGGCCCGTGCGGTCACCGCCCTGTCCGACCCCGCCTGGCAGGTACGGGCGGGCGCCGCCACCGCACTGTCCGCGGCCGGCTCCGAGCACGCGGTCCCCGTCCTCGCCAAGGCCCTCGCCGACCGGAACGCCGACGTCCGCAAGGCGGCCGTCCTCGCCCTGACCCGGCACACGGCCGCCACCGAGGACGCCCGTACGGCGCTCGCCACCGTCACCGGCGACACGGACGCCGACGTCAGGGCGTACGCGGCCCGGGCGTTGTGACACCGGGGACGGGAACGGAGGCTCCCCTCCGGCGAGTCCCTATATCCAGTCCTCCGGCTCGGGCTCCGGCTCGTGCTCGGGCCAGTCGTCTCCGCCGCCGTGCGCATCGGGGCCGGTGCCCGGCCCTTCCGACGGGGAGGGGGCGGGCGCGGGCGCCGGGCTGGCTGCGGGCGCCGGGGCGGAGCCCGGTCCCTCCAGTCCCGCCAGCACCTCGACCACACCCTCGCCGTACGTCGCCAGCTTCTTCTCGCCGACCCCGCTGATGCCGCCGAGCTGCCCGACCGAGGTGGGCCAGGCGGTGACGATCTCCCGGAGGGTGGCGTCGTGGAAGATGACGTACGCGGGGACGCCCTGCTCACGCGCCCGTTCCGCACGCCAGGCCCGCAGCGCCTCGAAGGCGGGGACCAGCTCCGGCGGCAGCTCGGCCGCTGCCGTCCTCGCCTTGCGCTCGCCGCGCCCGCCGCCCGCCGGCCTGGACGCCGCGGGCTTCTTGGGCTCCTTGCGCAGCGGCACCTCACGCTCGCGCCGCAGGACCTCGCCGCTGGTGTCGGTCAGCACCAGCGTGCCGTACTCCCCCTCGACCGCGAGCAACCCCTGGGCCAGTAGCTGCCGGACCGCGCCCCGCCACTCGCCCTCGGTCAGCTCCTCGCCGATGCCGAACACGGAGAGCTGGTCGTGGTCGAACTGGATCACCTTGGCGGTGCGCTTGCCCAGCAGGATGTCGATGATCTGCCCGGCGCCGAACTTCTGCCCGCGCTCGCGCTTCAGCCGCACCACCGTCGAGAGCACCTTCTGCGCGGCCACCGTGCCGTCCCAGGTCTCGGGCGGGGCCAGACAGGTGTCGCAGTTGCCGCACCCGGCCCGGTCCGGGTCCTGCCCGAAGTAGGCCAGGAGCTGGCCGCGGCGGCACTGGGCTGTCTCGCACAGCGCGAGCATGGCGTCCAGGTGGGACTGGGCGCGGCGGCGGAACGCCTCGTCGCCCTCGCCCATCTGGATCAGCTTGCGCTGCTGTACGACGTCGTTGAGCCCGTACGCCATCCAGGCCGTGGAGGGCAGGCCGTCACGCCCCGCGCGGCCGGTCTCCTGGTAGTAGCCCTCGACCGACTTGGGCAGGTCCAGGTGGGCGACGAACCGCACGTCCGGCTTGTCGATGCCCATGCCGAAGGCGATGGTCGCGACGACCACCAGGCCCTCCTCGCGCAGGAACCTCGACTGGTGCGCCGCGCGGGTGCCCGCGTCCAGGCCCGCGTGGTACGGCACCGCCTCGACTCCGTTGCGCGAGAGGAACTCGGCGGTCTTCTCGACCGAGTTGCGCGAGAGGCAGTACACGATGCCCGCGTCCCCGGGGTGCTCCTCGCGCAGGAAGCCGAGGAGCTGCTTCTTGGGGTCGGACTTCGGCACGATCCGGTACTGGATGTTGGGGCGGTCGAAGCTGGCCACGAAGTGCCGCGCCGCCGGCATGTTCAGCCGCTCGGTGATCTCGCGGTGGGTGGCGTCGGTGGCCGTCGCCGTGAGCGCCAGGCGCGGCACGTCCGGCCAGCGCTCGCCGAGCAGCGACAGGGCGAGGTAGTCGGGCCGGAAGTCGTGGCCCCACTGGGAGACGCAGTGCGCCTCGTCGATGGCGAAGAGGGAGATCTTGCCGCGGGAGAGCAGGTCGAGGGTGCTGTCCAGGCGCAGCCGCTCGGGTGCCAGGTACAGCAGGTCCAGCTCGCCGGCCAGGAACTCGGCCTCCACCACGCGCCGCTCGTCGAAGTCCTGCGTGGAGTTCATGAACCCGGCCCGCACACCGAGGGCCCGCAGCGCGTCCACCTGGTCCTGCATCAGCGCGATCAGGGGGGACACCACGATGCCCGTGCCCGGCCTGACCAGGGCCGGGATCTGATAGCACAGGGACTTTCCGCCACCGGTCGGCATGAGCACGACGGCGTCGCCACCGGCGATCACGTGCTCGACGATCGCCTCCTGCTCGCCGCGGAAGGCCTCGTACCCGAAGACCCGGTGCAGGGTGGCCAGCGCCTCGCTGTCCCCGTCCCTCACCTGCGCCGCCTCAGTCATCTCGCCGATCACGCCCGTCCCGCCCATCGTCTCGTCCCCCGTACGTACTGCCTCGCCCATCCGGTCTGTCTGGTCCGTCCTGCCCCGACCACTGCCTCCACGATAGGGGGCCGCGCCGACAGCCCCGGAGTTATCCACAGGCTGTCCGACGCGGCCCACGTCAAGGACACGACGATCGTTCACACGTTCGCGGGAGACCCGTCCGTTTGCGGCGGATAGTCTGATTGCACCCGCGAGACTCCGTCCCATGGGAGCACTGATGAGCGTCGCACCGAAGGCGTCCGCACCCGACTGGCCGGTCCCGCCGGAGGGCGGCTGGACCGCAGACGACCTTGACCGGCTTCCGAACCTGCCACCGCACACGGAGCTGATCGACGGGAGCCTCGTCTTCGTGAGTCCGCAGACTCTTTTCCACTCACGCGCTGTCGACTTCTTCAACTGGCAGCTTCAATCCCTCGCCCCGGCGGAGTTCGAGGTCGTCCGAGAGTTCACCATCGACATCGACCGGCAGAACCGGCCGGAGCCGGACGTGATCGTCGTGCGGGGCGACGTGGTGGACGACCCGGAGCAGACCCGCTACCCCGCCGAGGCCGTCACCCTGGCCATCGAGGTCGTCTCCGCGGAGTCCGTCTCCCGCGACCGCGAGACCAAGCCCCTGAAGTACGCCCGGGCGGGCATCTCCCACTACTGGCGGGTGGAGAACGAGAAGGGCCTCGCCGTCGTCCACGCCTTCGAGCTGGAGCCCACCACCCGCGCCTACACGAGCGTCGGCATCTTCCGCGAGCGCATGAAGGTGAGCGCGCCCTTCCCGATGGACCTGGACCTGACCGCCATCAAACCGCGCCGCGGCGGAGCGTAGCCCCCCCCTCCTCGAACGGCTGTGGTCCGGCACCTCACCGAAGAGGGGCCGGACCACAGCCGCGCAGCCACAAAGCCGCGAGCGCGGCGTCAGCGCACGAACACCCCCGCCTGACCCGCGAGGTCCAGGAAGTACTGCGGCGCCACGCCGAGCACCACGGTGACCGCCACGCCCACGCCGATCGCCGTCATCGTCAGCGGTGACGGCACCGCGACCGTCGGGCCCTCGGGGCGGGGCTCGCTGAAGAACATCAGCACGATCACCCGGATGTAGAAGAACGCCGCGATCGCCGACGAGATCACACCGACCACGACCAGCGGGGCCGCGCCGCCCTCCGCCGCCGCCTTGAACACGGCGAACTTGCCCGCGAAGCCGGAGGTCAGCGGGATGCCGGCGAAGGCCAGCAGGAACACCGCGAAGACGGCCGCCACCAGCGGGGACCTGCGCCCGAGCCCGGCCCACTTCGACAGGTGCGTCGCCTCGCCGCCCGCGTCGCGCACCAGCGTGACGACCGCGAAGGCGCCGATCGTGACGAAGGAGTACGCGGCCAGGTAGAAGAGGACGGACGAGATGCCCGACGGCGTGGTGGCGATCACACCGGCGAGGATGAAGCCCGCGTGCGCGATCGACGAGTAGGCCAGCAGCCGCTTGATGTCGGTCTGCGTGATCGCGACGATCGCGCCGGCCAGCATCGTGACGATCGCCACGCCCCACATCACCGGCCGCCAGTCCCAGCGCAGGCCGGGCAGGACGACGTAGAGGATGCGCAGCAGGGCGCCGAAGGCGGCCACCTTGGTCGCCGCCGCCATGAAGCCGGTCACCGGCGTCGGCGCCCCCTGGTACACGTCCGGCGTCCACATGTGGAACGGCACCGCGCCCACCTTGAACAGCAGGCCCATGACGACCAGCGCGGAGCCGACGAGCAGCAGCGCGTCGTTGCCCATGGTGTTCGCGAGCGCCGGGGTGACGTTCTGCACGGTGCCGTCGACGACCCGGGCGATCGTGCCGTACGACATCAAGCCCGCGTAGCCGTAGAGCAGGGCGATGCCGAACAGGGTGAAGGCGGAGGCGAAGGCGCCGAGCAGGAAGTACTTGACCGCCGCCTCCTGCGACATGAGCCGCTTGCGGCGGGCCAGCGCGCACAGCAGGTACAGCGGGAGGGAGAAGACCTCCAGGGCCACGAAGAGCGTCAGCAGGTCGTTGGCCGCCGGGAAGACCAGCATGCCGACGACGGCGAAGAGCAGGAGCGGGAACACCTCCGTGGTGGTGAAGCCCGCCTTGACCGCCTTCTGCTCGCTCTCGCTGCCCGGCACGGCCGCCGCCTGCGCGGCGAAGGAGTCGACGCGGTTGCCGTGCAGCTCCGGGTCGAGGCGCCGCTCGGCGAAGGTGAACAGTCCGACCAGGCTGGTCAGCAGGATGGTGCCCTGCAGGAAGAGGGCCGGTCCGTCGACGGCGACGGCGCCCATCGCCGTGATGCCGGCCTTGGTCGTGCCGTACCCGCGTGCCGCGAGCGCGACGACCGCCGCGAACGCCGCGATCAGGGCGACGGCGGACACGAACATCTGGGCGTGGTACCGGGACCTGCGCGGCACGAAGGCCTCGACCAGGATTCCGATGATCGCCGCGCCGATGACGATGAGGACGGGCGACAACTGCCCGTACTCGATCTTCGGCGCGTCGATCTTGGCGATCGGGTCGGCCGCCGTCGCCGCCGTTGTCCACAGGCTGTGGACGGCTGTTGCGCTCACTTGGCCGCCTCCACCTCAGGCTGGGGGTCCGTCTTGTGTACGTCGGACATGGTCTGCTTCACCGCCGGGTCGACGATGTCCGTCACGGGCTTCGGGAAGACGCCCAGGAAGATCAGCAACGCCACCAGCGGCGCCACGACCACCAGCTCGCGCACCCTCAGGTCCGGCATCCCGGTCACCTCGGCCTTCACCGGGCCCGTCATCGTCCGCTGGTACAGGACGAGGGTGTAGAGCGCGGCGAGCACGATGCCGAAGGTCGCGATGATGCCGATCACCGGATACCGGGTGAACGTGCCGACCAGGACGAGGAACTCGCTGACGAAGGGCGCGAGACCCGGCAGCGACAGGGTCGCCAGGCCGCCGATCAGGAAGGTGCCGGCCAGGATCGGGGCCACCTTCTGCACACCGCCGAAGTCCGCGATGAGCCGCGAACCGCGCCGCGAGATCAGGAACCCGGCGATCAGCATGAGCACCGCGGTCGAGATGCCGTGGTTGACCATGTACAGGGTGGCGCCGGACTGGCCCTGGCTGGTCATCGCGAAGATGCCCATGACGATGAAGCCGAAGTGCGAGATCGACGCGTAGGCGATCAGCCGCTTGATGTCGCGCTGGCCGACCGCGAGCAGCGCGCCGTAGATGATGCTGATCACCGCCAGGACCAGGATGACCGGCGTCGCCCACTTGCTGGCCTCCGGGAAGAGCTGGAGGCAGAAGCGGAGCATCGCGAAGGTGCCGACCTTGTCGACGACCGCCGTGATGAGCACGGCGACCGGCGCGGTCGACTCCCCCATGGCGTTGGGCAGCCAGGTGTGCAGCGGGAACAGCGGCGCCTTCACCGCGAAGGCGAAGAAGAAGCCGAGGAAGAGCCAGCGCTCGGTGCTGGTCGCCATGTCCAGCGAGCCGTTGGCCCGCGCCTCGGCGATCTCCGTGAGCGAGAAGTTCCCGGCGACCACGTAGAGGCCGATCACCGCGGCCAGCATGATCAGACCGCCGGCCAGGTTGTAGAGGAGGAACTTCACCGCCGCGTACGACCGCTGCGTCGCCGCCGTCTTCTCGCCGTGCTCGTGGGCCCGGTCCCCGAAACCGCCGATCAGGAAGTACAGCGGGATCAGCATGGCTTCGAAGAAGATGTAGAAGAGGAAGACGTCGGTGGCCTCGAACGAGATGATCACCATCGCCTCGACGGCCAGGATCAGGGCGAAGAAGCCCTGCGTCGGCCGCCACCGGCTGCTGCCGGTCTCCAGCGGGTCGGCGTCGTGCCAGCCCGCCAGGATGATGAACGGGATCAGCAGGGCGGTCAGCGCGATCAGCGCCACCGCGATGCCGTCCACGCCCAGTTCGTAGCGGACGCCGAAGTCCGCGATCCAGGAGTGGGACTCGGTGAGCTGGTAACGGTCGCCGCCGGGGTCGAAGCGGACCAGCACCGTGATCGCCAGCGCGAGCGTGGCCAGCGAGACCAGCAGCGCCAGCCACTTGGCCACGGTGCGTCGCGCGGCAGGCACGGCCGCGGTGGCGATCGCCCCGACGGCCGGGAGGGCCGCCGTGACTGTCAGCAGGGGAAAGGACATCGGTATCAGACCGCCCTCATCAGCAGGGTCGCGGCGACCAGGACCGCCGCACCGCCGAACATCGAGACCGCGTACGAGCGCGCGAAGCCGTTCTGCAGCTTGCGCATCCGCCCGGACAGGCCGCCGAACGAGGCCGCCGTGCCGTTGACGACTCCGTCGACCAGGGTGTGGTCGACGTAGACCAGGGAGCGCGTGAGGTGCTCGCCGCCGCGGACCAGCACGACGTGGTTGAAGTCGTCCTGGAGCAGGTCGCGTCGGGCGGCCCGGGTGAGCAGCGAACCGCGCGGGGCGACGGCCGGGACCGGACGGCGCCCGTACTGCGCCCAGGCGAGGGCGACGCCGACGACCATGCAGGCCACCGTCGCCCCGGTGACCGCACCGGCGCTGATCGGCGAGTCGCCGTGGCTGTGCCCGGTGATGGGCTCCAGCCAGTGCAGGAAGCGGTCGCCGATGCCGAAGAAGGCACCGGCCCCGACCGATCCGACGGCCAGCACGATCATCGGGACCGTCATCAGCCCCGGCGACTCGTGCGGGTGCGGCGGCTCGTACGCGCCGCGCGTCTCGGCGGCGGGCTCCACGTCGGGCTTGGCCGGCGACGGCGTCGGGGCGTTGCGCCAGCGCTCCTCGCCGAAGAACGTCATCAGCATCACGCGCGTCATGTAGTACGCGGTGATGGCCGCGCCCAGCAGGGCGCACGCGCCGAGGATCCAGCCCTCGGTGCCGCCCTTGGCGAACGCCGCCTCGATGATCTTGTCCTTGGAGAAGAAGCCGGACAGGCCCGGGAAGCCGATGATGGCGAGGTAGCCGAGGCCGAAGGTGACGAAGGTGACCGGCATGTACTTGCGCAGTCCGCCGTAACGGCGCATGTCGACCTCGTCGTTCATGCCGTGCATGACGGAGCCGGCGCCGAGGAACAGCCCGGCCTTGAAGAAGCCGTGCGTCACCAGGTGCATGATCGCGAAGACGTAGCCGATCGGGCCGAGGCCGGCGGCCAGCACCATGTAGCCGATCTGCGACATGGTCGAGCCGGCCAGCGCCTTCTTGATGTCGTCCTTGGCACAACCGACGATCGCACCGAAGAGCAGCGTGACCGCGCCCACGATGGTGACCACGAGTTGCGCGTCGGGCGCGCCGTTGAAGATCGCGCCGGAACGGACGATCAGGTACACGCCCGCCGTCACCATGGTCGCGGCGTGGATGAGGGCCGAGACCGGGGTCGGGCCCTCCATCGCGTCCCCGAGCCAGGACTGCAGCGGCACCTGGGCGGACTTGCCGCAGGCGGCGAGCAGCAGCATCAGGGCGATCGCGGTGAGCTTGCCCTCGTCCGCCCCGGCCGCCAGCCCGGCCTCCCCGTGGCCGCCGAGCACCGGCCCGAAGGCGAAGGTGCCGAACCACAGGAACATCAGCATGATGCCGATGGACAGGCCCATGTCGCCGACGCGGTTGACCAGGAAGGCCTTCTTCGCCGCGGTGGCGGCGCTGGGCTTGTGCTGCCAGAAGCCGATGAGCAGGTAGGAGGCGAGACCGACGCCCTCCCAGCCGACGTACAGCAGAAGGTAGTTGTCGGCGAGGACGAGGATCAGCATCGCCGCGAGGAACAGGTTCAGGTAGCCGAAGAAGCGGCGGCGCCGCTCGTCGTGCTCCATGTACGCGACCGAGTACAGGTGGATGAGCGAGCCGACGCCCGTGATCAGCAGGACGAACGTCATCGACAACTGGTCGAGCCGGAAGGCGACGTCGGCCTGGAATCCCTCCACCGGGATCCATCTGAACAGGTGCTGCGTCAGGGTGCGGTCGTCGGCGGCGCTGCCGAGCAGGTCGGCGAAGAGGACGACGCCGATCACGAAGGACACGGCGGCCAGCAGGGTGCCGATCCAGTGGCCGACCGCGTCCAGCCGGCGTCCGCCGCACAGCAGGACGACAGCTCCCAGCAGGGGCGCCGCCACCAGCAGCGCAATCAGGTTCTCCACGTTTCAGCCCCTTACAGCTTCATCAGGCTGGCGTCGTCGACCGAGGCCGAGTGGCGGGAACGGAACAGGGACACGATGATCGCGAGCCCCACCACGACCTCCGCGGCGGCGACGACCATCGTGAAGAACGCGATGATCTGGCCGTCCAGGTTGCCGTGCATCCGGGAGAAGGCGACGAACGCGAGGTTGCAGGCGTTGAGCATCAGCTCGACGCACATGAACACCACGATCGCGTTGCGCCGGACCAGCACGCCGGTGGCACCGATCGTGAACAACAGGGCCGCGAGGTAGAGGTAGTTGACGGGATTCACTTCGACGCCTCCTCGGACCTCTTCGAGTCGGACGGCTGCTCGGGCCGCCGCTCGCCCCGGCCGGAGCCCGCGGGACCGACCGCCTTGCGCTCCAGCCGCTCCTCGGCCCGCTGCTCGAGCGCCTTCAGGTCGTTCAGCGCCTCCATCGACACGTCGCGGATCTGGCCGCGGTCGCGCAGGGTCTTGCTGACGGTCAGCTCGGACGGGGTGCCGTCGGGCAGCAGGCCGGCGATGTCGACCGCGTTGTGCCGGGCGTACACGCCGGGCGCCGGCAGCGGCGGCAGGTACTCGCCGTCGCGTACGCGCTGCTCGGACAGCTCGCGCTGGGTCCGGGCGCGCTCGGTGCGTTCGCGGTGGGTGAGCACCATGGCGCCGACGGCCGCCGTGATCAGCAGCGCGCCGGTGATCTCGAAGGCGAAGACGTACCTGGTGAAGATGAGGGACGCGATGCCCTCCACGTTGCCGTTGGCGTTGGCCTGGCCGAGGCCGGTGAACTGGGTGAGGGAGGCGTTGCCGATGCCCGCGAGCAGCAGGATGCCGAAGCCGAGCCCGCAGAGCAGGGCCAGCCAGCGCTGCCCCTTGATGGTCTCCTTCAGCGAGTCCGCCGCGGTGACGCCGACGAGCATCACCACGAACAGGAACAGCATCATGATGGCGCCGGTGTAGACGACGATCTGCACGATGCCCAGGAAGTAGGCGCCGTTGGCGAGGTAGAAGACCGCCAGGACGATCATGGTGCCGGCGAGGCACAGCGCGCTGTGCACGGCCTTCTTCATGAAGACGGTGCACAGGGCGCCGATCACCGCCACCGTGCCGAGGATCCAGAACTGGACGGCCTCTCCGGTGGAGGTCGAGTAGGCGGCGAGCTGCGCGCTCATCGGCGGATCACCTCCTCGGAGGCCGGCTCGGTCCCGCCGAAGGTCGAGTCGCCCTCCTGGACGACCTCTCCCTTGGAGTGGGCGACCTGCTGGACCGTGCCGGGCGCCGCCTCGGTCACCAAACCCCGGTAGTAGTCCTGCTCGTCCATGCCCGGGTAGATGGCGTGGGGCGAGTCGACCATGCCCTCCTCGAGACCGGCGAGCAACTGGTCCTTGGTGAAGATGAGGTTGGCGCGGCTGGAGTCGGCCAGCTCGAACTCGTTGGTCATCGTCAGCGCGCGCGTGGGGCACGCCTCGATGCACAGGCCGCACAGGATGCAGCGGGCGTAGTTGATCTGGTACACGCGGCCGTACCGCTCGCCCGGCGAGTAGCGCTCCTCGTCGGTGTTGTCCGCGCCCTCCACGTAGATGGCGTCGGCGGGACAGGCCCAGGCGCACAGCTCGCAGCCGACGCACTTCTCCAGGCCGTCCGGATGGCGGTTGAGCTGGTGCCGTCCGTGGAAGCGCGGAGCGGTGGTCTTCTTCTGCTCCGGGTACTGCTCGGTCAGCCGCTTCTTGAACATGGCCTTGAAGGTCACGCCGAAGCCGGCCACCGGGTTCATGAAACCGGGTTCGGTCCCCTTGGGTTCCACGTGTTCCGTGTCTTCCCTGTGCTCCTTGTGTTCCTGGTGTTCCTGGTGTTCCTGGTGTTCCTCAGCCATCGGACGCCTCCTTTCCATCCGTAGATCCGCCCACGGGTCCGTCACTGTGAGTATCGGGCCCACCACTGACAATCAGCTCCCGCTCCCGGCGGGGACGGCGCCGGGGCACCGGTGGCACCTGCTGTCCGGGCATCGGCGGCACGGGGAACCCGCCGGCCATCGGGTCGAACGCGCCGTCGGTCTCCTCCGGCCGTCCGGCGGCCTTCGCGCCCCTGTCGCGGTACAGGTCGGCGAGGACGGACAACAGCAGCAGCACCAGGACGCCGCCGCCGATGTAGAGGGCGATGTCGCTGAAGCCGTAGTTCTCGTTCCTGAGCGCCCGCACGGTCGCGACCAGCATCAGCCAGACCAGGGAGACCGGGATGAGGACCTTCCAGCCGAGTTTCATCAACTGGTCGTAGCGCACCCGGGGAAGGGTGCCGCGCAGCCAGATGAAGAAGAACAGCAGTAGCTGGACCTTGACCACGAACCAGAGCAGCGGCCACCAGCCGTGGTTGGCGCCCTCCCAGAAGGTGCTGATCGGCCAGGGGGCCCGCCAGCCGCCGAGGAACAGCGTGGTGGCGACCGCCGAGACCGTCACCATGTTCACGTACTCGGCGAGCATGAACATCGCGAACTTGATCGACGAGTACTCGGTGTTGAAGCCGCCCACCAGGTCGCCCTCGGACTCGGGCATGTCGAAGGGGGCGCGGTTGGTCTCGCCGACCATCGTGACGATGTAGAGGATGAAGGAGACCGGCAGCAGCACGATGTACCAGCGGTCGGTCTGCTGGGCGACGATCTCCGAGGTGGACATGGAACCGGAGTAGAGGAACACCGAGGCGAACGCGGCGCCCATCGCGATCTCGTAGGAGATCATCTGCGCGCAGGAGCGCAGTCCGCCGAGCAGCGGGTACGTCGATCCGGAGCTCCAGCCGGCGAGCACGATGCCGTAGATGCCGACCGAGGCGACCGCCAGGATGAACAGCATGGCGATCGGCAGGTCGGTGAGCTGCATGGCGGTGCGGTGGCCGAAGATCGAGACCTCGTTGCCGGCCGGCCCGAAGGGGATCACCGCGATCGCCATGAAGGCGGGGACCGCCGCCACGACCGGCGCCAGGATGTACACCGCCTTGTCGGCGCGCTTGACGACGACGTCTTCCTTGAGCATCAGTTTGATGCCGTCGGCGAGCGACTGGAGCATGCCCCAGGGACCGTGCCGGTTCGGGCCGATGCGCAACTGCATCCAGGCAACGACCTTGCGCTCCCACACGATGGAGAACAGCACGGTCACCATCAGGAAGGCGAAGCAGAACACCGCCTTGACGACCACCAGCCACCAGGGGTCGGTGCCGAACATCGACAGGTCTTCAGCGGCGAGGTACGGGCTCATGCCTCCACCTCCTTGGGGGCGGCGCCCTCGGGCGTCGCCGGACCGATGCGGACGAGGGTTCCGGGCAGCACCCCGGCGTCGGAGGCGACGCCGGTGCCGGCCGAGTTCAGCGGCAGCCAGACCACCCGGTCGGGCATCTCGGTGACCTGCAGCGGGAAGGAGACGACTCCGGCGGGACCGGTCACGGCGAGGACGTCGCCGTCCTTGACACCCGCCTCGGCGGCCGTGGCGGCCGACACGCGCGCGCGTGCGGCGTGCCGGGTGCCGGCCAGCGCCTCGTCGCCCTGCTGCAGCAGCCCCTGGTCGAGCAGCAGCCGGTGCCCGGCCAGTACGGCCTCTCCGGCGGCCGGCCGGGGCAGCGCGCTCGCGGTCTGCAGCGGCTCACCGGCCCGCGGCCCGTCCCAGGCTCCGAGCCGGTCGATCTCCGCGCGCGTGGTGCGCAGATCGGGCAGACCGAGGTGTACGTCCATGGCGTCGGCCAGCATCTGCAGGACGCGGGCGTCGGCGGGCACCGTACGACGGGTCATCTGGTCGGGCTTGAGCGCGGCCTCGAAGAAGCGCACCCTGCCCTCCCAGTTGAGGAAGGTGCCGGGCTTCTCGGCGACCGCGGCGACGGGCAGGACCACGTCGGCGCGTTCGGTGACCTCGGTGGGCCGCAGCTCCAGCGACACCACGAACCCGGCCTCGTCGAGTGCCGCACGCGCGCGCGTGGGGTCCGGCAGGTCGGCGACCTCGACGCCCGCCACGAGCAGCGCCTGGAGCTCGCCCCGGGCCGCGGCCTCGACGATCTCGCCGGTGTCGCGGCCGTAGCGGTGCGGGAGGTCGGCCAGGCCCCACAGGGCGGCGACCTCCTCACGCGCGCGCGGGTCGGTCGCCGGGCGCCCGCCGGGCAGCAGCGACGGCAGCGCGCCCGCCTCGATCGCGCCCCGTTCCCCGGCCCGGCGCGGGATCCACACCAGCCGGGCGCCGGTGGCGGCGGCGGTCCGGACGGCGGAGGTGAGGCCGCCGGCCACGGACGCCAGCCGCTCGCCCACGACGATCACGGCGCCCTCGGCGCGCAGTGCCTCGGCCGCCTGCGTGCCGCCGTCCTCCAGGCCCACGCCGCTGGCGAGGGCGTCCAGCCACTCGGTCTCGGTGCCGGGAGCGGCGGGGAGCAGGGTGCCGCCGGCCTTCTCCAGGCCCCGCGTGGCGTGCGTGGCCAGCGAGAAGACCCGCTGCCCGTGCTTGCGCCAGGCCTTGCGCAGTCTGAGGAAGACGCCGGGTGCCTCCTCCTCGGCCTCGAAGCCGACCAGTAGGACGGCGGGCGCCTTCTCCAGCGACGTGTAGGTGACGCCGGTGCCGTCGAGGTCACGGCCGCGCCCGGCGATCCGGGCGGCCAGGAAGTCGGCCTCCTCGGCGCTGTGCACGCGCGCGCGGAAGTCGATGTCGTTGGTGTCGAGCGCCACGCGGGCGAACTTGCTGTAGGCGTAGGCGTCCTCGACGGTGAGCCGCCCCCCGGTCAGGACGCCGGTGCGGCCCCTGGAGGCGAGCAGTCCCTGCGCGGCGATCTGCAGCGCCTCCGGCCAGGAGGCGGGCTCCAGTTCGCCCTCCGCGTTGCGCACCAGCGGGGTGGTGAGCCGGTCGCGCTGCTGGGCGTAGCGGAAGCCGAAGCGCCCCTTGTCGCAGATCCACTCCTCGTTGACCTCGGGGTCCTCGGCCGCCAGGCGCCGCATGACCTTGCCGCGCCGGTGGTCGGTGCGGGTCGCGCAGCCGCCGGAGCAGTGCTCGCACACCGACGGCGAGGAGATCAGGTCGAAGGGGCGGGAGCGGAAGCGGTAGGCCGCCGACGTGAGGGCGCCGACCGGGCAGATCTGGATGGTGTTGCCGGAGAAGTACGACTCGAAGGGGTCGCCCTCGCCGGTGCCGACCTGCTGGAGCGCGCCCCGCTCGATCAGCTCGATCATCGGGTCGCCCGCGATCTGGTTGGAGAACCGGGTGCAGCGGGCGCACAGCACGCAGCGCTCGCGGTCGAGCAGGACCTGCGTGGAGATCGGTACGGGCTTCTCGTAGGTCCGCTTCCTGCCCTCGAAGCGGGAGTCGGCCTGGCCGTGCGACATGGCCTGGTTCTGCAGCGGGCACTCGCCGCCCTTGTCGCAGACCGGGCAGTCCAGCGGGTGGTTGATGAGCAGCAGCTCCATCACACCGTGCTGGGCCTTCTCGGCGACGGGCGAGGTGAGCTGGGTCTTCACCACCATCCCGTCGGTGCAGGTGATGGTGCAGGACGCCATGGGCTTGCGCTGGCCCTCGACCTCGACGATGCACTGGCGGCACGCGCCGGCCGGGTCGAGGAGGGGGTGGTCGCAGAACCGGGGGATCTCGATGCCGAGCTGCTCGGCGGCCCGGATGACCAGGGTGCCCTTGGGCACGCTGATCTCGGCGCCGTCGATCGTCAGCGATACGAGGTCCTCCGGCGGGACCGCCGCCTCTCCCCCTCCCGAGGGAGCATTGGTGGTCACAGTCATGCCTTCACCTCCGTGCGGTCGGCCCAGGCCGTCGACTTGGCCGGGTCGAAGGGGCAGCCGCGGCCCGTGATGTGCTCCTCGTACTCCTCGCGGAAGTACTTGAGCGAGGAGAAGATCGGCGAGGCGGCACCGTCGCCGAGGGCGCAGAAGGACTTGCCGTTGATGTTGTCGGCGATGTCGTTCAGCTTGTCGAGGTCGGACATCCGGCCCTTGCCGTCCTCGATGTCGCGCAGCAACTGCACGAGCCAGTACGTGCCTTCGCGGCAGGGTGTGCACTTGCCGCAGGACTCGTGGGCGTAGAACTCGGTCCAGCGGGTGACGGCCCGTACGACGCAGGTCGTCTCGTCGAAGCACTGGAGCGCCTTGGTGCCGAGCATGGAACCGGCGGCACCCACCCCTTCGTAGTCGAGGGGGACGTCGAGGTGCTCGTCGGTGAACATCGGTGTGGAGGAGCCGCCGGGCGTCCAGAACTTGAGGCGGTGGCCGGGGCGCATGCCGCCGCTCATGTCGAGGAGCTGGCGCAGCGTGATGCCGAGCGGGGCCTCGTACTGGCCGGGTCCGGCGACGTGGCCGCTGAGCGAGTAGAGCGTGAAGCCCGGGGACTTCTCGCTGCCCATCGACCTGAACCAGTCCTTGCCCTTGTTCAGGATCGCGGGAACCGAAGCGATCGATTCGACGTTGTTCACCACAGTCGGGCAGGCATAGAGGCCGGCCACAGCAGGAAAGGGGGGACGGAGCCGCGGTTGACCCCGGCGGCCTTCGAGCGAGTCGAGCAGTGCGGTCTCCTCACCGCAGATGTACGCGCCCGCGCCCGCGTGCACGGTGAGTTCGAGGTCGAGTCCACTGCCCAGGATGTTCTCGCCGAGGAAGCCGGCCTCGTGGGCCTCGCGCACGGCCTCGTGCAACCGCCGCAGCACTGGGACGACTTCACCACGCAGGTAGATGAAGGCATGCGAAGACCTGATGGCGTAGCACGCGATGACGATGCCCTCGATGAGGCTGTGCGGGTTCGCGAAGAGGAGCGGGATGTCCTTGCAGGTCCCCGGCTCCGACTCGTCGGCGTTGACAACTAGATAGTGAGGCTTGCCGTCCCCCTGGGGAATGAACTGCCACTTCATCCCCGTCGGGAACCCGGCACCGCCGCGTCCGCGCAGACCGGACTCCTTGACGTACGCGATCAGGTCGTCCGGCGCCATGGCCAGCGCCTTGCGGAGCCCCTCGTACCCCTCGTGCCTCCGGTAGACGTCGAGAGTCCACGACTCGTCCTCGTCCCAGAAGGCCGACAGCACGGGTGCGAGCAGCTTCTCCGGGCTGCTGCCCCTGATCTCGGCTGCCACGGTCATCACTCCCCCTCCTCGGCGGTGGGCCCTGCCGGGTGGGCCGGGTCGGATGCCGACGTGTCCTGCGGCGCGTCGTGCGAGCTGAGGTGTTCCGTGGGCGACGGGTCGTGCACGTCCCGGGGCGCGTCGTGCGGCCCGCCGTCCCGCGGGTGCACCACACGCGCGGCGGGCGCCTCGCCCTTGGCGAGCTTGAGCCCGGCCAGGGAGGCGGGACCCGCGCTGCCGCCGGCCGCGACGGCGCCGTCCCGCTCGTCGGGGAAGCCCGCCAGGATCCGGGCGGTCTCCTTGAAGGTGCACAGCGGCGCACCGCGCGTGGGCGTCACCGGCCGTCCCGCGCGCAGGTCGTCGACGAGTGCCTTGGCGCTCGCCGGGGTCTGGTTGTCGAAGAACTCCCAGTTGACCATCACGACCGGTGCGAAGTCGCAGGCCGCGTTGCACTCGATGTGCTCCAGGGTGACCTTGCCGTCCTCGGTCGTCCCGCCGTTGCCGACGCCCAGGTGCTCCTGGAGGGACTCGAAGATGGCGTCGCCGCCCATGACGGCGCACAGCGTGTTGGTGCACACGCCGACCTGGTAGTCGCCGCTCGGCCCCCGCCGGTACATGGTGTAGAAGGTGGCGACCGCGGTGACCTCGGCGGTGGTGAGGTCCAGCACGTCCGCGCAGAACTGCATTCCGGTGCGCGTGACGTGTCCCTCCTCCGACTGCACGAGGTGCAGCAGCGGCAGGAGGGCGGACCGGGAGTCCGGGTAGCGGGCGACGATCTCGCGCGCGTCGGTCTCCAGCCGGGCCCGGACGTCGTCCGGGTAGGCGGGCGCGGGCAGTTCCGGCATGCCCAGGCTGACGCCCCGCTCCGAAGAAGAGGTGGTCACCGGTCGACGCCTCCCATCACGGGGTCGATGGACGCCACGGCCACGATGACGTCGGCGACCTGGCCGCCCTCGCACATCGCCGCCATGGCCTGAAGGTTGGTGAAGGACGGGTCGCGGAAGTGGACCCGGAAGGGGCGGGTGCCGCCGTCGGAGACGACGTGCACCCCGAGTTCGCCCTTGGGCGACTCGACCGCCGTGTACGCCTGTCCCGGCGGCACCCGGAAGCCCTCGGTGACCAGCTTGAAGTGGTGGATCAGGGCCTCCATGGAGGTGCCCATGATCTTCTTGATGTGGTCGAGGGAGTTGCCCAGGCCGTCCGGTCCCAGGGCGAGCTGGGCGGGCCAGGCGATCTTCTTGTCGGCGACCATGACCGGGCCGGGCTCCAGCCGGTCCAGGCACTGCTCGATGATGCGCAGCGACTGGCGCATCTCCTCCAGCCGGATCAGGAAGCGGCCGTAGGAGTCGCAGGTGTCGGCGGTCGGGACGTCGAAGTCGTAGGTCTCGTAGCCGCAGTACGGCTGGGACTTGCGCAGGTCGTGCGGCAGGCCGGTGGACCTGAGGATCGGGCCGGTGGCGCCGAGGGCCATGCAGCCGGCCAGATCGAGGTAGCCGACGTCCTGCATGCGGCCCTTGAAGATGGGGTTCCCGGTGAAGAGCTTGTCGTACTCCGGGAGGTTCTTCTTCATCTTCTTCACCAGCTCGCGCATCTGGTCCACCGCGCCGGGCGGCAGGTCCTGGGCGAGCCCGCCCGGGCGGACGAACGCGTGGTTCATCCGCAGGCCGGTGATCAGCTCGAAGACGTCGAGGACCAGTTCGCGGTCGCGGAAGCCGTAGATCATGACCGTGGTGGCGCCCAGCTCCATGCCGCCGGTGGCGATGGCCACCAGGTGCGAGGAGAGCCGGTTCAGTTCCATCAGCAGGACCCGGACGACCGTGGCCCGGTCGGGGATCTGGTCCTCGATGCCGAGGAGTTTCTCGACGCCCAGGCAGTACGCCGTCTCGTTGAAGAACGGCGTCAGGTAGTCCATGCGCGTCACGAACGTGGTGCCCTGCGTCCAGTTCCGGTACTCGAGATTCTTCTCGATTCCGGTGTGCAGGTAGCCGATGCCGCAGCGGGCCTCGGTGACCGTCTCGCCGTCGATCTCCAGGATGAGGCGGAGCACGCCGTGCGTGGAGGGGTGCTGCGGGCCCATGTTGACGACGATGCGCTCGTCGTCGGCGCGGGCGGCGGACTGGACGACCTCGTCCCAGTCGCCGCCGGTGACCGTGTAGACGGTGCCCTCGGTGGTCTCGCGAGGGGATGCGTGCGAAGTGCTCACGAGTACGACCTCCGCTGGTCCGGAGCCGGGATCTGGGCGCCCTTGTACTCGACGGGGATGCCGCCGAGGGGGTAGTCCTTGCGCTGCGGGAAGCCCTGCCAGTCGTCCGGCATCATGATCCGCGTCAGGGCCGGGTGGCCGTCGAAGACGATGCCGAAGAAGTCGTACGTCTCGCGCTCGTGCCAGTCGTTCGTCGGATAGACCGAGAACAGCGACGGGATGTGCGGGTCGGCGTCGGGCGCGCTGACTTCGAGGCGGATCATCCGGTTGTGGGTGATCGAGCGCAGGTGGTAGACGGCGTGCAGCTCGCGGCCCTTGTCGTGCGGGTAGTGGACGCCGCTGACGCCGGTGCACAGTTCGAAGCGCAGCGCCGGGTCGTCGCGCAGGGTGCGGGCGACGCGGACCAGGTGCTCGCGCTCGATGTGGAAGGTCAGCTCGCCGCGGTCGACGACCGTCTTCCCGATGGCGTTGTCGGGCAGCAGTCCCTGTTCCTCCAGTGCGCCCTCCAGCTCGTCGGCGACCTCGTCGAACCAGCCGCCGTAGGGCCTGCTCGCCGGTCCGGGAAGCCGGACGGAGCGGACCAGGCCGCCGTAACCGGAGGTGTCGCCGCCGTTGTTGGCGCCGAACATGCCGCGCTGGACGCGGATCTCCTCGCCGCCCTGGCCCCGCTGGCCGGGGAGGTTCTCCGCGGACAGGTCCTTCTCGGGGTTGACCTCGTTCGCGTCACCCGGGGTGTTGTGGGCGTCACTCACCGCAGCAGCCCCTTCATCTCGATGGTGGGCAGGGCCTTGAGCGCCGCCTCCTCCGCCTCGCGGGCCGCCTCCTCGGCGTTCACCCCGAGCTTGGAGCTCTGGATCTTCTGGTGGAGCTTGAGGATGGCGTCCAGCAGCATCTCGGGCCGCGGCGGGCAGCCGGGGAGGTAGATGTCGACCGGGACGACGTGGTCGACGCCCTGGACGATGGCGTAGTTGTTGAACATGCCGCCCGAGGAGGCGCAGACCCCCATGGAGATGACCCACTTCGGGTTCGGCATCTGGTCGTAGACCTGCCGCAGCACCGGCGCCATCTTCTGGCTGACCCGGCCGGCGACGATCATCAGGTCCGCCTGCCGCGGCGAGCCGCGGAAGACCTCCATGCCGAAGCGCGCCATGTCGTAGCGGCCTGCGCCGGTGGTCATCATCTCGATGGCGCAGCAGGCGAGACCGAACGTGGCCGGGAAGACGGACGACTTGCGCACCCAGCCCGCGGCCTGCTCGACGGTGGTCAGCAGGAAGCCGCTCGGCAGTTTTTCTTCGAGTCCCATGTCAAAGGCCCCTCAGTCCCATTCCAGGCCGCCGCGCCGCCATACGTACGCGTACGCGACGAAGACGGTGAGCACGAAGAGCAGCATCTCCACGAGCCCGAAAATCCCCAGGGCGTCGAAGGTGACGGCCCAGGGGTAGAGGAAGACGATCTCGATATCGAAGATGATGAAGAGCATCGCCGTCAGGTAGTACTTGATGGGGAAGCGCCCGCCGCCGGCCGGCGTGGGGGTCGGCTCGATGCCGCACTCGTAGGCCTCGAGCTTCGCCCGGTTGTACCGCTTCGGACCGATCAGCGTGGCCATCACCACGGAGAAGATCGCAAAGCCTGCCCCGAGGGCTCCCAGTACGAGGATGGGCGCATACGCGTTCACCGCTCCTCGCTCCTCTCAGTCGGCACTGACTGCTGGCGGTTGCACTGGGCTCACAGCCGCCCCAACTGCCCCACGAGCCCCGCCCGTCCCGACGAAGATCGCGAACATGTGAAGCAGGTCACAAGCCCAACTGCCTCGCATCCTATGCCCGACGCTCTGTGATCTGCGACACGGGGTATCGCACAAGCTTTGTGATCTCCACCACCTGACGAACGATCATGAAGTCGGATGAGCAGTGATCTTCACACAAGAAGCGTTCACCTGATCACCAGAGGTGACAATCTCGCTCGTCACCCCTGGCCAGAGGGGCCCGACGAAGGGCGTCTCAATATCAAGATTCTTCTCTTGCATGCAAATTGGCGCTGGACGCACGACCTTGATAGAGGGCGCGTTCACACATCGGAGGGAGGGCCCGGGGGCGATGTGGACACGTGCACGCGTTCACGAGCGACGGACGGGCGACGAGTGGGTGACGGGTGAGCGATGCCGGGCCGCCCCGCACGCGACGGACGCAGGCGCCGGAGTAACCGTTCCGTGACCTGTGCCACATTCATGAGAGGCGTCTGAGAACCGGGCTTGGCCAAGTGTCTCAACAAGTGGTAAGCGCGGGGCAATTCGGGCGTAACGATCAAAGGCCGTGATCACAGGCCGGTTACGGCCCGTCCGCAATGTCCGTTACGGCGTCAATAAAGAGCGACACGCCCGGGATTCAACGGGTCGGTTGAACAACTGTGGCGCAGGACACGTTTCTTGAAGGTATGGAGGAGCTACTGATACCGGTTGTCCCTATGTCCCACACCGCTCACATACGCAGCCACCGGAAGCCCCGCCGCAGCGCGTCGACGATCGCGATGCGGACCGGAGTTGCCGGTGGCGTCCTCAGCACCCTGGCAGTGGCCGGTGCGTCGGGGGCGGCCCACGCGGCCGAACCGGTGACGCAGACCCTCGAACTGCCCACCCTGACGGCCGATCTGGCCGCTCAGGTCGCCCAGTCCGCGGACGTCACGCAGCAGGCGGCCGCGAGCTACGAGCTGCAGGCCGAGCGTGACGCGGCGGCCGCGAAGGCCGCCAAGCAGGCCAAGGCCGACCTCGCCGAGGCCAAGAAGAAGGCCGCGGAAGCCAAGAAGAAGGCCGAGGAGGCCGCGCGCAAGGAGGCCGCCGAGCGCGCCTCGCGCACCGCCGAGCGCGCCACCCTGAGCGCCTCCGCGGACACCGGGTCCTCCTCCACCGGCAGCGGCACCGGCGCCGGCACCAGCACCAGCACCTCCACGGCCACCGGTTCGGCCGCCGCCGTGGTCTCCTTCGTGCAGGCCCAGGTCGGCAAGGCGTACGTCTCCGGCGCCACCGGCCCCTCCGCCTACGACTGCTCGGGTCTCGTGCAGGCCGCCTTCAAGCAGGTCGGCATCAGCCTCCCGCGCGTCTCCCAGGCCCAGTCGACGGCCGGCACCCAGGTCGGCCTGGACAACCTCCAGCCGGGCGACATCCTGTACTGGGGCGGCGCGGGCAGCGCCTACCACGTCGGTGTCTACGTCGGCGGCGGCATGTTCGTCGGCGCGCAGAACTCCTCCACCGGTGTCGTCCAGAAGCCGCTCTCCTACGACCCGCCGAGCGGCGCGGTGCGCGTGCTGTAATCCGCGCCCACCCGTACCCGCGAAAAGGGCCGCAGCCGCTCGGGGGCTGCGGCCCTTCGCCGGCTCCTGGCATGCTCGGGCGCGGGCCGGTCCCCTCCGGCCCGTCCACGAGAGCCTGGGAGAGAACGTCATGCCGAGTGTGTTCGTACAGGGGCGTCCCACCGCCTCCTACCCCCCGTTCGCGCCCGAGGCCCGGCGCGGATCGGTGCGGCGCGTCACCGAGGTCGGCGAGGAGGTGCTGCACCGGCCGTGCCGTGACGTCACGGAGTTCGGGCCGGACCTCGCCGCGCTCATCGACGACATGTTCCGCACGATGTACGTCGCGGAGGGTGCCGGGCTGGCGGCCAATCAGGTCGGGGTCGACCTGCGCCTGTTCGTCTACGACTGCCCGGACGACGACGGCGTCCGGCATGTCGGACACGTCGTCAACCCGGTCCTGGAGCCCCTCGACCCGGCCGCGCGGCGGCTGCTGGACGAGGGCGAGGGGTGCCTGTCGGTGCCGGGCGCCGTCATGGCCGTACCGCGGCCCGACCGGGCCGTCGTGCGGGGCCTGGACAAGGACGGCGCTCCCCTCGTCGTCGAGGGCACCGGCTACTTCGCGCGCTGCCTCGCCCACGAGACCGACCACGTGAACGGACAGGTCTACCTGGACCGGCTCTCCGGCCGGGAGCGGAAGGCGGCGCTGCGGCAGTCGGCGGAGCGGCGCGAGGAGGTCTTCGCGCGGCGCTCCGCCAACGCGGCGGCCTTCACCGCCTCGGCCTGAGCAATCCCCACGGCCCGGCATCCGGTCGGGCCGTGGGCTCGGTCCCTGGGCTCGGGCCGAGGGCGCTGACCGCCGGTTCACGCCTTCGGCGCGACCTTGCTCAGTCCGTTGATGATGCGGTCCATCGCGTCGCCGCCCGTCGGGTCGGTCAGGTTGGCCAGCATCTTCAGGGTGAACTTCATCAGGATCGGGTGGGTGAGGCCGCGCTGGGTCGCGATCTGCATGACCTTCGGGTTGCCGATGAGCTTCACGAAGGCCCGGCCCAGCGAGTAGTAGCCGCCGTAGGTGTCCTTGAGGACGCGCGGGTAGCGCTGCAGGGCGACCTCGCGCTGGGCCGGCGTGGCCCGCGCGTGGGCCTGGACGACGACGTCGGCGGCGATCTGGCCGGACTCCATGGCGTAGGCGATGCCCTCGCCGTTGAAGGGGTTCACCAGGCCGCCGGCGTCGCCGACGAGAAGCAGGCCCTTGGTGTAGTGGGGCTGGCGGTTGAAGGCCATGGGCAGGGCGGCGCCGCGGATCGGGCCGGTCATGTTGTCCGGGGTGTAGCCCCAGTCCTCGGGCATGGACGCGCACCAGGCCTTGAGGATCTCGCGCCAGTCCAGTTCCTTGAAGGCGGCGGAGGTGTTGAGGACGCCGAGGCCGACGTTCGAGGTGCCGTCGCCCATGCCGAAGATCCAGCCGTAGCCGGGCAGCAGGCGGTCCTGCGGGCCGCGCCGGTCCCACAGTTCCAGCCAGGACTCCAGGTAGTCGTCGTCGTGGCGGGGCGAGGTGAAGTACGTGCGCACCGCGACGCCCATGGGCCGGTCCTCGCGGCGGTGCAGGCCCATCGCCAGGGACAGCCGCGTGGAGTTGCCATCGGCGGCCACGACCAGCGGCGCGTGGAAGGTGACCTCCCGCTTGTCCTCGCCCAGCTTGGCGTGGACGCCGGTGATGCGGCCGGTGCGGTCGTCGACGATCGGGGCGCCGACGTTGCAGCGCTCGTGCAGCCGGGCACCGGCCTTCTGGGCCTGCCGGGCGAGCTGCTCGTCGAAGTCGTCGCGCTTGCGGACGAGCCCGTAGTCGGGGAAGGAGGCCAGGTCCGGCCAGTCGAGCTGGAGCCGGGAGCCGCCGCCGATGATGCGCAGGCCCTTGTTGCGCAGCCAGCCCGCCTCCTCGGAGATGTCGATGCCCATGGCGACGAGCTGTTTGACCGCGCGCGGGGTGAGGCCGTCGCCGCAGACCTTCTCCCTGGGGAACGCGGTCTTCTCGAGGAGCAGGACGTCGAGTCCCGACCTGGCCAGGTGGTACGCGGTGGTGGAGCCGGCCGGCCCCGCGCCCACGACGATGACGTCGGCGGTGTTCTCGGAGAGCGGCTCAGTCTCGACGGTCACGGCGGGATCTCCCCAAGTTCGGAATCTGCGTGCCGACCGGCACTGGTCATGGGCAGTCTATTCAGCGTCACCACCACCCGGCTGAAGGGCTGCCCAGTGAAGCGACCTCTCCCCGCCGTACGGTTGCGCGTCCCCACCGACGAGGACGCCGTCGCCTGGCACCGGATCTTCGACGACCCGGACGTCATGGAGTTCCACGGCGGGCGCGCCGCGGAGCTGTCCGTCTACGAGGAACTGACCGCCCGCCAGCGCCGGCACGACGCCGAGCACGGCTTCTGCCTGTGGACCATGGTGGACGACGCCGGGCAGGTCATAGGGTTCACCGGTGCCCAGCCGTGGCCGGGGGACTGGGGGCCCGAGGGGGAGATCGAGATCGGCTGGCGGCTCGGGCGCCGGTACTGGGGGAACGGCTACGTCACGGCCGCGGCCCGGGAGACCGTCCGGCGGCTGCGGGCGGCCGGGGTGCCGGAGGTGGTCGCGATGGTCGACGCGCGCAACACCCGGTCCATCGCCGTCACCCAGCGCCTGGGCATGCGGCTGGGCGAGGTCTTCACGATCCCGTCCTCCGAGCGGCGGGGGCGCTGCTACCGCCTCTCCCTGCACGCGTAGCGGGCCACCAGCACACCGCGCGCCGTCAGTCGCCCTTGAACCCCCGGTGCAGTGTCACCACGCCGCCCGTCAGGTTGCGCCACGCCACCCTGGACCAGCCGGCCCCGCCCAGCCGCCGGGCGAGCGCCGCCTGGTCGGGCCAGGCGCGGATGGACTCGGCGAGGTAGACGTACGCGTCGGGGTTGGACGACACCGCCCGGGCGACCGGCGGCAGGGCGCGCATCAGGTACTCGGTGTAGACGGTGCGGAACGGCGCCCAGGTCGGGTGCGAGAACTCGCAGATGACGACCCGGCCGCCGGGCCGCGTCACCCGGTACATCTCGCGCAGCGCCGCGTCCGTGTCCTGGACGTTGCGCAGCCCGAAGGAGATGGTGACGGCGTCGAAGACGTCGTCCCTGAACGGCAGCCGGGTCGCGTCGCCCGCGGTGAACGGCAGCCAGGAGTGCCGTTCCTTGCCGACCTGGAGCATGCCCTGGGAGAAGTCGCAGGGGACGACGTACGCGCCGGTGCGGGCGAAGGGCAGCGACGAGGTCGCCGTGCCGGCCGCCAGGTCGAGGACCTTCTGCGCCGGGCGGGCGTCGACGGCCTGGGCGACCGCCTTGCGCCACGCCCGGTCCTGGCCGAGCGAGAGCACGGCGTTCGTCAGGTCGTACCGTTCCGCGACGTGGTCGAACATCGAGGCGACTTCGTGCGGCTGCTTGTTCAGGGAAGCGCGGGTCACGGGCCCATTGTTGCAGCACCCCCCGCCGCCGGAGCGGACGGGCTCACGGCAGCAGCCGGAGCCGCTTCCGCGCGGCGACGTCCTCCACCCAGCCGAACAGCAGTACGAACACCGCGATCAGGACCCACCCCACGCCCAGCAGGAACCACTGGCTCTCCAGCGGCAGGTGCGCCTCGAAGGCGGGCACGTCCCACAACCGGTCGATCACCGGCACGGCCAGGACCAGGGCCAGCTCGTGCCAGAGGTAGACCGTCACCGCGCGGGCGTTGAACACCGTCACCAGCCGGTCCAGCCGCCGCAGCCGGACCAGCCCCGAGAAGTCGATGCCGAGCCGCGCCTTGGAGTACATCAGCGGCGTCACGAACCCGGCCGACCAGAGGGCCTGCGCGAAGGGGATGTCGTCGAGGTCGTAGGTGCCGTACTCGGACCGGTGCGCGAATGCGTACCAGGCGCCGCAGGCGAGCGCCGCGAGCGACAGGGCGACGACCGCGGCCGGCTTGAGACGCCCCAGCACGCCGTCGCGGTGGGCGAAGCCGAGGACCCAGCAGAAGAGGTACGTCGCCAGGTCGAGCAGCCCCGTGCCGAAGCGGTTGTCCGGCGGCTGCCGGAGGAACTGCAGGACGGCGATCGGCGCGAGGGACAGCAGCAGCACCGGCACGGGCGCGCGCCGGAAGACCCGCAGCAGCAGCGGGGAGAGCAGGACGAACCAGAGGTAGGTCCGCAGGTACCAGAGGATCTCCCAGGCCTGCTCGCCCCAGGCGCTGCCCGGCGGGTCGCCGAGCGGCACCACCCAGTAGACGATCTGCCACCCCGGCATCCAGCCGCGCACCAGCATCGCGCCCACCACGAACAGGCCCCAGCACCAGAACGGCGGCAGCAGGCGGCGCAGCCGGCCGCGGACCACCGCCCCCGCGGGCCGCCGCAGCGAGCGGGCCATCAGGGTGCCCGCAAGGGCGAACATGATCCCCATGGAGGGGAAGACCAGCCCGGCCCAGGGCCAGCCGAAGGCGTGGTACGCGACGACCCGGACGAGGGCGAGGGCGCGCAGGGTGTCGAAGTACCGGTCCCGCCCCGGGGCGCTGCCCTCGGCGCGCACGGTACTGACGGCGCGCACGGCAACCTTGCTGTGGGCGCCCATCAGCCGCTCCCCGCCGGAGTCCCCACCTCGCCGGTCCGTTTCAGCTTCTGCCAGCGCAGCCGCCCGCCGGTCAGCGCGGTCACGCAGGAGTGGATGAGGACGAGGTACATCATCTGCCGGTACGCCATCTGCTGGAGCGGCATCATCAGCAGGTACCGGTACTTCTCCCGGTCGAGCCGGAAGGCGTACGCCGCGCACACGAGCTGCACGCCCAGCACCGCCAGCCACGCCAGGAGCGCCGCGCGGAAGTCGACGAAGAGCATCGAGTAGACGGTGAACACGTCGATGAGCGGGGCGAAGACCGGCGTGACGACCTGGAAGAGCACCACCAGGGGCATGCCGACCCGCCCGAAGCGCCCCGAGGGGCCCTTGTCCGTCAGGGACCGGCGGTGCTTCCACAGTGCCTGCATCGTGCCGTAGGACCAGCGGTGGCGCTGGGACCAGAGCTGGCCGAGCGATGCGGGCGCCTCCGTCCAGGCTCGGGCGTGCTCCTCGTAGACCACCCGCCATCCCGCGCGGTGCAGGGCGATGGTGATGTCGGTGTCCTCGGCGAGCGTGTCGTCGCTCATGCCGCCCGCCTGGAGCACCGCCTCGCGCCGGAAGGCGCCGATCGCGCCGGGGATGGTCGGCATGCAGCGCAGCAGGTCGTACATGCGCCGGTCGAGGTTGAAGCCCATCACGTACTCGATGTGCTGCCAGGCGCCGACGAGGGTGCGCCGGTTGCCGACCTTGGCGTTGCCCGCGACCGCGCCGACGGAGGGGTCGGCGAAGGGCTGCACCAGGTGCCGTACGGTGTCGGGCTCGAAGACGGTGTCGCCGTCCATCATCACGACGATGTCGTACCGGGCGTGCCGGACGCCGTTGTTGAGGGCGGCGGGCTTGCCCGCGTTGGCCTGCCGCACCACACGGACACCGGGCAGCCCCAGGGACTCGGCGATCTCCGCCGTGCCGTCCGTCGAGCCGTCGTCCACGACGACGATCTCGACGGGATGCGTACTGCGGGCCAGCGATCTCAGGGTCGCCTCGATGCACTCCTTCTCGTTGTACGCCGGGACGATCACGCTGACCGGCCCGGTGACGGGCGGGCCCCAGCCGAAGCGGCGTCTGTTGCGCTGCCGGTGGTGGCGGCGGGCGAGGACCAGCATCATCGCGAACCGGCCCATGACGGCCACGCCCACGACCACCAGCCCGGCCGACAGCGCGGGTACCGTCCACTCGGCGACGGCGACGGCCGCGATCAGCGCCTTGCCCTCGTAGAGGGTGGCGCCGGTCGCCTTGTGGTGGGCGGCCTGGAGACCACCGCCGGGCTGCTGGGACTGCTGAGACTGCTCGGACTGCTGTGCCTCCTGCGGCTGTTGGGACTGCTGCTCGGCCATGGCGCCGCTGACGGTGGTGAAGGTGTACCCCTTCGCCTTCATCTTCTCGATGTACTTGGGCAGCGCCTCGATCGTCTGCGACCGCTCGCCCCCGGCGTCGTGGAAGAGGACGGAGGCGCCCTCGCCGTCCTCCGGCGTGGCCCACTCGACGATCTTCGAGACGCCGGGCCGCTTCCAGTCGTCGCTGTCGGTGTCGATGAACACGCTGGTGTAGCCGTCCGCGCCGAGGCTCTCGTAGACGGGCCAGCTGTAGTTGTCGATGGCGTCCGTCTCGGAGGAGTACGGCGCCCGGAACAGCGTGGTGGTGATGCCGGCCGCGCCCGCCAGCGCGAGCTGGGTCTGCTCGATCTCGCGGGTGACGCGGGCCCGGCTCTGGTAGGAGAGGTCGACGTGGGTGAAGGTGTGGACGCCCACCTCGTCGCCCTGCTCGACCATCTTCCGCACGATGTCCGGGTGGCGCGAGACCATCGAGCCGACCAGGAAGAACGTGCCGGGCACGTCGTACTCGTCGAGGATCTCCAGCACCTGCGGGGTCCAGGTGGGGTCCGGGCCGTCGTCGAAGGTCAGCACGATCGTCTTGTCGGGGACGGAGACGGTGGTGGCCCGCCCGCCGGGGAAGGTGAGGATGGGCCCGCCGTCGAGCACGTCGTCGGGGACGTCACTGGACGAGGCACCGGTGCGGACGCGCTCGTCGCCGCCGACCTCCGCGCGCAGGTAGCCGTCGAGGAGCATCACGCAGGTCAGCGCGAGCAGGAGCAGCAGGGCGAGGAGGACGCGCGGGCGTTGCAGTGCGGCGGCCCGGCCGGCCGCGCGCTCCATGCGGGAAGGGGCGCGGCGGCGGCCCCGCGCGGTCCGGGTGGTGGGGGGTGTGGTGGGCGCGGTCATGACGTGCGGACGTCCGGTCGGTCGGGGGAAACGGTGGCGGGAGCGGCGGAGCCGGGGACCGTGCCGGGGGAAGTGGAGGGGGAAGGCGAAGTGGAGGGCGCGGGACTCGGCGGGGCGCCCGTGGGAGCGACGCCGCCCTGGGGACGCGTACCGCCGCCCGGTCCCGGACCGCCCTCCGGTCCGCCCCCGCCTGCGCCGGCGCCGAAGGGCAGCAGCGAGGACGGGTTGACCGAGATGCCGACGCCCATGAAGGCCAGGCCGAGGACGGCCGTGTAGCCGACGCACACGGCGCCCAGCAGGAGCCCGAGCCGGCGCAGGAACCGGGCCCGGCGGCCGGTGCTGTCGACGAACACGGGCCCCTCGGCAGACACTTTGCCGCGTTTGCGGCGGCGAGCGCGCGTGGCGGCTCGGGAGGCGGTGACAGGCTCGGATCGCATTCCCCGGACGTTAGGCAGCCTTTCCTGTCGCGAACTGGCAGTTCCTTGAGAGATCCCGGTGAGAAGCGGCCGTTCCTGTGCGCTTCCCGGCAGACGGAACCGGACGGCGCCCTTTCCTCAGCGAAGTCCCAGAAAGGCGTGGCACCTTCGCTGGTCCGACGACGAGAACGGGAGGGTGCGCTCATGAGGGTTCACCGGAACGCGGCAGCCGGGTGCGCCCTGTTGCTGGCCCTGGCGACCGCGGGCTGCGCGGGACACGACACCGGCACCGACGCGGCCCCCGCCGCGCCGTCCGAGTCGTCCGCACCGGCCACCACCACCGCCTACGCCCCCTACGTCAGCGCCACCACCGCGTCCGCCACCGACACGGCGGGCTCCCCGGCGACGTACAACCTGGCGTTCGTCATCGCGTCCGGCGCGGACGACGGCTGCACTCCTCGCTGGAACGGCGTCCAGGACGTCGACGACGCCTCCGTCGCCTCCCGCGTGCAGAAGCTCACCTCGTCCGGCGCCGCCGTCCGCGTCTCCTTCGGCGGCGCGTCCGGCACCGAGCTGGCGGCGGCCTGCGACAGCGCCCCGGCACTGGCGAAGGCGTACGGAGCCGCCCTGGACGCGGCCGGTTCGACCCGGGCCGACTTCGACGTCGAGGGCGACGAGCTGGCCGACGCCGACTCGCGTGCCCTGCGCTCGGAGGCGATCGCGCTGCTCCAGGAGCAACGGGCGGACCTGGAGGTCTCCTTCACCCTCCCGGTCATGCCCGCCGGCCTGGACTCCGACGCCCTGGCGCTGCTGGCGTCCGCCAACGACCACGGTGTGCGGGTCGCCACGGTCAACCTCATGACCATGAACTACGGCGAGTCGTACACCGACGACATGGGCGGCTACGCCCTCGCCTCGGCGAAGGCCGCGCACGCCCAGCTCATGGACGTCTTCGGCACCTCCGGCGCGGACGCCTGGCGGGGCATGGCCCTCACCTCGATGCTCGGCGTCAACGACGTCGCCGGGGAGACGTTCACGCTCGGCGACGCGGCCGAGGTCCGGGCGTTCGCCGAGGAGAAGGGCATCGCCTGGGTGTCGGCGTGGGCGGCCTTCCGGGACAGGCAGTGCGCCGCGGACGCGTCGGCCACCGACGCGCTCACCGCGTGCAGCGGCGTGGCGCAGGAGGACGGGGCGTTCGGGACGGCGTTCGGCGCGTAGGCCGGCCCGGCCCGTAGGACGAGCCGCCGGAGCCGCGCGGTCAGCGCCCCCGGTACACCAGACGGCCGCCCACGACGGTGGCGACGCAGGTGGACGCGCCGTCCCGCACGAGCGCGGCCCGGTCGGGTACGTCGAACACCGCGAACCGGGCGGGCTTCCCGGCAGCGAGCGCGGGAAGCAGCACCAGCGGCACCGGCGAGAAGGACGCGGGCCCGGGCAGACCGGACGGACGCCCCGCCAGGGCGAGGCCCGCTCCGCGCACCGCGTCCAGGGCCGCGCGGCCCCGCAGCTCTCCGGCGACGGCGACCGTGCCGTGTGCCAGCATGCGCTGCACCCCTCGGCGTGCGCTGGCGCCCCGCGCGGACGGGTTCGCGCCGAGGAGGGCGAGCCCGCGCTCCCCGAAGATCGGCTCGGTGCCCAGCCGGTCCGCTTCGCGCGGGTCGGGGTGGTACGCCTGCTCCAGCAGTTCCGGGCCGTACGGGTTGAGCAGTCCGGGCGTCAGGATGCCGGGCCACCGGCGCACCCGCGCCCGCGGGTGGCCGGCGGCCAGCGCCTCGTACGGGCCGACGGCGGCGAGCTGCGCGCCGTCGACCACGACGGCCGCCTCGGGCGAGGCGTCGGCAACGTGGATCGTCAGCACGGCGGCGTCAGTTGGAGGCGAGCAGCTTCAGCTCGGGATGCGCCGTGCCGCCCTCGATCGCCGTGGAGGAGATGTGCGAGACGACACGCTCGTCGACCGGGTCGTTGGCCGGGTCGTCGTGCACGACGAGGTGCTCGTAGGTGGTGGCCCGCTGGGCGGGCACGCGTCCCGCCTTCCGGATCAGGTCGATGATCTCCATCCGGTTGGAGCGGTGCTTGGCTCCGGCGGAGGAGACGACGTTCTCCTCCAGCATGATCGAGCCGAGGTCGTCGGCGCCGTAGTGCAGGGAGAGCTGGCCGACCTCCTTGCCGGTGGTCAGCCAGGAGCCCTGGATGTGGGCGACGTTGTCCAGGAACACGCGGGCGATGGCGATCATCCGCAGGTACTCGAAGAGCGTGGCCTGGGTGCGGCCCTTCAGGTGGTTGTTCTCGGGCTGGTAGGTGTACGGGATGAAGGCGCGGAAGCCGCCGGTGCGGTCCTGCACGTCCCGGATCATGCGCAGGTGCTCGATGCGCTCGGCGTTGGTCTCGCCGGTGCCCATGAGCATGGTGGAGGTGGACTCGACGCCCAGGTTGTGCGCGATCTCCATGATCTCCAGCCAGCGCTCGCCGGACTCCTTCAGCGGCGCGATGGCCTTGCGCGGGCGCTCGGGCAGCAGCTCCGCACCGGCACCGGCGAAGGAGTCGAGCCCCGCGGCGTGGATGCGGGTGATGGCCTCCTCGACCGACACCTTCGAGATCCGCGCCATGTGCTCGACCTCGCTCGCCCCCAGGCTGTGGATGACCAGCTCGGGGAACTCCTTCTTGATGGCGGCGAAGTGCTTCTCGTAGTACTCGACGCCGTAGTCCGGATGGTGGCCGCCCTGGAACATGATCTGGGTGCCGCCCAGCTCGATCGTCTCCGCGCAGCGGCGCAGGATGTCGTCGAGGTCGCGGGTCCAGCCCTTCTTGGTGTCCTTGGGCGCTGCGTAGAAGGCGCAGAACTTGCACGCCGTGACGCACACGTTCGTGTAGTTGATGTTGCGCTCGATGATGTACGTCGCGATGTGCTCCGTACCTGCGTACTTGCGCCGGCGTACGGCGTCGGCGGCGGCGCCCAGCGCGTGCAGCGGGGCGTCGCGGTACAGGTCGAGCGCCTCTTCGGGGGTGATCCGCCCACCGGCGGCGGCGCGGTCGAGGATGGGCTGAAGGTCGGCCTTCTCGGTCACCGGCGTCCCTTTCGCAAGGTTCGTAAGGGTTGTGGACGGACGCGACCAGCGTACGCCAGCCCTTCGGCGCGCTCGTGGTCAGGCCGCGTACGCCCCGGCCAGGACGCCGAGGAAGGCGCCCGCGATCAGGAACGGCCCGAAGGGGATGGCCGTCTTGCGGTCCGCGCGCCGGGCGACGAGGAGGGCGCCGCCGTACAACGCCCCGAGCAGGAACCCGGCGAAGGTGCCCAGCATCAGCGTGGGCCAGCCGTACCAGCCGAGGGCGGCTCCGGCGGTGAGGGCGAGCTTGACGTCGCCGAAGCCCATGCCGGCCGGGTTGACGAGGAACAGCACGAGGTAGCCGGCGCCGAGGGCGAGGGCGCCGAGCAGGGCGGTGGTCCACTCCCCCGCGTGCTCGGGCACGAGCGCGGTCGGGCCGAGCAGGACGAGCACGGCGGCGGCGAGCGGGAGGGTGAGCGGGTCGGGCAGCCGCCGTACCTTCAGGTCGACGGCGGCCAGCAGCACGCCGACCGGCGCCAGCAGCAGCCAGACGGCGACCTCGGGCCGGGTCCCGGTGGCGGCGGCGAGGGCGGCGCAGACGAGGGCGGTGACGAGGGCGAGGGGCGCGGTGCGGGGGCCGTAGGACGCCTCGTCGGCCGGGCACTGCCCGCACCGGGCCCGGCCGAGCCAGCCGCGTACGGGGTGCTCGCCCGGGCACCGCTCGCGCCACGGCTCCCCGGACGGGGCGGAGAACCGGTAGGCGGCACGCGGCAGCAGGGCACCCGTGGCCGCGCCCCAGAGCGCGGCCACGAGGACGACCACGAGGTCGCTGAGGACGACCACGAGGTCGCTGTCGAGGCCGGTTGCCGTGCTCATCCGGCGGCGGCGACGCCCTCGCGCCAGGTCGGCAGCAACTCGTCGAGCAGTGCCTCGGTGCGCGGCGGCACACCGCGCGCCCCGCTGCGGGCGACGAGGTCGGCGGCGAGGGCGCGCAGCCGGTCCGGGTCGCCGGTGGTGTGGGTGGCGCGCAGCAGTTCGTGCCACAGGCGCTCGTCGGCCGGGGCGGTGCGCAGGGCCGCGTTCAGCGCCTCGATGGCCTTTTCCGCACGGTTCTTCTCCAGGTGGAACTCGCTGAGCGCCAGCCCGGTGTCCGCGACGAGCAGCGGGAGCTGGGCGTCGACGATCTCGTGGGTGAGCCAGCGGTAGCGGCCCTCGGGCCGGTCGGCGAGCAGCGGCCCGCGCACCAGCACCAGCGCGTCGGTGAGCAGCCGCCCGCGCACCTGGCGGCTGTCGACGCCCCGGCCCTGCGTGGCCTCGTAGTAGAGGGAGCGCAGTACGTCGAGGTCGGAGACGACGGACTTGGCGAGGGTGAGCCGTCCGGTGGCGTCGGCGGCCAGCCGCGGCGTGCCGTCGGGGTCGGTGCCGAGCCAGGCCCGCAGCCGCTCCAGCAGTGCGTCGCGCACGTCCGCCGTGACGCCGCGCGGCCACAGCGCGGAGGACAGCACGCGCGGGTGGACGCCCTCGCGGTGCAGCAGGAGCAGCGCCAGCGCCTCGTGGAGCAGGGCGCTGCGCTCGCCGTCGGGTGCGTCCAGGCCGATGATCTCGTACGACCCGACGAGGCGGGCGTACACGGCGGGCCGTCCCTGCTCGCTGATGTCGACGAGGAAGGGCGGGGTGTGGCCCGCCCGCCCGGGCCCGCCCTCGGGTCCGGAGCCGGGACCGGCACCAGGGCCGGAGTCCGGATCGGCGTCCGTGAACAGCTCGACGACGGCACGCCGCTGGGCGGCGGGCAGCAACTGGGCGTCCAGTTCGAGCCCGAGCAGTGGCGCGAGCAGCCGCCCCTCGCCGGTGATCTCCATCTCCCAGGCGGCGCCGGGCAGATCGGCGCCGCCGGTGCCGACGAGGTAGCCGATGCCGAGCCGCCCCGCGTCGGCGGCCAGCTCGGCGAGCTGCACGGCCTGCTCGTCGGAGGGCTGGGCGGCGTACAGGACGAGGTGCGGGGCCCAACGCGTGTGCTGGGCGGGGCCGGTACGGCCGGTGAGTACCGAGTCGTGCCCGGCGGCGCCCAGCGCGCCGCGCCGCTGCCGGGTCTCGGCGGACATGGTCTCGAAGAGGTCCTCGAACCCGTCGAGGTGACGGATCCGGTTCGGTGCGAGGGGCGTGAGGTCGTCCCCGAACCCGACCAGGGTGATGGTCATGCGGTCCGACCAGCCGTTGGTGGCCAGCTCGGCGGCGACCGACGCGAACACGGCGGCCCGGTCGGCCTCGGTGCCGCTGAGCGAGACGATGCCGGGCACCGCCTCCAGGTTGAGCAGCAGCCGGGAGTCGTCCATGGTGCCGAGGCTGACGAGCCCCGGGTAGGGCGCGGCGGTCTCCGCGTCCTCGTACCCCTCGGCGTCGGCGCGGGCGAGCATCCAGAACGTCTGGTCCTGCCCCTGCTGCCAGGGCGCGGGCGGCTTCCCGGCGGGCTGGGCGAGCTGGAGGTGCAGGTCGCCGTCGCCGCTCAGCCAGGCCGCGTACACGACGGGCAGCGGCCGGGACTCCGCGGTGAGGGAGGCGGCCAGCCCGCGCAGCGACCGGTCGAGCAGGCGTACGCCCTCCGGGTCGGCGCCGACGAGCAGCGCGTCCTGCACGTCCTGGGCGTCACCGGTCGGCGTCGGCGGCTCCATGCCGCGCCGTCCGCCGACCGCGCCGAGCGCCGACTGCCACAGCGCCTGCCGGCGCCGCCGCCCGAGGGCACCGAGGAGACCGGCGGCGAGGAGGGGCGCGGCGAGCAGCGCCTCGGGCAGCCCGAAGGAGTCCCCGGCCTGTCCGGCGGCGGGGGTGGCGTGCTCCTGCCCCGGGCCGGGGACGGGGGTGGCCGGGGTGACCGGGTTCGCGGGGGTGGGCGCCGGCCGCTGCTCCGGCAGGGACACCTGCGCGTCCCCGCCGCCCTGGGCGTTCCCGCCGCCCTGGGCGTGGTCGCCCGTCTTCGCGTAGTCGCTGATCTGCTGCTGCACCTGCTCGGAGACGTTCGGCGCCTCGTCGGGCATCTCGACCAGCTCGCCGCCGCGGGCGTCGCCGGGCATCTCCATGATCCAGCCGGGACGGATGAGGGAGGCCTCCGACAGTCGGGACCCGTCGGGCTGCACCCGGTCCTTGTTCAGCTCGAAGATCTCCTTGTACCGCCGCCCGTCGCCGAGGTGCCGTTCGGCCACCTCCCAGAGGGAGTCGTGGTGACGGCCCTCGGGCGGCTGGATGCGGTAGTACTTCGTGTCGCCGTGCGCGGCGGCCGCGCCCCCGTCGGCACGGGCCGCGGCCTGTCCCGCCTGCCCGGCCTGCTCGGCGAGGGCGCCCGCGGTGGCGGCCGCCTGCTCCTGCTGCTGGGCGAAGAGCCCCGGCGTCTGCTGGGCCGCGGCGACGGCCGGCTTCTGGTTGCCCTCCAGGCTCTGCCCGAGCTGCGACAGCCCCGGCGTGAGGCTCGCCGCGGTGGCACCGACGAGGAGCAGGGCGGCGACGAGTTGCCGGGCGAGGAGCTGACTGGGCCCCGACCCCGGCACCCGCCCCGGCACGCCGACACCGGAGACCGCGGCCTTGACCTCGACGAGCACACAGGCGGTGAACTGCGCCCAGGCGAGCCAGACGACGACGGTGAGGATGTGCAGGAAGGTCTGCACGGTGATCTCGCGCTGCAGCCAGTCGAGCCCGGGCGCACCGTCGGGGAACGGCCACCCGATCTGGGTCGCCAGCGCGAGGGGCACCCCGGCGACCAGCACGAGCAGCACGACGAAGGCCAGGAACGCCTTGACGAAGTCCCCGAACGTCCGCCGCCGCACCCGCACGGGCTGCGGCGTGCGGTTCCTCGGAACGGAGGGTGCCGAGGGAGCCGTCGAGCTGGAGGAGCTTGATGTGCGGCGTCGCGGCATGGGCGGAGTCCTGGGTCGTGGTCGTGGGCGGCGAAGGCCGCGGGGGCGTCCGGCAAAAGGGGTGTGCTGAGCCTACCGAGATCTTATGGACTCCCACCGGCGGCGGCGAAGGGGCGAGGGAGGCCCACATCACAACACCCGCCCGTTTCACGCCCTTTGCCCACCCCTGCGGCGAGCCCGAGACCCCCCTTCACACACCGCACACAATCTCCGAAATCCTGCCAGACGCCGCGCACGCGCTCCTGGTAGCTTCGTTCCCTGTCGCGGCCGCGTCACGCTCTGGCGGGACGCCGACACGACCCCGGACGATCCCCCGCCCCCACCCCGGAGACGTCGGCGGCCTACGCGTACGACCAGATCGACGTACCCAAGACCAAGGTCGAGCTGAAGCCCCAGACGAAGTCCACCGTCAATCTCCCCACCTGCGTCTGGCTGGACAAGGGCACCTTCAAGAAGGTCAAGGTCCGGGCCGATCTGCCGGTCACCGGGCTGTGGGTGGAGACGCCCGCTAGATCCACGCCGACGGCTCCAGCGGTACGCCGTTCCCGAAGGGCAAGGCCGACCAGACCCCGCCCTGTGGCATCCGCTACCTCCGCGCGTCGAACGGCGAGGCGTACCAGCCGAATGCCTCGATCACCCGGGAGATCTGAGTTCCAGTCGATCAACCGCTGAACAGATCCTCGGCCCGTTCGGCGGTCACCGCACGGCGGGCCCAGATTTCGAGCTGATCGAGGTCGGAACAGGCAAGCACCCGCTCCCGCACGGCCTCGGACACCGGGATGGCCCGCCACTCCAGAATCCGGAGGGTCATCCCGGCCCGGTCCTCAAGCCGCCCCTCCTCCCGACCCTCCTCCCGTCCTTCCTCACGCACCTTCTCGGCCACCGGGTTGTTGAAGAAGTAGCGGATCTCCGACATCAGGTCCCTCCAGATCTCCTTGGCCCGGTAATCGGCCAGGCATGACTCGACGAGCTGTCCGAACACCGCGGCGCTTTCGCCGTCGACGGTCCGCAGAGCGAAAGCCAACGGCTCCAGTATGGCGGCAGCCTGTGCGCCTCGTCCGTGTGTCATGGCCGACAGAACGGCCAGCGGAACATCCCTTTCGGCATCCCGCTCACTCGCGATCACCGGCACGTTGTCCGGGCCGATCACCAACGGCCGCACAGTCAGCGACTCCCAGCCGGGCAACCCCCGCCGGATGGGCCGCGCCGCCCAGCGTGCCGTCGTGCTGTTCTGCGTGATCACGACGAGCACCGGCTCACAGCGGTACTTCTCGTACAGGTACGCGAGGTAATACGGCCAACTGCCACGCTTCCTCTCGTCCTGCTTCCCCTGCGCCTCGACGACGAGGAGGTAAGCCCCATCGTCCGTCTCCACCCGCATCAGCGTGTCCACGCGCCGTTCGACGGGTTCGATCTCCGTGACGTCGGCGTTCAGGACCGCGAACTCACGCGGCTCCGGGAAAGGAACGCGCAGCACCTTCTGGAACGCCCGGGTCAGCAACGCCGGGTCCTTCTGGAAGACCCGGTGCAGCGCCTCGTGCGACGAGCCGACCATCAGCTCTCCCCTCTGTACGACGTGATCAACGCGCTACGCCGCGACAAGGTCACACCACACGTACTTGCCCCGGTTCCCGCCCTGGCCAGCGGCTGCCACCCCCACAGGTCGGCGCACGCCCGCACGAGCCCGAGGCCGCGGCCCTCCTCCGCGTCCGTGAGCGCGTCCAGATTCCCGGGCGGCTCCGGCCGCCCGGGGTCGGCGTCCCACTCTCCGCGACCGTCACCGTCTCCGTCCTCGGTGCCAAGAACAAGCAGGGCATCGCCCTGTCCACCGACCCTCGCGCCATCGCCGAGAGCCTGCGCACGATCACCGCCCGCCGGGAAGGCGACGCCTGGCGCAAGGTGACGACTGTCGGCATCCCCGAAGTGGGCCCGGCCGCGCGGACGTACGGCGTGGAGGACGTACCCGTGGCGCCCGGTGACAGCCGTACGCTTCGTATGGTGCTGACGCAGACGTACATCCCCGTCCCCGGAACCACCGACCAGGTCGTCCTCGTCTCCGGAGCCAGCCCGGTGCTGGATCTCACCGAGGCGTTCCACGACATCTTCGACGCTGTGACCGGCACGTTCCGTTTCGTCTGAACCGCAGAGAGGACTTCGGGCCATGGGCAAGAGCGACCTCGCACTGCCGTTGACCGAGCTGGAGGACTACGGGCGCCGGCTGCGGTCGCTCAAGACGCGGCTGAACCACACGAAGAAGCTCTTCGAGTCCTACAAGGACGACATCGGCGACGGCAGCGTCAACGACGCCCTCGACGACTTCGAGTCCAACTGGGAGGACGGCCGCGAGGACATCAGCCAGCAGCTCGACGCCCTCGCCAGCATGTCGGACGCGGTGGTCCGCGAGTTCAAGAAGCTCGACGACGACCTCACCAAGCAGGTCAACGACGCCGTGAAGACGGAGGACAAGCGGGGCGGGAAGGGCGGCGGCACGTAGCGCCACCGCCCCCGTATTCGTCCGCCGCGGCTCCTACTCGGCGATGTGGAACGCGAGTGCCGTGTCCTAGCGGTTCACCGACTGGATCTCCTGCACCATCACGTCCTGCGTCGCGCCGAACGTGCCGTCGGGAAGGCCGCCGCCCTCACCCGTGGTGCTGGTCCACGTGATCTTCCAGGTGACGGTGGCCCGCAAGGGGTACGAGCCGCCGGAGCCGGAGGAGCGCAGGTACGTGACGCCGCAGGGCGGGGTGGCGTTCGCCTTGCCGTCCGCGTAGGGCGCCCCGATGCTGCCGTCGCCGTTGATCCGGCACTCGCCGGACGCCGGGTACGTTCGGGCGTCGCGCGTGCCGGGGTCGATGTGCAGGGAGACGGGTTCAGCGGTGGTGGTGGCGGAGAGGCCGGTGCCCGGGAGGCTGGCGGTGACCGAGATCTTCTTGAACGTCGCCCTGTCCAGCCAGATCCAGGTGGGGAGGTTCACCTTCGTCGCGCCGGCCGGGCGCATCTCGATCTCCGTGCCGGGGACCGGGAGTTCGTCGTAGGCGTACTCGGCGAGGATCTTCGGCGACACGGCGAGGGGTTCGTCGGGGGTGGTGCCGTTGTCCACCCAGAACGGGGGCTTGTCGCAGGCGCTGGCCTCGGGGTCGTCCTTGCGGTTCGGGTTGACCGCGGCGGCCCAGAACATCCCCTCGCCCTGCTTGTCGAGGTTGTAGTCCTTGTACGGCTTGCCGTCCTTGTACCGGCTGTCCAACAGGTCGCCGACAAGGTCTCCGACACCGCCGACGAGCGGCAGCCCGCTGAGCCCTCGCCACAACTTGACGGTCTCCTGGATCTCCTTGGGGGAGAAGGCGGGCTCGTACCAGCAGGCGGGAGGCGTCCAGTTGCTGTTCACCGACGAGAGTGTGACGCTCTTCGCAGTGCGGCTGCTGCCGTTGACGGTCGTCTGCACCTTGGTCTGCACGTAGATGTTGCGGCCGCTGCGGCCGCCGTCGGCGTCCTTGCTGTTGCCACTCGAGGTGGTGCGGTCCGCCCACGCGAGCGGCGCGGCCTGCAGAGTGATCAGGACAGCGACGGCGGCGCCGAGGGCGGTGGTCCTGGTGACGCGGTTCATGGCTGGCATACCTCGCTTCCACGCTCGGAACTGCTCTTCGTCGTCTGCCAGACCCCCTTGTCGTTCTTCCTCAGGCGGTCGTTGTAGAGGACGTACGACTGCTTGGTGGCCTCGGTCACGTTGACCTTCCCGGTCTTTGTGTCCTTGGTGTAGCCCTTGGACTCGTCGGCGCAGTAGACCAACCCCGCCGAGCCGTCCTCGCTGAAAGTGACCTTGCGATCGAAGTAGCGGACGGTTCCCGTGACGGTGACGCCGTCCTTGACGAAGCCGCTGATCCATTCCACGGAGCCGAGAAAGGCCGCGTCCTTGCTGTAGAAGCCCACCGCCTCGGACTTGGGGTCCTGCTTGCCGATCGCCTCGTCGATGGCACGGAGGTACTCCGCGTTGTCCTTCAGTACGGCATCCGTCTTGGCATCACCCGTGCTCTCCGGGTCGAAGACCAGGCTGTCGCCCTCCGGCAGTCGCACCGTGGGCCGGTCCACCCCGTCCCCGCCCCCGCTCGCGGACGCCGAAGGCGATGCCGGTGCCGAGGACCCCGTGTCCGCGCCCGCGATCTCGTCCTTGCCCGAGTCGCCGGAGGAGTCCGAGCCGCCGCCGCAGGCGGTCAGCAGCAGGGCCACGGCCGTCGTCAGGGCGGCGGCAGCGGTCGCGGTCGTCGTGTGTGTGCGCATGGGGGTCGTACCTCCGTTGGTGGGAAGGGGCAGCGGTCGCGGTCGCAGCGGCATCGGTCAGCCCACCTCGTTCTCCGCCACCGCACGGCCGTGGACCACCACCGCGCCGCCGTAGAACGCCCCCGTGAAGACCGGGGAGTACGTGAGCTGGACCTCGACCTGCACGCGTCCGGCGTCGGCGGCCACGCAGTGGGTCGCGGCGATGTCCGCGCCGGTCATGTCCATCTCGGCGGCGAAGGCCTTCACGCGGGCGTCGCAGTTCTCGTAGTTGATGGGGGCGGGGCCGCCCACGTCGTCGTAGAGGGCCTCGCGGTCGATGTCCTGGGCGGCGTAGCGGGCGGCCTGTTCGGCGATGTCCGCGGCGCGTTCGCGCTTGGAGATGGACATGCCGCCGTCGATGACGAAGGCCGAGAGGGCGAGGAAGACCAGCGCGAAGATGATGACCGCGCCGGCGCCGGAGCCTCGGTCGTCCAGGCGGGCCGTCCGGTCCGCGAACCACGCCCGCGCACGGGAGCCGACGAGGGATCTCACGCCGTCCTCCGGTACGGGTCCAGCGGGGAGCTGAAGCTCGCCGAGAGGGTGGTGGGGATGTCGAGGCCGATCATCGACAGGCCCCGCACCTCGCAACTGACCTCGACCGTGAAGAGCGTGTCCGGTTCGAAGCCCGCGCTCTTCTGAACGACGGAGACGGGGCCGGAGCAGACGTCCGCCAGGTCGGCCCGGGCCGCCTTCCTCGCCTCTGCCATCGCCGTGCCGTGGTCCTTCTGGATCGAACCCGCGCGGGCCGCGTCCCGGGCGGCACCGTCCAGGGCGCCGCGGCCCTCGACGAGCTGGCCGAAGCCCACCAGGACGAGGATGAAGAGGATCATCACCGGGGCGAGAATCACCACCTCGATGGTGGACAGGCCCCGGTCGTCGGTGCCGGACGTCCGGGTGTCGGGCCCGGTGCGGGAGCGGAGGGCGGTCATCTAGTTCCCTCCCTCCGGCACGAACCGTTCCACCGGGCCCATCGACTGCGCGTGCACCGTCAGGTCCAGGCCCGGGAACACCGTGGGGACCCGGGCCGTGATCTCCACACCGACCGTGTCCTGTTCGGGCTGGAGCGTCTTCACGTCGGGGGCCAGGACCAGTTGGGGGCCCAGTTGGCGGATGTAGCTGTCGACCACGTCCCGCGCCCCGCCCCGCCAGCCGCCGGGCTGGTCGTGCGCCGTGGCGCGGGCCTTGCGGGCGCCCGCCTGGGCCGCCGCCTGGGCCACGTGGTCGGCGAAGAAGTACAGGCCGAACTGCACCGTCGCGAAGATCATGAAGAACAGGACCGGCGTGAGAAACACGAACTCGATCGCGGTCATGCCGGAATCGCCGCGGGTGGCCGCCGCCGCACGCGCGGCCTCCACCCTGCGGCGCACCCGTCCGAGCACGCTTGCCCGCATCCCCGTTACCCCGTACGTCCGCTCGGCCTCAGCAGGTACCGCTCGCGTCGGCGCCCTCGATGCAGTCGCCGACCTTGGTGGCGCCCTTGTCCAGCGCCTGGCTGATGATGGCGGCCACGACGCCGACGATCGCGACGACGACCGCCGAGATGATCACCCACTCGACGGCGGACGCGCCGCGGTCGAGTTCGCCGGAGCGGGCGCGCTGCACGCGGCCCTGGAGGAAGGTGACCAGGAAGTCCACGGCCGGGATACCGGTGCGGAAGTTCCGTCCGTTCATGGTGATGTGTCCTCTCGAATCAGATTCTGGAAGCGGCTCGGAGCTGGAAGAGCTGAGTCACACCTGAAACACCCGCATCGCCGCCGGGTAGATCAGGAACACCAGGAACCCGGCACACAGCAGGAGCTGGGCCACGAGCATCGACTGGGACTTCTCACCCGCGCTGCCCTCGATCTCGGCGAGTTCGCGGTGGCGCATGGTCTCGGCCCGGGAGGCCAGGGACTCGCGGACCTTGGCGCCGTCGTCCGCCACCAGGGCGAGCGAGGCGGAGAGGTCCTTGAGCTCCTCGACGCCCAGGTCCTCGCCGAGCTGGCCCAGCGCCTGCCACTGGCTGATGCCCGTGATGCGCGCGTCGGCCAGGGCGTTGCGGATGCGGTGGGTCGCCCAGCCGTCCGACACCTCCGCCGCCGCCATCAGGGCCTCCGGCAGGCCCCGGCCGCCGGCCAGGCTCATGGAGACCAGGTCCAGGTAGGCGCCGATCACGCGCCGCAGGTCACGGCGTTTGTCGGCGGCGTCCCGGCGTACTTCCAGGTCGGGCAGGAAGAAGAAGAGCGCGGCGCAGAGCAGGGCCAGCCAGACCGGGATGACCGGGCTGTCGCCGAAGCCCAGTTGCCAGACGATGGCGAACAGGAGCGGGCCGAAGAACAGACCGCCCACGGCCAGCAGCACCTTGGTCGCCAGGAACTTCTCCCAGCTCCGGTCGAGGACCGCCAGGTCCGCCCGCAGCGAGCGCTGCTGCCAGCCCTGCTGCAGGTACAACTCGGCGACCCGGGCGCCGATCCGGGCGCGCAGCGAGTCCAGACGGCCGGTGCTCTGCGCCGTGCGCGACGACGAGGACGCGTACGCCGCCCCGCGCGCCCGCATCGCGTCGATCCGGGCGACCTGCTGGACCGGGCTGCGCCTGCTCGGCACCAGGGCGCGGACCAGGGCGTAGATCCCCAGGCCGATGACGGCACCGACCAGGACCGGCATTGTCAGGTTCATCGTCGTCCCCCCTCGTCCCCAGACGCCGGCGACGGCTGTGCCGGTTGCGGCAGGCGCTGTACGGGCTGCCCCGGCCGGCCCGGGGTGCCCGGCTGTCCCGGGGTGCGGGGCCGGACGAACTGGACGTCGGAGCTGTCACGGACCAGGAAGCGGTCCGGCGTCTCGATGGTGGACAGCTTGCGCATCCACCAGAAGCCGAGGGCGAACAGGCCGCACACGCAGGCCAGGACGAGCTGGCCGACGGGTGAGCCGTACGGCTCGACGAAGTCCCGGTTGAAGATGGACAGGCCCAGGACGAAGAGCACCGACACCGCGACGACGATCTGCACGGAGCGGCGGGTCGAGGCGCGCTGGGCCATCACGCGCTGGCGCATGTCGACCTCCTCGCGGGCCGACTTGGCGAGCGCGCCGAGGACCTGGCGCAGACCGGGGCCGCGCAGCCGGGCGTTGAGGATCAGCGCCGCGACGATGATGTCGGCGGACGCGTCGTCGATCTCGTCGGCGAGGTGCTGGAGCGCGTCGGGCAACGGGGTGCGCGAGCGCAGCCGGTCGACGAGGGCGTCCAGGTGGGGACGGAGGACCGGGGCGGCGGCGCGGGCCGAGGCGGGAATGGCCTGCTCCAGGCCGACCGCGCCCGCGATGGTGTCGCGCAGCGACTCCGTCCAGGAGGCGAGCGCCTCGACCCGCTTCATGGCGGCGCGTTCCTCCGCGGCGCCGCCGAAGAGGCGGTCCCAGAAGAAGACGAGGACACCGGCCGCGATGCCGAGCACCGCCCAGCGGGTCAGCAGCAGGACGACGAGACCGACGATGACCGCGGCGGAGCCGCGCCGGCCCGCCCAGCGGATCAGCTCGTTGACGCGCTCACTGGCCTGCCGCTTCTCGTGCTCGGGCTTGGCGGGCAGTCCGCGTACGGCGACGAGGAACAGGGCGAGGCCGCCGCCGACGGCGACGCCGCAGCCGAGGGCGTACAGGACCGTGGCGGAGAACAGCCCGCCCATGGAACCGAGCGAGTCCAGTGCCGCGAGCGTCGTGTTCGAGGGGGTCGCGGGGATCGTCAGGGTCGCGGGGATCGTCATCTCCATCTGCCCCTTCACCCCCACGTTCCGTTGGGCCGGTAGCCGTGGGCGATGAGTTCCTCCAGGCAGGCGATGGGGGCGTGCGGGACGACCTGGCCGTCGGCGGTCTCGGCGAACACCTCGCTGGACAGCACGCGGCCGTCGACGCCGTTGACCTCGCGGACCGAGGTGACCATGCGCTGGAGGCGGCCGCCGCTGTGGAAGTCGTTGCGCCGCTGGACGAAGACGACGAAGTTGACGGCGCCGGCCACCAGCATCTGGCTGGCCTCGATCGGCAGCCGCTCGGTCGCCTGGAGGGCGTACGTGGAGATGCGGTTGAAGACCTCGTGCGAGCTGTTGGCGTGGATCGTGGAGAGCGAGCCGTCGTTGCCCTGCGACATCGCGTTCAGCATGGTGACGATCTCGTCGCCGAGCACCTCGCCGACGATGACGCGGGAGGGGTTCATACGCAGGGAACGGCGGACCAGTTCCGCCATGGTGATGGCGCCCTGGCCCTCGGAGTTGGGCAGCCGCTCCTCGAACGCCACGACGTTGGGGTGGAGTTCGGGGAAGGTGTCGAGGCCGAGTTCCAGCGCGCGCTCGACGGTGATCAGGCGTTCGTTCGGCGGGATCTCGTTGGCGAGGGCGCGCAGCAGCGTCGTCTTGCCGGCGTTGGTGGCGCCCGCGATCATGATGTTCTTGCGGGCCCGGACCGCGCAGGCCAGGAAGTGGCCCAGCTCGGGGGTGAGGGTGCCGTTGCCGACCAGGTCGGAGATGAAGACCTTGCCCAGGCGGGCGCGGCGGATGGACAGCGCCGGGCGCCGGGCGACGTCCATGACCGCCGACAGACGCGAACCGTCCGGCAGCCGGAGGTCGAGCTGCGGGTTGGCGGAGTCGAAGGGGCGGGAGGACAGGCCCGAGTAGGCGCCGAGGATCTGGATCAGCTCGATGAGTTCCTCGTCGGTCTCGGCGACCGGCTCGCCGCGCACCTCGCGCCCGTCGGAGTAGCCGACGAAGACGTGGTCGCAGCCGTTGATGTCGATGTTCTCGACCTCGGGATCGTCGAGCAGCGGCTGGAGCCGCCCTACGCCGAACAGCGCGGCGTGCACGGCCGCCGCGTACGCCTCCTCGGTCTCCGCGTCCGGCGGCGTGCGCCCGGCGTTGATCTCGGCGCGGGCGTACTCCTCGAGTATCTGCGCGATGACGGCGCGGGCGTAGTGCCGTTCGTCCTCGGTGGACATCGGGGGGACGCCGGCCGCCTGGTCCTGGCGGCGCTGCTCGGCGATGCGGTCACCGGCGTCCTGCCGGAACCGCTTGACCAACGAGTGGTCGACAGCGGTCATCGGCCGGCCCCCGCGTGGCCGGACATGCCGGCCGGACCCGCCGAACCGGGACCGGCGTGACCCGCGGGTCCGGTACCGGTACCGGGAACGGGTCCGGGACCGGTGGGCATGGACCATGCGGCGCCGAACTGCTGGTACAGGTCCGAGGTGACCTTGCGGGCCGACCGGATGAGCAGCGACTTCTCCAGCCGTCCGCGCCTGCGCCCGGCCAACTGGTCGGCACCGGCCGGGTCGTCGGCGATCGTGCCGACCACGCGGGCGCCGGTCTGGGCGTGCACCAGCATGTCGTTGACCTGGCCGGAGAGCTTGGCGGCGTTGTTGGTGTCGGCGACGAGGACGACGCCGACCAGCGGCAGGCCGAGGCTCGACGCGCCGCGCGGTCCGCCGTGCAGCTTGTTGGACAGGGCGGCGGCCCGGTCGCGGACCCGGGCGATGGCCTCCGGCTCGGTGCGGGACAGCAGGAGGACGAGGGCGGCGTGCGGGAACAGCTCGGTCACCGGGGAGTCCCCGCTGACGCGTCCGCAGTCGGCGATGACGTCGGCGGGCGCGTTCGGGGAGTCGGCGAGGGAGGCGAAGGCCCGGCCGAGCGTGGGCCACAGGCCCGCGAGCCCGGCGGCCTGCTCGGCGATGCCGAGTCCGACCAGCACCTCCAGGCCGCCGCTGAGCGGCTGCACGTGGTCCCAGAGCTGGTCGGGCACGAGACCGCGTCGGGCGGTCGCGGCGATCGACAGCATGCCGGTGTTGGGGTTCAGCGGTCCGCCGTGCGCGGCGGCGGACCGGTACACCAGGTCGCCGCCCGCCGGGTCGGTCTCGGCGAGCAGGACACGGCGCGGCCAGACCGCCGCGAGGGCGACGGCCGCGGTGGTGACGCCGGGGGAACCCTTGTCGGCGGCGAGGGCGATGAGGGCCATGGCTTCTTCGGTCGCCTTCTACTTGGCGGTGATGCGCACGAGGGCGACCTCGCCGGCGGACGAGGCCGAGGCGAGGGCGGCCGCGTCGCCTTCGTCGACGAGGAGGGTGATGGACTTGCCGCCGGTGCTCACGGTGGCGTCGCCCTCCCCCTTGACGCTCTCCACCGAGGCGTTGGCGATGAACCCGTTGCCGGAGGAAGAGGACGAGGAGCCCTTGTCGGACGAGTCCGAGCTGCTGGAGCCACTGGAACCGCTCGTGCCGACCCGGTACGCGGCGACCGTGTCACCGCTCTTGATGTCCGCGTAGTACTGACCGTCCTTGAGCGCCAGACCGACGGACGCCTTGCCCTCGGGCATCTGCGCCTTGGCGCCGAACATCTCGCCGACGACGACGGTGCCGCTGTAGATCGTCGACTTGGCCTGGAGCTTCATCAGGCTCGCCCGCTGGTCCCAGGGCACGAAGTGGGCGCCGGAGTCGTCGTTGACCATGACGACCTTGATGTTGTCCTCGGTGATGGACGCGCCGGGCTTGATGTCCGCGGTCACCTGGATCGCCTCGACCCGGTCACCGACCTGCAGCACGAGCACCGTCGCGCCGAGCGCGCCCAGCAGGATCAGCAGCACCGCCAGCGCGGCCAGCGCCGGTTTGCGCTCGCGAGGAGGGCTGGGAAGCCGGTCACCGACCGACGGCTGAGCCGGAGCCGCGGAACGTCCCGCGCCCGCCCCCGTACGCTCCTGGATCTTCACGCAACCGCTCCCCGTACAACCAAGAAAATCGTCTGCCACGTACCCACTCGGGCGCCGATCGCCCAAGTAAGCGGAATCATCTGCACTTTCGGACACTTCGCCCGCGACCGCTCGACCAGTGGCGTCCCGGGACAACCCCTGACGCACCCGCCCGACCCGGGCGAATATCCGGCAGTACGGCGAGTGTCAAGCCATGGCACCGTATCAGCCGCACATAAGCCCCTCAAGGCACGTCCACTCCTTGCCCCCTCCCCCCGCGCACCATTACTCATCTGCAACTTCGCACCCTGGCAGGCCCCTTGAGCACCGCCCGCCGAGCGGCCACCCCCACTGTGCTCGCGCGAACCACGGACGACCAGAGCCGGACGCCGTCCGCGTGCCCTTCGTCACGCTGCGCCCATCACCCCTGCACGATTCACTCACGAGGGAGCCGGCCACCCGTGCCATGATCTTCGCTCGGACCGGTGACGGGGCGGGCACGCGGTGAATTACGCAGACGGAGCGGGGAGAGCAGTGGGGGAAACGGTGGGGCTACTCCCGGTGAACGGGGCCGCGCTGTCGGCCGATCCGAGAGTGGCGGAGGCCGTACGCGCCATCGGCACCCGTCACGGCGTCGACTACACCGATGACGCGGCAGTGGCGGCCATGCTGGCGGAGCGGCGGCAGGCGTTGCAGGCGACGCAGCGCGGACCACTGGCCTGGTGGGGAGCATCGACCCTGACAGTGGGGATCGTCTGGGCGTTCATCGGCCCGATACTTCCGGCGTTCGCGGACGATCCGGTCCTGGCAGCCGCTCCGGCCGGTCCCCTCCTCGTCGTCGCCGTCGCGGCCCTCACATTCGTATGCGTTCGATGGAAGCGCGAGTTGACCCACCCGGTACTCGCCGGCTATCGCGAGACACTGGGCGTCGCCCGTGCCCACGGGATCCCCGTCACACACATACCGGCATGGCTGGAGGGCCGGTCGTCGACCGGAGGCGGGAAGGGTGCCGCCCCGGTACCGACGTATCCGCCGGTACAACCGGCCGCCGTGCAGGCACCACCTGCTCAGGCAGAGCCGGAGCGGGCCATCAACCCACCCGATGACGAAGGCCCGGACAAGCACACCGCTGCCAAGCCGTCGGCGCCCGCCCCCGCCGTACCCGTACCGCCGAAAACCTCGAAGGTCGAGGACTACGAACGCATGGCAGACGTAGGCGGCTGGCACGACGAGACAGGCTGGCTCCTCGTTTTCGCCGGCGTGATCGGCGCCGCCTGGGCCTACTCCGAAGACTCCCCGATCGGATTCGCCGCCGTCTTCCTCGTCCCCGTGGCCGTCTTCGTCTGGCTGGCGGGCAGCCGCCAGGGCCGCGAGAAGAACGAGCTGCGCGAGGAGGCCCTGAAGTACGTGAAGGCGTTGGAGGCAGCACAGGAGGCGGGCGCACGCGTACCGGAACTCTCTCCGCAACTGCGCGCGCTGGTCGACACGGACTGACCTGTTGACGGTTCCTTCGGCCATTCACCCTGGCGAAACCAGGAACCCCCTGGATACCGTCGTTGGTCTCGACCGCACTTCTGTCTCACGGGGAGTCCACTGTGAAGCGCCGCTCTTTGCCCGTTGCTGCCGCGCTCGTCGCCTCAGCAGCCCTGCTGCTGACGGCCTGCGGGGGCGGGGACGACAAGTCCAGCGACAACGACAAGATCGCGGGGGCCGACCAGGCGACGAAGACCCCGAAGGAATCCGCGACCCCCTCGACGGCACCGGCGGAGGACAAGCCGGACGGCGTGGACCTGTCCCTGCCGAAGGACATGAACCTGGTCTTCGACTGGAAGAAGCCGGAGGCCAAGAATGAAGCAGCCGCCATGGAGGATGCGGCGAACTTCATCCGCGCGATCTATCGGGGCGTCGACAAACGCACGGCCAAGGACGCCGCCGTGGCCGCCTACGCCACCGGCGACGGGCTGCACTACGCCGAGACCCAGATCAACAGCCGCATCGACGGCGGATGGACATCGACCGGTACTCGACGTCACTACGACGTCGCCACTCGATCCGCCTCCAACGGCAACTCGGTGGAGGTCGCTTTCTGCGTGGACTCCAGCAAGTTCTACGGGAAGGAGGTCAAGACCGGGAAGGTTCTCAAGAGCGAGCCGAGCATCGCAGACTTCGACCACTTCGAAATCATCATGGTCAAATACCCCACCGCCGACAGCCTCTGGCAGGCCTCCAAGGTATTCGTAGAGACGAAGGCGAAGCAGTGCCAGTGAATGATGCAGTGCGTACTACGTTGGGCGTCGGCACAGCGGCACTGATACTGGCCTTCGGCACGGTCGTCCTCGGTGCGCCGGCCCACGCCGCAGAGCCGACCGCGAACGACCAGGGCGCCGGGACGAAAGAGGGTGGAGGCCGGGACCGTTCCGGCATCTACGCCGCCGTCAGCATCCGGTACTCCGGCTCCGTCGCCCCCAACGGCGGCCCCGGCAATGTGAGGTCCGCGGACGTGAACTGGTCCCCGCCCCCCTGCTGGTACGCCCCTTACCTCGGCGCCAAGGACTTCAAGAAGAAGATGTCCGCCGAGATAGAGGAGGCCGCGAGCGCCCCCGGGATGACAGGAACCCCAGGGGCGGCGATCGCCCAGACCAAGTCCCACTACGAGGACGGGTTCGGCTGGGAGGACCACCCCGGGTACGAGGACTACAACGTCGAAAAGGACGGCGAGGGCATGTTCTGGGCCGGCGTCGCGAATCCCGACGAACCCGACTTCCTCAAGCGGAACTCCTGCACCGAACTCCCCTTCTGGGTCGACAACGGCGAAGCCCCGCCACCCCAGTACGAGGAAGCCATCACCCCGGAGATACTCGCCGCCCTCGCGTACCAGCACATGGAACTCCCCGGCACCAAGGTCACCCTGGCCCCTGCCGCGGCCACCAAGGTGAACCTGCCTACCTGGGCCTGGCTCGACCAGGCCGACTTCCACGAGGTCCAGGCCACGGCGACCCTCGACGCCCCCGGCCTCAACCTGTCGGCGACGACCACCGCCAAGCCGGTGTCACTCAGGCTGGAGCCGGGCACCCCGGACGCCGAGACCTACCCCCCTTCCGGCCAGTGCACGATCGACGGCGGTGCCGTCGGCGAGCCCTACGCCCAGGGCAAGGCCGACCGCACCCCGCCCTGTGGCATCAAGTACCTCCGCTCCTCGGGTGATGGCACCTTCAGCCTCAAGGCCACCATCACCTGGGACATCGCCTGGACCGGAACCGGCGGCGCGGGCGACGACCTGCCCGACGGCACCTTCGAGAACGCGCAGGCCGTCACCGTCCAGGAGATCCAGTCGGTCAACCGCTGAACACCACACGGAGCAGACGCATGTCCTTCCTGAAATTCTTCTCCGACGAGGTCAAGGAGATGGCGAAAACCCTCGAGAACAGCGGCGGCCGCATGAAGGAGGCGTCACAGGAAATGAAGCGGGCGGACTCCAGCCAGGTCGGCCACTCCGACCTGCAGTCAGCCTGCGACGACTTCGCCGATTCGTGGGACTACGGATTCGGGCAGTTGTCGAAGCTCACGAAGGGCGTCTCCAAGTTCGCCAACAAGGCGTCCGAAGAATTCCTCAAGATGGATCAGGCGCTCTACGACGAACTCAAGAAATCGGCGGCGCAGGCCAAGAAGTGAACGCTCACGTCCCGACCCGTGGCGGCCACTGCACGCCCGCGGCGGCCAGGCGGCCGAGATGTGTGCGTCTACGCTGTCGCGTCACACCGAGGCCGACGAGGTAGAAGACGAAGAAGGCCACCCAGATTCCCACCGCGATGAGTACGTTCTTCACCGAGTACCCCGGGAAGATCAGGAAGATCGCCATGACGACCGGCAGGATGAGGATGTTGCTCAGGACTCGCGGGTTGTACCGGCCACTCGCCTCCACGACCATCTGTGAGTAGAGAAGCTCTACATGGGGGCGCGCTTCCGGGACAGGTGTGAGACCGAGCCCCGGCCGCATGCCGGGGAGAAGGAACCCGCCATGAGCATCCCGCGGGGCCGCCTGGAGAGCGGCGGCCCGCTCACGGGCGTCCGGCATGCGGACGAACAGGAAGAAGGGATTGTTCAGGGCCGCGTTCCCGGGGGCGTGTCCGGAATAGCGATATCCGTAGCTCTCCGCCACGTACGCGAAGGCCGCGAACTTCTTCAGGCCGGGGACATGCGGCCTTACCACGAACTCGCCCGCCTCCTCCGCGACAGCCTTCATCAGCTCGTTGAGGAGATGCCGTTCGTCCATGACCGTCTCCTTCTCGGGCTCGTACGTGGGGCGGCCCCATCGTGACATACGGGTGCCGCTGGTAACTTACCGGCTCAGCCAGCACAAAAGCACGGGGAGAAGTCCGATGAGTTCCGAAAAATACCCGAATCTGGGGTTCGATCCAGCACCGGGTGATCTCGAGGCCGTCCGGGATCTGGTGAAGGCGGTGGGCCGTGTCACCAGCGGCAGCGACACGGCCCAGACGGAGCTGAACAAGATGGGAACCGCGGACGGCATTTGGGCGGGCAAGGCCGCCACGGTGTTCCAGGACACCTACGCGCCCGTTCCCCCGTATCTGAAGAAGGCCCTGGGGTCCCTGGACGCGGCTCACCGGGCCCTCAGTAGCTGGGAAAGGCAACTGGACGGATTCCAGTCCAGGGCGAGGAAGCTGGAAGAAGAAGCTGCGGAGGCCGTTGGCAGGGTCAACTCGGCCCAGAGCGCCGTGGATTCGCTGCCCTCCTCCACCGCGGGTCTGTCGGACGAGGAAGGGAAGAAGCACGAGAAGGAGGCCAAGGAGAAGAAGCAGTCCCTGGAGACCGCGACCGGCGAGCTGTCTGCGGTCCGCAGCCGCGCGTACTCGCTTCAGAGCGAGCACGGGCAGGCGGCGGCCGACGTGACGCGCCTGGTCAAGGGCGCCGCCGACGACGCGCCTCCGGAGCCGGGCTGGTTCGAGGAGGCTCTGGACGCGGTGGGCGATCTGCTCTCGGACGCCTGGGACACCATCACGGACCCGAACTTCTGGAAGCTGATCGGCGACATACTGGCGGACATCGCCATGGTCGTCGGCGTTCTCGCGATCTTCTTCTCCGGCCTGGGGGTGGCCGCCTTCGTCATCGCGGGGCTCGCGCTCGCCTTCCACCTGGCCGCCAAGGCCGGCGGGGCCGACGTGACGTGGGAGACCATCGCTTGGGACGCCGTCGGCGTGTTCGCCGGCGGTCTCAGCCTGGCCGGAGCGCGGCTCGCTCAGTCCGGCCGCGCCCTCGTCACCGCCGGGCGCGAACTGCGGCTGTCTTCCGGCTTCATGAAGGCCCTCGGCAACGTGCGGTTCGGCAACATCCTCAACGGCCTGCGCGGGCTTCCCAGTGGCGTCGCCAACTCCGCGCGAGGTCTGGGCATGGCCGGCAAAGGATGGTCCTTCGTCGCCGCCGGTACCGCTGTCGACAAGGCTGCGACGTGGGCCGGTGCCGCGCTGGGCATCGGCTCCAACATGCACAACGGCACCTGGGACCAGGGGCGGTGGACGGACGGCGAGTTCAAGATCGGCGACATTCCGGTCGTCGGACCGTTCATGGACTATTTCGGCGCCACCGACGACGGCAAGGTCATGGCACCCGGGCCGGCGTCCCCCACCTTCGACGCGCAGAGCGCCCTCAGCTCGTCGGGCGGCACCTTCACCAAGCACCTCGACCCCTCGCAGTTGGGTACGGCCGCATGAGCGCGGTGTCCCACGGCCCGACCGGTGACATCGAGCGCGACGCGGCCGCTCCGTTCCACTACGCCTTCCACCACGACGTCCCGGACGAGTTCGTCCGGCTACCGGAGCCCACCGAGTCCGACGGCTGGCGCGAGGCCATGGCGGAACTGCTGCCGGGGGCGGACGCGGAGGCACGGGACGCCGCCAGCGAGGGCCTGCGCCGCCAGCTTCCGCTGCTGAGTGCCAGAGAGAACGTGCTGCTGACCGCCATGTGCATCGGCACCGAGGAAGTGGACGGAGACGAGCGGCTGTCCATGGGCCTGCTCGCGGTCACCGTCCGCCCCAGCGGGCACAGCCCCGCCCAACGTCTGTTCACCGCCGAGGGCATCTATCAGGCGACGGCAAAGAAGTTCTTCTCCGACGTCGCCGAGGACCGTCTGGAAGAGATCAGCTTCCCGCTGGGAGAAGGTTTGCAGGGCCCGCAGGACATACTGCTCGCCACGAAACTTCCGTGTGGCCCAGGGGTGATGTCGACGTCCCTGCGCACGCTCCGACTGCCGGACATCGAGGCCGGGATCGCCGTACCGCCCCTTCCGATGGCAGCCCTGCAGCTGATCGTCCCAGCGCCGCACAGCTACTGCGTCTACGTCACCATCTCCACGCCGTCCGTCTTCCTGCTCGACTCCTACAGCGCACGCCTGGCCCACATCGGCCGCACGCTCGGATTCGGTGAGCCAACCTGAAGCGCCGCCACGCTGACCGGCGCTTCGTCACGGTCTTGTGTGTCCACGGCCACACAGGCGCATCCTCCGCGAATTGCCCTGCCTTCCGGCGCAATTGACTCTGGCGATCCACGCCCCACGCCTATACCGTCAGTACCCTTGATCACCCTTGTGTCCCACGGGGAGTCCACTGTGAAGCGCCACCCCTTACCTACTGCCATCGTGCTCGAGGCGGCAGCATCGCCACTCACGGCCGGTGGCGACGAGGATCACGGATCCGGACCAGCGGCAGGCACTGGCCTGCGCAGGACTCCACGGCGATCAGGGGGACAAGCGTCATGAGCGACAGGACACGAGCAGATCTCGAAATCATACGAGACTGTTCCGACTCACTGTTCCGAATACACCGCGAGTTCAAGGAGCACGGGAACCCCGCCGAAGAATACAGCGACGAGCTGGGCAGCAAGGACCTGCGTGACGTTTTCGGAGAGTTTTCAGACACCTGGAAGAAGACTCGAAAGAAACTCATGAAGGACATCGAGAACCTGGCGAAGTTCACCAAGACCGCAGCGGACACGTACGACGAAGTCGATCACAAGCTTGCCGAGGCCCTCCGGGATGCACGCAAGAAGTCGAAGGGGAAGAAGTGAGTTCGCGGCCACGCGATTGGGAACCTCTCCACGACGGCGACCCCATACCCGGAGACCCCTATGAGGTCGCCGGACTCGGCAAGAAGCTGCGCAAGATGGCAGACGAGATCGACAAACAGTCTCGAAACATCAGAGCCCTGTCGTCCGTGGACGGATGGGACAGCGACGCCGGGCGCGCCTTTCACGAGATAGCGGACGGCGCCTCGGGTCGCCTCAAGCGAGCGTTCGATCGCTATGACGAAGCGGCCAAGGCGTTGGGTACGAAGGTAGTCGACGGCGAGGAATCGAAAGAGTACGCCAGCGAGTTGCATCGGGCCCAAAAAGTCGCCGACCAGGCCCTGCAGAAGTACCGAGAGGCGGAGTCCGATCACAAAACCGCCATCAGCGACCTCAAGCAGTACGAAGGGACCGTTCCGTCACGCGACGACGTGACGGAACGTACTCGTCTCGAGAAGAAACGTGACGCCGCTATGGGTGTCATCCGCGAGTGCCACAGCGAAATCGGACGAGCCAAGATCATACGTGACGACGCAGCGAAAGCGGCTGCCAAGCACATCAAGAACATCGTGCATCACGACGGCGTGCGCGATCCCGGCGGCATCATGAACTTCCTCGCCGACTGGGCCGACAGACTGTCCAACGTCTCAGCGATCCTGTCCGTACTGGCAGTTGTATGCGCCTTTGTACCACCACTCCAGGTACTGGCTCCGATCTTCGCGGGCCTGTCGGTTGTCACGAGCGCCCTGGCCTTGGCAGGGCACGTCTACGACATGACGGTGCGCGGCGGCAAGTTCAGCGCGACACGACTGTTCTTCGACGCCCTGGGCGTGATGCCGGGGCTGGGAGCACTGAAGGGGTTCAGCGCCCTCAAGGGACTCAAGGGACTGTCCAAGCTGCGCGGTATACGGTTCAGTGGCAGCGCCGCAATGGAGGGTGTCACCTTCAAGTTCTTCAACGGTATCGCCGTCAACACGGTGAACAAGATCCTCACGAAGGCCGGGAAGCCCGTCATCGCGGGTGAAAAGCTCACTGCTGCCATCAAAACAGGCGGTTTCGCCAGCGCCATGGTGAAGATCTTCACCGGTCATGACGGCAAAGCGACCGGCGACCCGGGAGACCCCGGAGTCCCGCCGAAGGTCAAGCCAAGCCCCTCTCCCCAGCCGACTCCCATGCCGTCGCCCGCACCCTTCCACACTGCCCTGGCCCGGTAGCCCACGACCCGCCACACGAGGAGAACGACTTCGATGCCGGCAGAAGACCACGAGCTCGGACCGGACGAGTACAAGGCCCGCGGCAACATTGTCAGGAAGATGGTGCCTGGCGAAGTACTGTCCCGCGTGCCGGAAGCGCGGGAACTGGCACTCTCCGAGGGAAGACGGCTGCACTACGACTTCCTTGATGACACAGCCGTCCTCAAGCTTCTGCGCCTTCGCCACTTGGACGACGTGAAGCTGCACAGCGCAGGAATGAAGCTAGGTATTCCTTCCGCGCTGATCATCGCAGCCTTGTTCGTCTACTGGGGCGGCTACGTCCAGTACTGGGAATCAACGAAGTCCCAGAACCTGTACTACGCGGCGTGCGGTGCGGTCCTTGCCGTCATCGTCCTGCTCTACGTCATCTCACTCACCCGCCACTGGGGAAACCGACCGCGGCAGAAGATGCGTGCCCGAGCGGCCGCCTACCGGAAGATCGCGCACGTCGCTGCGGAGCACGGCGCCGAGTTGCCCGCCTTCTACCCGCACTACGGCGCCTACCCCTTCGCCGCCACCTTCCACGCCGACGCGGCGGAACTGGAACTGCCCGATGGAGCGACCTCGCGATGACTACGGCCACCTCGGAGAACGGACTTGCCTCGGTGTCCGAGGGCGAGGCGGTCCACGTTCGTTGGATCATGCCCGAGGGCTTCTTCGAGTTGCCCATGGATGTGGAATCCATCGACGAACTCGCTGATGAGCTGATCTCTCTGGCCCAGCAGGTGATGCCGGACGCGCCCGAGGACATGCAGTACCAGTGGGCTGCTCTCTGCGCGGGCAACTACGACGCCTTCGTCGAGGGCGGGATCCAGTACGCCGGATTCGTCATCACAGAGGTCGACGGCACACGCTGCACGGCCACGGTCCATGTCTCCATGACGGAGCTCGCGGACGAGGCCCGACTGCGCCCAATCCTTGCCACGGCCGGGGCGCTGCGTGACCTCGTTCAGGGCGAAGTCACGGAAATCGACCTTCCTTGCGGTCCCGCGGTGTCGGTGATCGGCGCCCGGCAGTCCGTCGTCGACGCGGCGCTCGCCCCCTCCGGGCATGACGAACCGTTCTGGACGTCGTTCATCCAAGCTCACGTCCCACTGCCCAACGGCACTGTCGTCGTGCTCGAAATGGTGACTCCGACGCAGGAAGGGTGGGATGTCTTCTCCGCCATGTTCGCCGGTATCCTCAAGTCCCTCTGCTTCTTCGACGACAAGGGCACGCCCGTGGGGCTCGGCACGTGACGACGACCCGACGAAGCCGGCCACCGGACGACTATCGGCTCCTCGTTCCTCGTGACTGGTTCCGCATCGACCTGATGGCCGACCGATGGCGACCTCAGTTGAAGAAGTTCGTCGACCAACAGGCAACACGCAGGCATCTGTCCACCGACGCCGGTCGCGAACTCTGGGCCTCCTTGCGCAACGCTGTGGAGACCGGTGTGTCCCAGGGAGCTCTGGAGCTCTACCTGCGAACGGATGTCGTCGCCGGTACGGGCGCCCCGGCGACTCTGATGGTCTCCCTGCTGCCCATGCGAGATGTGCTGCGAGCCTCACCGGAAGAATTCGCCCAGGCTTTGCGGGCCCGGGAAGAGGGCGGGGCGACCGTCTCCGTCTCCAGCTTGCCGGCCGGACCCTGCGTACGCGTCGCCACGACGACGGCACTTGACTATTACGTCGAGATGCCGGGCGGGGCTGGCTACGTCCTGCTCTCGTTCACCGTCCCGCTGAGTGGTGTACGAAGCCCCTTGGGTGAGCTGTGCGAGGCCATGGCCGGCTCCCTGCGTTGGATCCACAACGCCGCACCACAGGAACAGCAGTGACCTGGAAGCCGGGCCCCGGGTGAGACGCTCCCGGATCGAACCCCAGATTCGGATACTTGGACGAACCCACTTCTCCCCCTGCGTGTCACTGTGCGTCCCTGTCTGTCCCTGTGTGTCGAACGCCTCCCACCGCAGGGAGCTTGCCGGCCCAGTGACAGGAAGCTACCCGTGGGGCGTGTGGTTGCACCCTCTCGCCGATCACACGGTAGCGGCGTCCTGGCGTTGTGCCACGACCCGGTCTCAGGAGGTTGGTCCGATGTTCCTGCAGCCCCAGCTCAGAGCACTGCTGCGGGACGGCGCCCAGGGTGCCGAACGCCACGACGTCCGCAGCCTGCAGCGGTCGTGGCGGAAGTTCGCGGCCTTCGCCTACGTCGCCGAGCAGTGCGGCTACCGGACGCACCACAGCGAGCGACATGGAGCGCCCAGCACTACCCCACCGCACCGGAAGGGGGCCCTCTGCCCGGCATGCGCCCCGGGAGCAGCCGCCTGCGGCCACTGACCGAGACACAGCGCGACGTCGACCTCCTGCACGTCCGCATAAGGCTGCCGAAGCCTTCCGTGAGCAGTTCCACGACGACTTCCGGCCCAAGGTCAACGACGCGCGCGACTCGTTCACCGACGCCGGACGTACCCTGGACGACCGGGCGCGCTACATGCGCGAGCAGCAGGCGTATGCGGAGAAACTGGAGAGTGAGGCGCAGGCCTCCAAGGACAAGGCGGCCGGCCTCCAGCGTGAGCTGGACGGCATGCCGCCGAAGCCTGGATTCGCCGAGCGGCTGGGCGACCAGACGCACGAGGAGAAGGCGAAGCGGGAACGGCAGGAGGCGGCGCCATACTCTCCGGACTCGTCGGCCGCCGGCTTGTCCTTCCGGGCCTGGCGGTCGCACTCGGACTGTTGTGGCTGGTCGCGGTCCACACTGATCAGCGACCGGTCCTGCTGCTCTGTTTCCTCCTCTCCGCCGCAGCGCTCTTCGTCGTCGGCCTCTTTCTGACCCAGGACCGCACTCTGCAACAGCGGGGCTCATGGATCGACGCCGTTGTGGCGTCCACGGAGCAAACCCGGGTCAACTCGTCCTGCGAGCTGCGTGGGTACGACGGCGCCGTGGTCGCGGGCCCGGCCGGTGGATGCCGTGACGCACGGCCCGGGGATCGGGTCCGAGTCTTCCACGACCCCGAGGGAGAGGCGCCATCCAGTTGGAGCGCGCCGCACCCCCCGGGTGGGCCTTGGCGGCGGCCGGCGCAAACGTCGCCTTCACCGGGTGTGTGCTCCGCGCCGCCGTCCTTGGCGTACGCCGGAACCGTGAGTCAATCGAATGGCGGTCCAGTGTGCTGCGTGGCCTTCCTGTTCCGCCTCCACCGCGGGAGCCTCCAGCCCTTCAGTGACCGACCGCCGGATACGCTCTTGTACAACTGGGCCCGACCCGCTTGCAGCTGAAGGGATGTGTCGTGAACTCCAGGAGCGAGCAGCGCGTGATCGCGGACCGCCTCGGTGTTCACGCCGAGGCCTGCGAGTGGTGCACGATCGACAAGATCCCGCAACCGCCGGCGGACGTGCTCGAGGCTGCTCAGAACCCCCGGCTCCGGCCCGGAAGGCTACGGCCGTTGGGCATGGTCGGGGCAGCCCTGGCCGTGTTGTTCACGCCCCTCGTCCTGCTGTTGACCCTCCTGTCCAATGCGGAGGAAGCGCTCAAGCGGGCACTCGCCACCAAGGAGGAGAAGGAGCGACTGCGCGTCAAGGACGACGATGACAGACGCCGCGACGCCATCACCGCCGAACGTGGGCTCGACCAGGTCTTCGACGGGAACTGGTACGGCGCAGCGGGTCAGTTCCTGCTGGGTTGGTACAGGAACTCCACCCACCACCAACGACTGGTCGTCGCGACGGAGGACGGCATCGTCCTCGCGGCTCCGCCTCAGCGTGTCACCACGGGCAGGGAGAAGCGGATGGAAGTCGTCGCTCGTCTCCCGGCCGCCGAAGCCAAGCTGGTGGACCCCTTCAACGGCGAGTTCGACACACGCATGGTACTGATCCGCTACCGGGACGGCTCCTGGCTGCGCCTCGACACGGAGGAGCCCCGCAGCAGCCTCCACACCTATCTGCTCCGCCAGCCCCTGGCCGACAACTGACGCTCCGGCCTACGCCGTTCCGTCCTGGCGGGTGCCCGGCGCGCGGACTCGTGCCGGCGCGCCGGGCATCGAGGAGGCGTTACTTGCTCCGCGCCTGCTTGGCCAGCTCCTCGTCGATCTGCTCGAACTTGTCGGCGGCCGTGGTCAGGTAGTCGCCCATGCCGTCGAGGCCGTCGAGGGTGTCCTTGGCGCCCCGGGTGAACTCGTCGAAGTTGTCGTCGAACGCCTTGGAGGAGGACTTCGTGACGTAGCCCGACTCGACCAGGTTCGCGATGTACTTGCGAAGGCCGTCGAGCTTCTCCTGGAGCTTTTCCTTCTCCTTCACGACATGCTTGGCAGCTTCCCGCATGTCCTGATATGTGATGTCAAGGTCCTTGGCCATGAAGCCGCTTCCTCTCACAACGCCGCAGGGCCAACCCCCGTGGCTCCTCGTTTGCGGACCGGACCGGCGCACCGGTCGGGCCGGTCGCACGTGGCGACCGGTGTGATCGTCCGCTCTTGAGGCAGCAGCTTACGGGGGAGGCCACGGGTGTCACATCCCTGCGTTGCCAACGGAAACGACCAGTCACCGCCCTGTTGCCGGACCGCGACACCCAGCGGATATCGTCGCCTGGACTGTGCACCGTGGTGTGGAAGCGGCCGCAGTGGCTCGCCCGGGGAGGACAAGCGTGCGACTGACCCTGACCGTCGTCGATCCGTACGGCGGTCGCACCGCCGACGTCGTGCTCGACGCCGATCCCGAGTCCACCGTAGGGGACATCGCCGCGGAGCTGGCCAAGCAGGTCGGGGTCGCCGGGGCCCAGGTCATTCCGATCGGGCACCAGGGCCAGGCGGGGTCCGGTGGCGCGCCACTGGTCTACGTCGACGGGTACGCCGTCGATCCGTCCGCCACGGTCATCGGGTCGCCGCTGCGCGAGGGCGCCGTCGTCAGTCTGCAGGATCCCTCCGGATGTCTGCCCGGGGAGCCCGGCGGGCTCGTGGAGTTGCGGATCGTCGGCGGCCCGGGGGCGGGGTTCGTGCACCGGCTCGGCGTCGGGAAGTACGACGTCGGAAGCGGTCCGGCCGCGTACGTCCGCATCGATGACCCCGAAGTCGACGCCCGCGCCCTCACCCTCTCCGTCGCCGCAGACGGCACCTGCAAGGTCGCCGTGCACTCCGACAAGGAGGGCGTCACCCTCGACGGGGAGTCCGTCAAGGACCGGGAGGAGGACGACTGGCCGCTCGGGGGACAGATCGCGGTCGGCAACTCACTGGTCGAGCTGGCTCGGTACACGCCGCCCAACGCCGCGCTCAAGTGGTCCGAGGACGGCGTTGGACTGGACTACAACCGCCCGCCCCGCCTGCGTCCGCCCGAGCGGCAGACCAGCTTCCGGCTGCCCTCGCCGCCCCGCGAGTACGAGGCGCGGCCGCTGCCCTGGCTGATGGCGCTGACCCCGCTCGTGGGCGCCGTGGTCGCCGTGCTGGTGTTCCAGCGCTGGTACTACCTGATCATGGCCGGGCTCAGCCCGATCCTGCTGTTCGCCAACTACTTCAACGACAAGAAGCACGGGCGCAAGTCCCACGCCAAGCAGGTCAAGGAGTACGAGGAGCAGAAGGCGCGGATCGAGAAGGACGCGCAGGACGCACTGGTCGCCGAGCGGGACGACCGACGGCAGGCGATTCCCGATCCGGCGGTCGTACTGTCCATCGGGACCGGGCCCCGGACCCGGCTCTGGGAGCGGCGGCGGACCGACCGTGACCACCTGCTGCTGCGGGTGGGGACCGGCCGGCTCCCGTCCGAGGTCGTGCTCGACGACCCCGAACAGGACGACCACCGGCGACAGGTCACCTGGAAGATCGAGGACGCGCCCGTCGCGCTGTCCCTGCGCGGCCTCGGCGTCGTCGGCATCGCGGGCCCCGGGGACTCGGCACGCTCACTGGGGCGCTGGGCCGTCGCACAGACCGCCGCGCTGCACAGCCCGATGGACGTGCAGTTCTACGTGCTGAGCGAGAACTCCGCGCGCAGTGAATGGGACTGGGTGCGGTGGCTGCCGCATGCGCGGCCCTCCGGGGGACAGGACGTCAACGTCCTGATCGGGACCGACGCCGAGACCGTCGGCGCCCGGATCGGCGAGCTGACGCAGATCCTCGACGCCCGCAAGAAGGCCGCCGAGCAGAAGGGCAGCAGCGCCCAGGGGACCAGTTTCACCGACCCGGACATCGTGGTGGTGTGGGACGGCTCGCGCAGGCTGCGGTCGTTGCCCGGCGTCGTACGGCTGTTGCGTGAGGGCCCCGCCGTGTCGATGTTCGCGGTCTGTCTCGACGCCGAGGAGCGCTTCCTGCCGGGCGAGTGCCAGGCGTTCGTCGTCGCCGAACCCAGGGCCGAGGAGCGCGGGAAGCAGCGGGACGAGCAGGCGCAGCCCGCACAGCAGGCCGCGGGAGGCTTCCCGTCCTTCCAGGCGTGGCACACCAACGCCCCGGCCGAACCCGAGCGGCGGGCCCGCGCCGAGAAGCTGCGGCTGCGGGTCGAGGAGGCGGGGGTCGAGCGGATCACCGACGTGCGGCCCGACTTCGTCACGCCCGCCTGGTGCCTGCGGCTGGCGCGTTCGCTGTCCGCGCTGCGCGACATCAGCGGCGAGACCGAGGACTCCGCACTGCCCGGCGCCAGCCGGCTCCTCGACGTGCTCCAGCTCGAGCCGCCCACGGCCGAGGCCATCAGTGCGCGGTGGCGGACGGGCGGCCAGTCCACGATGGCCGTCATCGGCGAGTCGTACGACGGGCCCTTCGGCATCGACATGCGCAAGGACGGGCCGCACGGGCTGATCGCCGGTACGACCGGTTCCGGCAAGTCCGAGCTGCTGCAGACCATCGTGGCGGCCCTCGCCGTCGCGAACACGCCGGAGAACATGACCTTCGTCCTCGTCGACTACAAGGGCGGCTCCGCGTTCAAGGACTGTGTGAAGCTGCCGCACACCGTCGGCATGGTGACCGACCTCGACGCGCACCTGGTCGAGCGCGCCCTGGAGTCGCTGGGGGCCGAGCTGAAGCGGCGCGAGCACATCCTCGCCGCCGCCGACGCCAAGGACATCGAGGACTATCAGGACCTGGTGAGGAGAGACCCCTCGCACGCTCCGGTTCCCCGACTGCTCATCGTCATCGACGAGTTCGCCTCCATGGTGCGGGACCTGCCCGACTTCGTGACCGGGCTCGTCAACATCGCCCAGCGAGGGCGCTCCCTCGGCATCCACCTGCTGCTCGCCACGCAGCGGCCCAGCGGCGTGGTCTCCCCCGAGATCCGCGCCAACACCAACCTCCGCATAGCGCTGCGGGTGACCGACGGCGGCGAGTCGTCCGACGTCATCGACTCGCCCGAGGCCGGGCACATCTCCAAGAACACCCCGGGCCGTGCCTACGTCCGCCTCGGTCACTCCTCCCTCGTCCCCTTCCAGTCGGGACGCGTCGGCGGCCGTCGGCCCGGCGCGGCCGACCCGGCCGCGCTCGCCCCCTGGGTCGGCCCCCTGGACTGGGAGGATCTGGGCCGGGCGGCGCTGGCCAAGCCCAAGACCGAGTCCCGCGAGGACGACGAGATCACCGACCTCAAGGTGCTGGTCGACGCGGTGCGCGACGCCAACCGGTCGATGGGCATCCCCGCCCAGCACAGCCCCTGGCTGCCGGCCCTGGACGAGACGCTGCTGCTGGACGAGATCGAGGTCCCGGCCCTCGCGGGCGCCGCCCCGGGCAAGCTGCCGCCCGCCCCGTACGGCATCGAGGACCTGCCCGCCGACCAGGCCCGCCGCCCGGTCGTCGTCGACTTCTCGAGCTTCGGGCACCTGATGATCGGCGGTGCTCCGCGCAGCGGCCGTTCCCAGGTGCTGCGCACCATCGCGGGCTCACTGGCCCGCACCCACTCCACCGCCGACGTCCACCTGTACGGCATCGACTGCGGCAACGGCGCCCTGAACGCGCTGACCCGGCTGCCGCACTGCGGTGCGGTCGTGGGCCGCAACCAGACCGAGCGGGTCGTACGGCTCGTCAACCGGCTCAAGGGCGAGCTGTCGCGCCGTCAGGACCTGCTGGCCGACGCCGGATTCGCGGACATCGGCGAGCAGCGGGCCGCGGTGACGGAGGAGGAGCGGCTGCCGCACATCGTCGTGCTCCTGGACCGGTGGGAGGGCTGGGTGCCCACCCTCGGCGAGGTCGACCACGGCTCGCTGACCGACGAGTTGCAGACCATGATGCGCGAGGGCGCCAGCGTCGGCATCCACCTGGTCCTGACCGGCGACCGCACGCTGCTCGTGGGGCGCATCGCGACCCTCACCGAGGACAAGTACGGTCTGCGCCTGGCCGACCGCAGCGACTTCGCCACGCTCGGCATCCCGTCCCGCAAGGTGCCCGAGGAGATCCCGCCGGGCCGCGCCTTCCGCAACGAGGCCGGTACGGAGACGCAGTTCGCACTGCTCTCCGAGGACACCACCGGCCAGGGCCAGGCCGCGGCGATCACGGCGATCGGCGAGGCCGCCGCGGCGCGCGACGCCGACGTCCCGCGCGCCCGGCGCCCGTTCCGCGTCGACAGTCTGCCCAGCCGGATCGCCTTCCCGGAGGCCTGGGAGATGCGCGACCCGGAGGCGTCCCGCTCCAAGCTGTGGGCGCTGATCGGCATCGGCGGCGACGAGATCGTCGGCTTCGGGCCCGACCTGGCCGACGGCGTACCGTCCTTCGTCATCGCGGGACCGGCCAAGTCGGGTCGCTCCACGGTGCTGATGAACGTGGCCCAGTCGCTCCTCGCCCAGGGCACCCGCCTCGTCGTGGCGGCGCCCCGCCAGTCGCCGGTGCGCCAACTGGACGGAGTGGAGGGCGTGCTGAAGGTCTTCACGGGTGACGACATCGACGAGGACGAGTTCGAGGAGCTGATCGACGAGGCGAGCCTGGAGGAGCCCGTCGCGGTCCTCGTCGACGACGGCGAGATCCTCGAGGACTGCGACGCCGAGAGCCAGATGAAGAAGATCGTCTCCCGGGGAGCCGAACGCGGCCTCGCCCTCGTCATCGCCGGTGACGAGGAGGACGTGTGCAGCGGCTTCTCCGGCTGGCAGGTCGACGCGAAGAAGGCCCGCCGCGGCATTCTGCTCTCCCCGCAGGAGTCCTCCAGCGGCGACCTCATCGGGCTGCGCATCTCACGCCAGATGGTCGGGGGCCAGGTCACGCCGGGCAAGGGCATGCTGCACCTCGGCGACGGGGAACTGCGGACGGTCGTGGTCCCGGGGTGAGTGGCCGGGGTTCCAGCCGGCCCGGGCGGCGGCGGGCCGCAGGTCCCGCCCTGCGCTACGAGCACCGGCGCGACGGGCGGCCCTCCGCCGGTGAGAACGGCTCCCGGCGTGCGGGCCCTGGCCGGCTGGTCGGCTGCCTGGGTGCCGTCGGCGTCGTCGCCGCGTTCCTCGTTCTCCTGCTGCCGCTGGTCCTCGTCGACATGCGGTGGGGCCACCGGGCGTGGGGCGGCCTGGCGCCCGCGTGGCCGGGCGGCGGATACGCCTTCGGGGCGACCCTGGGCGCGCTCCTGCCGCTGACGTTCGCCGCCCTCGTGGCACCGCTGACCCGGATGAAGTGGCGTACGGGCAGGCTCCGTTCACTCGCCTGGGCCGTCGCCGCCCTGCCCGGGCTGGTGGCCGGCTGGCTGGTGCTGGGCCTGATCGGCGCGACCTGGCGGCCCAAGGACCGCCGGGACTGGGACGGCGTCTGCGACCGCCGGGGCGGCGCCTGCTGGGTGCACGAGCAGTTCCCGTACCTGTGGGGCGTGGGACTGGCGGCCGCCGTCGCCGTGACCGCCGTGCTGGTCGCGTTGATCTGGCGCTACGGCATGCGGGAGGAACCCTCGCCGGGCGACGCCGCCTGCCGCACCACCCCAGCTACCCGATCTTCGACAGCCGTGCCTCCGGGCGCCCCGACTCCTCGCTCTGCGACGCGTAGTCCAGGTCGTCGCCGACCGGTGTGAACGTGACCGTGGTGGGCGCGGGATTGCAGCCGTCGTGGTTGTCCTGCGCGCCGACGGAAGCGGCGACGATCTGCTTGTCCGTCACCTTCTTGAGGGTGATCACGTCGACGCAGACGCCGCCCAGCGCGTCGGTCTGGCGGAGTCGGCCCAGTTCCTCGCCGATGTCCGCCTGCCTGAGGGTGATGCGGAAGGTGCCAAGCGGCAGCTTGCCGCCCAGGGCGGCGGCCTGGCCCTCCCAGGTGCCGACGTAGCGGCCGGGCAGGAGACCGGCGGTGGCGGCGGGCGGACCGGGGGTGCGGTCGGCGCCGCCCGCGTCGTTCGCGTCGCTGCCCGAGCCCGGCAGCAGGTCCCGGACGAACACCGACCCCACCGTCACCGCCACCAGCGCACCCGCCACCGCCAGGGCCACCGTGCAGCTCAGCCGCCGGCCCCGCCCTCCCGTGGCCTGCGTCGAGGTGGCCGCGACGGAGAGCGCCAACCGGCTCGGACGGCGCGCCGGATCCGCACCGCGCTCCCGCCCCCTCGGACCGGGGACCGACGGGGGCGAGGCCGACGGGGACGGAGGCGAAGCGGGCCAGGACGAAGGCGAGGGCGAGGAGGAAGGCGAGGGCGGGAGCGAGGCCGACGACGGAGGCAAGGGCGAGGGCAGGTCCGACGACGGAGGCAAGGGCGGCGGCGAGGCCGAGCCCGGCGACGGTGCGGGCATCGTCGGCGGAGGCCCGAAGGCACCGGCGGCCACGGGCGCCGCGCCGCCGTCCGCCGTGACAGAGGAGCGGCTGAAGCCGACCGGTCCGGACCCCTCCCCCTCCTCCGGTTCCGGATCGGCCGCCTCCAGCCCGAGGAGCTGCACGGCGCTCCGGCTGACCCGCTCCACCAGTGCCCCCGGCAGCCAGCCGCCGCTCACCAGACGGGCCGCGCCCTCGGGGGCCAGGTGCCGGGCGGCCTCACCGGGGGCGGGGCGGGCGGCCGGGTCCTTCGCCAGGCAGGCGGCGACCAGCTCGCGCAGCTCCCCGTCCAGGCCGTCGAGCCGGGGCTCCTCGTGGACGACCTTGTAGAGCAGCGCGGCCGAGGAGTCCCCGGGGAACGGCGGCCGTCCGGTCGCCGCGTACGCCAGTACGGCGCCCAGCGAGAAGACGTCCGCCGCCCCGGTGACGCCCTGGCCGAGAACCTGCTCGGGCGACATGTAGCCGGGCGAGCCGATCGACACGCCGGTCGAGGTCAGGGAGGCCGTCCCGTCGGTGGCCCGGGCGATGCCGAAGTCGATCAGCAGGGGCCCGTCGAGGGTGAGCAGGACGTTGGAGGGCTTGACGTCGCGGTGGACGAGGCCCAGCTCGTGCACGGCCGCCAGCGCCTCGCCGAGGCCCGCGCCGAGCACCCGGACCGAGTGGGCGGGCAGGGGGCCGCCGTCCCCGACGGCCGCCGTGAGGGAGGGACCGGCCGCGTACGCCGTGGCGACCCACGGCACGCGCGCCTCGGGGTCCGCGTCCAGGACGGGCGCGGTCCAGGCGCCGCCGACCCGGCGGGCGGCGTCCACCTCGCGCCGGAACCGGGCCCGGAACTGCTCGTCCAGCGCGAAGTGCGGGTGCACGACCTTCACCGCGACCGTGCGGCCCCCGGCACTGCGGCCCAGGTAGACCCGGCCCATGCCGCCGGAGCCCAGGCGGCCGAGCAGCCGGTAGGGCCCCACGGCGGTGGGTTCGTCGTCGTCGAGCGGCCGCATGGCGCCACCCCTCCCCCGTACGCCGGCCGGTACCTGCCAGCAGGGTAGTGGGCCGCCCGGGCCGGGACGCCGGTCGTGTCAGGGCCGCAGTGGCTGGAGCAGCTCGACCTTCACGTCCGCGGGGAAGCCGGTGGTGGGGCCGACACGGCGGGCGAACTCGGTGACCGCCTCCAACTGCGGGGCGCCGAAGCGGAAGTCGAGCGTGGTGAAGTACCTGGCGAGGGTCTCCTCGTCGAAGGCTTCCCAGCGCGCGGCCTGCTCGGCGACCTTGTCCACCTCTTCCAGGGAGAGGTCGCGGGAGGCGAGGAAGGCCTCGTGCACCTTGCGGGCGATGACCGGCTCGCGCTCCGCGTAGTCCCGCCGGACCGCCCAGACGGCGAAGACGAACGGCAGGCCCGTCCACTCCTTCCACAGGGCGCCCAGGTCGTGCACCTGGAGGCCGTAGCGGGGGCCGTCGATCATGTTGGCGCGCAGGGCCGCGTCCCCGATCAGGACGGCCGCGTCGGCCTCCTGCATCATCAGGCTCAGGTCCGGCGGGCAGGTGTAGTAGTCCGGCTGTACGCCGAACCGTTCCGCCAGGAGGAGCTGGGCGAGCCGTACGGAGGTGCGCGAGGTCGAGCCCAGGGCGACCCGGGCGCCGTCGAGCCGCTCCAGCGGGACCTGCGAGACGATCACGCAGGACATCACCGGGCCGTCGCAGCCGACGGCGATGTCGGGAAGGGCGACGAGGTCGTCAGCGTTCTTGAGGAATTCGACCAGGGTGACGGGACCGATGTCGAGATCACCGCGCACCAGTTGCTCGCTGAGCTTCTCCGGGGTGTCCTTCGTCAGCTCGAAGTCGAGGAGCGTGCCTGTTCTCGCGAGCCCCCAGTAGAGGGGCAGGCAGTTCAGGAACTGGATGTGGCCGACGCGCGGCCGGGTGCGAGAATTGTCCACATCGCGAGGCTAGCCCTCCCCCGGGTTCCGCCCGTCGCCGACCCCCGGCGTCAGCCGAACGGCGCAGGGGTTCAAACGTTCGGGTGAAGTGATCTTGACCTCTGTTGCGCGGGGGGCCCTGCGTGCTAGGCTCACAGCAAGTTGCAGTTTGGTTTCCCTTGCAGTACAGAGCCTGCGGAGCATGTGACCGCGGGCTCTCGTCGTTCTCAGACGTATGCAGTTGTGCGGCATTCAAAGTCTTCACACTTGCTGGTTCTGGAGCAGGGCAACCCTTTGAGCCCAAGGAGGGCTTATGGCTACCGGAACCGTGAAGTGGTTCAACGCCGAAAAGGGCTTTGGTTTCATCGCCCAGGAAGGCGGCGGCCCCGACGTCTTCGTCCACTACTCCGCGATCAACGCGACCGGCTTCCGGTCCCTCGAGGAGAACCAGCAGGTGTCCTTCGACGTCACGCAGGGCCCCAAGGGTCCGCAGGCGGAGAATGTCACTCCTGTCTGATTGACAGCAGTACCCAAGGAGCCCCGCGCCGGTTTCGGCGACGGGGCTCCTGCCCTTTCGCGGCGCCCTCCGTCCGTGAATTCTCCGTGAATTCCCGCCGGAGCTTTTGGGGCCGGCTGTCAGTGGCTGCCCCTAGGGTCCCTCCCATGACCACCGACCCCGCCTTCGTGGCCACCACCAGGACCTTCTACGACGCCGTCGCCGAGGACTACCACGCCCGCTTCCGCACCGTGCTGGACGACTCCCCGCTGGACCGGGCGCTGATGGGCGCCTTCGCCGAGCTGGTGGGACCGGGGGGCGAGGTGGCCGACCTCGGCTGCGGGCCCGGGCTGGTCACCGCGCACCTCGCCTCGCTGGGGCTGCGCGTCTTCGGCCTCGACCTGTCGGCCTCGATGCTCGCGATCGCGCGCCGCGAGAACCCGGGGCTGCGCTTCGAGCAGGGGTCCATGCTGGAGCTGGACCTGCCGGACGGCGCCCTCGCGGGGGCCGTCTCCTGGTACTCCTCGATCCACACGCCGTGGGAGCGGTTGCCGGACCTCTTCGCCGAGGTCGGGCGGGTGCTGGCACCCGGCGGGCACCTGCTGCTCGGCTTCCAGGCCGGCGACGAGCCCCGCCGTCACGACCGGCCGTGGGGCCACCCGGTCGCCCTGGACTTCCAGCGGCGGCAGCCCGACCGGATGGCGGAGCTGCTGGAGCGGGCCGGTTTCACCGTGCTGTCCCGGACGGTGCGCGTTCAGGAGACGGACCCGTCCGCACCGCTCCCGCCGGCCGCCTGTCTCATCGCCCGCCGCTGATCCCCGCGCCGTCCTGCCCCTCGTACAGCCCCTCCACGGCCGCCGCGAAGTCCCGCATGATCACGTCGCGGCGCAGTTTCATGGAGGGGGTCAGGTGGCCCTCCCACTCGGTGAAGTCCCTGGGCAGGATCGCGAAGCGGCGGATGGACTCCGGGCGGGAGACCAGCTTGTTGGCCTCGTCGACCGCCCGCTGGAGCACCGCGTGCACCTCCTCGTCGTCCACCAGCAGCTCGGGCGGCACGGGGTGCTTGCCGTTCATGCGGCGCCAGTGGGTGAGGCCGTCGGGGTCGAGGGTGAACAGGGCGGAGACGTAGGGGCGGCGGTCGCCCAGCACGAGGCACTGGGAGATCAGGGGGTGGGAGCGCAGCCAGTTCTCCAGCGGGGCGGGGGCGACGCTCTTGCCGCCCGCGGTGATCAGCAGCTCCTTCTTGCGGCCGGTGATCGTCAGGTAGCCCTCGTCGTCCAGGCTGCCGATGTCGCCGGTGGCGAACCAGCCGTCGGGTGCGGCCGGGACGACGCCGCCGGCCTGCGGGTCCCAGTAGCCGTGCAGGACCTGCTCCCCCGAGACGAGGACCTCGCCGTCGGCGGCGATGCGCACGCGGGTGCCGGGCAGCGGCCAGCCGACGGTGCCCAGGCGCGGTTTGAGCGGCGGCGTGACGGTGGCCGCGGCGGTGGTCTCGGTGAGGCCGTAGCCCTCGAAGATCTCGATGCCGGCCCCGGCGTAGAAGGCGGCCAGGCGGCGGCCGAGCGGGGAGCCGCCGCAGATGGCGTACTTGACCCGGCCGCCCATGGCGTTGCGTATCTTCCGGTAGACCAGCGGGTCGTAGAGGGAGCGGGCGGTCCTCAGGCCGCGGCGGGGGCCGCCGCCGGTGCCGGTCTGGCGGGCCTCCCTGGCCTCGCCGTAGCGCACCGCCACCGAGACCGCGCGGTCGAAGGCCGCGGCCCGGCCGCCGGACTCGGCCTTGGCGCGGGCGCTGTTGAAAACCTTCTCCAGCATGTACGGGATGGTCAGCAGGCAGGTGGGGCGGAAGGCCGCCAGGTCGGGCAGCAGGTCCTGGGGCTTCAGGCTCGGCGCGTGGCCCAGGCGCACCCGGGCGCGGACGCAGGCCACGGCGACCATGCGGCCGAAGACGTGGGACATCGGGAGGAAGAGCAGGATCGAGGGCTCCTCGCCGGTCTCCGCCTTGAAGACGGGGTAGAGCAGCTCGATGGCGTTGTCGACCTCGGCGAAGAAGTTGCCGTGGGTGAGCGCGCAGCCCTTGGGGCGGCCGGTGGTGCCCGAGGTGTAGATCAGGGTGGCCAGCGTGCTCGGGCCGAGCATGCCGCGGCGCACCTCCACCTCCGCGTCGGGCACCCGTGCGCCCAGCTCCGCGAGCCGCTCCACGTGCCCCTTGTCCATGACCCACAGGTGCTTGAGGTCGGGGATGCGGTCCAGCTCGGGGCCGAGGGCGGCGGCCTGCGCGGTGGTCTCGGTGACCAGGGTGACGGCGCCGGAGTCCTGGAGGATCCAGCGGGTCTGGAAGAGGGAGGAGGTGGGGTAGACCGGGACGGTGACCAGCCCCGCCGCCCACGCGGCGAAGTCCAGCAGCGTCCACTCGTACGTCGTCCGCGCCATGATCGCGACGCGGTCGCCCGGCGCCAGCCCCTCCGCGATCATGCCCTTGGCGACCGCCAGCACCTGCCCGGCGAACTCGGCCGCCGTCACGTCGGACCAGTCCCCCTCCGCCGAGCGGCGGCTGAGGACGACCTGCCCGGGGACGGCCGCCGCGTTGTCGAAGGGCAGGTCCGCGAGGGACCCGCGGCGCACCGGGGGCGCGAACGGCGGTACGTACGCCTCCCGTACGACCCCGTCCAGCTTCCGCGTCTCGGGTGCCACGAGGGTGGGGCCGGGCGCGTCGGCGTAGGCGGCGGACGGGGCGAAGGAGGGAAGCGGGGTGGACACGGGCGGCTCCTGGGACGTGCGGCAGGGACACCGCTCCTGCGGTCGCTGCTCTGTCGCATGACGTACGTGCCTCGGGCGCCGAGGCGTTCAACGCCGGTCCCGCGGACAGGGGGCGGGGGTTACCGGCGGTCAGTTCCGGGATCGTACGGCGCCCGCGTGGGGACTTGGTGCGGGTTCGGGGACGGTCCCGGGCCGGACCTGTGCAGTGTTGACGGTTACCTGAGGGTAGGTCACGTTCGTTCCAGTATGGCCGTGACGCCCTGGCCGCCCGCGGCGCAGACGGAGATCAGGCCGCGTCCCGGGCCCTCCCGCTCGGCGAGCAGGGTGGCCAGGGTCGCCACGATCCGGGCGCCGGTCGCGGCGAAGGGGTGGCCGGTGGCGAGGGAGGAGCCCGCCACGTTCAGACGGCCCCGGTCCACCGGCTCCAGGCCCCGCTTCTCCCAGGCGGCCAGCGTGGCCAGCACCTGGGAGGCGAACGCCTCGTGGATCTCGACGAGGTCGAAGTCTCCCATGCCGAGCCCGGCCCGCTCCAGCATCCGCGGGACCGCGTACGCCGGGGCCATCAGCAGCCCGTCCTCGCCGCCCGCGACGTCCCCGCCGGCGAAGTCGACGGCCGCCGTCTCGTACGCCGTGAGGTACGCCAGGGGTTCGATCCCCCGGGCGCGCGCCCACTCCTCGCTCGCCAGCAGCACGGTGGCGGCGCCGTCGGTCAGGGGCGTGGAGTTGCCCGCGGTCATCGTGGGGTCCGGGGCGTCGAGGCCGAACACCGGCTTGAGCGCGGCCAGTTTCTCCACCGTCGAGCCGGGGCGCAGGTTCTGGTCGCGGGCCAGGCCGCGGAAGGGCACCACCAGGTCCTGGAAGAGGCCGCGTTCGTAGGCGGCCGCCAGCCGCTGGTGGCTCGCGGCGGCCAGCGCGTCCTGTTCCTGACGGGTGATGCCCCAGGCGCGTGCGGTGACCGCGGCGTGCTCGCCCATCGACAGGCCGGTGCGCGGCTCGGCGTTGCGCGGGATGTCGGGGACCAGGTGCCCCGGGCGGATCCTCGCCAGCGCCTTCAGCCGCGCGCCGGCGGTCTTCGCCCGGCGGGCCTCCAGGAGGATGCGGCGCAGGCGGTCGTTGACGCCGAGCGGGGCGTCGCTCGCCGTGTCGGCGCCGCCCGCGACCGCCGACTCGGTCTGGCCGAGGGCGATCTTGTTGGCGGCGGCGATCACGGCCTGGAGCCCGGTGCCGCAGGCCTGCTGGATGTCGTAGGCGGGGGTGCGCGGGTCGAGGGCCGAACCGAGGACCGTCTCGCGGGCGAGGTTGAAGTCGCGGCTGTGCTTGAGGACCGCGCCGGCCACGAACTCGCCGACGGCGCCCGGCTCCTGGAGGCCGTGCCGTTCGACCAGCGCGTCGAGGGCCGCGGTGAGCATCTCCTGGTTGGAGGCGGTGGCGTAGGGCCCGTCGGAGCGGGCGAAGGGGACGCGTGCGCCGCCGAGGACCGCGACGCGGCGCGCGGGCTGCGCTGCCAGAGGGCTCATCTCGACCTGCTCCTCACCCGTGACGTAGGCTTACCTCCGGTAACCTTACTCCAGAGTAAGCAGTTGTGGGCACGGCGTGCGCGGGAGCACCACAACCGGCCGCACCACAACCGGCCTCTGGACCACGTCGCAGCCGCCTGGGAGACAGACATGGCCGACCGCTACCTCAGCTTCACCGGCACCGCACCCGGCCGTTTCCTCACCCGCCGGCTGGGTCTGCCCCAACCCGCCGAGCTGCGGCGCGACGCGCTCGACGGCGGCCTGCTCCACCTCACGGCCGGGAAGACCGGCCTCGACCTCGCGCCGGTCCTGGCCCGCACCGGCCTCGCCGCCGACGCGGACGGCCGCCCCGCCGCCGTCGTCCTCGACGCCACCGGCGTACGCGACGTCGCCGCGCTCGCCGACGTGCACGCCGCCCTGCACCCCGTCGTGCGCTCCGTCGCCGCGAGCGGCCGCGTGGTGGTGCTCGGCGCCCCGCCCGCCGTCGCCGACCACCACCAGGCCGCCGCCCAGCAGGCGTTGGAGGGGTTCACCCGCTCGCTGGGCAAGGAGATCGGGCGGGGCAGGACGGTCAACCTCGTACGGCTCACCGAGGCGGCCCCCGCCGAGTCCACCCTCCGCTTCCTCCTCTCCCCCGCCTCCGCCTACGTCAGCGGCCAGGTCATCGAGGTCGCAGCGTTGGGCGGGGACCAGCGGCCCGACGACTGGGACCTGCCCCTGGCCGGGCGCACCGCCCTGGTCACCGGTGCCGCCCGGGGCATCGGCGCCGCCGTCGCCGAGACGCTGGCCGGGCAGGGCGCCCAGGTCGTCGTCCTCGACGTGCCGCAGGCCGAGGACGCGGCCCGCCGCGCCGCCGAACGCCTGGGCGGCACCGCCCTCGCCCTCGACATCACCGCCGCCGACGCGGGCGAGCGCATCGCCGAGGCCCTGCCCGGCGGACTCGACGTCCTCGTCCACAACGCCGGCATCACCCGCGACCGGCGCCTGGTCAACATGCCCGCCGAACGCTGGAGTTCGGTCCTCGACGTCAACCTCGCGAGCGTCCTGCGCACCACCGACGCGCTGCTCGCCGCGGGCGCGGTCAACCGGGGCGGGCGGATCGTTGCGACGGCCTCCATCGCCGGGCTCGCGGGCAACGCCGGGCAGACCAACTACGGCGCCAGCAAGGCGGGCATCGTCGGCCTGGTCCGCTCGCTCGCGCCGCGTGCGTTCGACGAGCACGGGGTGACGGTGAACGCGGTGGCGCCCGGGTTCATCGAGACGAAGATGACGGCGGCGGTGCCGCTCTTCATCCGCGAGGCCGGCCGCCGGATGAACTCCCTCGCCCAGGGCGGCCTGCCCGTCGACGTCGCCCGGACCACCGCCTGGCTCGCCCACCCGGCCTCCGGAGCCGTCAACGGCCAGGTCGTACGGGTCTGCGGCCAGAGCCTGCTGGGGGCCTGATGACCACCGCGGCCCCGACCACCCGCACCCTCACCGGCGTCCCCGCCCTCCCCCCGCTCCTCGCCCGCGGTGCCCTCCTGTCGCCCCTCAAGCGGCCCCGCCCGGACGCGGACCTCCCCCGCACCCGGCTGGTCCTGCCCGGCCTGCGCGTGGACCTCGCGCGACTCTCGGCGTACGAACGCGCGTGCGGGTTCGCGACCGGCGCGGACGCGCTTCCGGTGACGTATCCGCACGTGCTCGGCTTCCCGCTGGCCATGCGGTTGATGAGCGCCCGGGACTTCCCGCTGCCCCTGCTCGGGCTCGTCCACACCTCGATCGGCATCACCCGGCGCACCGCCATGCCCGCGCACGCCGCTTACTCACTCGCCGTGCACGTCGAGGGACTCGCCCCGCACCGGCGGGGCACCGAGGCGACGGTGGTCACGGAGGTGCGCACCGGCGCCGACCTCGTGTGGGAGTCGCGCAGCACCTACCTCGCCCGGCACCGCACCGACGCCGCCGCCCGCCCCTCCGACGCCCCGTCCGGTCCCCGCGACCCCCTCCCCGCCCGCGCCGAGTGGCGGCTCGCCGGGGACGTCGGACGCCGCTACGGCGCCGCCTCCGGGGACCGCAACCCGATCCACCTGCACCCGCTCACCGCCCGCCTGTTCGGCTTCCCGCGGGCCATCGCGCACGGCATGTGGACCGTGGCCCGCTGCCTCGCCGAGCACGGGGCACCGGACGCGGCCGTGGTACGGGCCCGGTTCCGGGCGCCGGTGCTGCTGCCCGGGACGGTGGTGTACGGCGCGGAGGACGGCGCGGGCGGGCGGTTCGAGCTGCGCGGCGCCCGCGACGGGCGGCTGCACGTCTGCGGCGATGTCGCGCCCTACCCCGCCTGAACCGGGACCGCCCCGCCCGGCGCCTCCTCCGGCTCCGGCCCGGACTCCTCCGGCTGGGGCTCCTCCGGCTCGGCCCACGGGCGGCCCGCCATCAGGTCGCCCAGACCGGCCCAGGCGAAGTTCATCAGGGTGGCCGCCGCCTGCTTGGCGGTGACCCCCTCGGTGGCGCCCGCCCAGTCGGCGAGCGACTCGGCGGCACCGACCAGGGCCTCGGCCAGCCCGGCGACCTCGCCCTCGGCCAGATGCGGGTCCCGGTGCGCGTCCCGCGCCGCGGCGGCGATCAGGTGGGTCACGAACGCGACGATCTCCTCGCGCATCGCCGCCACCTCGGCGGCGAACCGCTCACCGTGCGTACGGGCGTGCAGGTGCAGCATCCGCCAGGCGTCCGGATGCCGCGCGGTGTGGGTGAAGAACGCCCGCAGCCCCGACCAGAGTTGCCCGTCGGCGGACAGTCCCGGACGCACGCCGGCCCGCACCGCCTCGGTGAGGGCGCGGGCCTCGCGGCCGATGCAGGCGCTGAAGAGGTCGTCCTTCGAGTTCAGGTACAGGTACACCAGCGGCTTGGACACGCCCGCCAGTTCGGCGATCTCGTCCATCGACGCCGCCATGTACCCGCGCCGGCCGAAGACGCTGACGGCGGCGTCCAGCATCTGCTGCTCACGGACCGCACGCGGCATCCGCTTGGTCTTCCCTGCACCCATGCGGTTCAGCGTACGGTCCGTGCGGCGGTGTCCCGGACGACCGCGCCCGGAACCCGGGTGGTCAGGCGGCGACCGGAACCGCCTCCGCGTCCTGCCGGTCCCGCCCCGGCTCGTGGCTTCGGCCGTGGTTTCGGCCGTGGCTTGTGAGTCGTTCAGCTCCGGGGCATTCAGCGGCCGATGTCGTCCAGCTCCGTCAGGTCCTCGTGGGAGAGGGAGAGCCCTGCACCGGCGATGTTCTCGCGCAGGTGTGCCGTCGATGACGTGCCGGGGATGAGCAGGACGTTCGGTGATCGCTGCAGCAGCCAGGCCAGTGCGACGGACATCGGCGTCGCCTCCAGTCGAGCGGCGACCGCCGAGAGCGCCGAGGACTGAAGCGGGGTGAAGCCCCCGAGGGGGAAGAAGGGCACGTAGGCGACGCCGTCGGCGGCGAGCCGGTCGATGAGCTTGTCGTCGTGGCGGTGGGCGAGGTTGTACATGTTCTGCACGCACACGATCGGCGCGATGCCCTGTGCCTCGGCGATCTGCTCCTCGGTGGCGTTGCTGACCCCGAGGCGGCGGATCAGGCCCTGCTGCTGGAGTTCGACGAGCGTCTCGAACGCCTCGGCGAGCGAGCCGGGCTGGGGACCTTCGGCGTTGCCGAGTCGGAGGTTGACCAGGTCGAGTACGTCGAGCCGGAGGGACGTGAGGTTGTCGTGGACCTGGCGGCGAAGATCTTCGGGCCGCCGGGCCGTGGGCCAGCCACCCTGTTCGTCGCGCATCGCGCCCACCTTGGTCACGATGTGCAGCGACTCGGGATAGGGGTGCAGCGCCTCGCGGATCAACTCGTTGGTGACCCGCGGCCCGTAGGCGTCGCTGGTGTCGATGTGGGTGATACCGAGGTCGACCGCGTCACGCAGAACGGCCAGGGCACCCTCGCGGTCGGCGGGCGGCCCCATGACCCACGGCCCGGCCAGTTGCATGGCGCCGTAGCCGAACCGGGTGACGGTCAGGTCGCCCAGGGTCCAGGTGCCGCCGGGAAGGGAGAGGGACGGTGTGCTCATCTTGGTGCCTTTCGTCGTGCACTGGGGGTGGCGCCTGCTGCCTCCCTGCCATCAGCATTGGAGAGAAACTTCCTGTCGGGAAGTAGGCACTCTGGAGTGCGTAACCACCCATCGGCGAGAGGCGAGGTCAGTGGCGACGACGAAGGCGGCCCAGAAGAGGGCTCGGGCCAAGGTGGAGTACAACGCGTTCCTGGCAGGGTGCCCCAGCCGGCAACTGCTCGACCGGATCTCGGACAAGTGGGTCGTCCTGGTCCTGTGTGCGCTGGGCAGCGACGACAGCCCCGGCCCGCCCGGTGCGGCACACGCGGACACTCCGACTCCGGCTCCGACTCCGGCTCCGAGGTCGATGCGTTACTCCGAGATCGCTCGCCTTTTGGCCGGGGTCAGCCAGAAGATGCTGACCCAGACGCTACGGTCGCTGGAACGCGACGGCCTGCTCACCCGTACCGTGACGCCGACCGTCCCTGTCACCGTCTCCTACGAGCTGACCGACCTCGGCCTCTCGCTCCACCACGTGACGCGCGGGCTCAGGAGCTGGGCGCAGACACACATGGCCGAGGTCCTCACACACCGCGACCACTACGACGCTCGCACTCCCTGACGATTCCGACGACTGCGAGAATTCTGACGATTCCCGTCCAACCGCCCGGAGGCTGACAGAAGTTCGCCCCGTACCCGGCGGTGCGGACGTCCGTGCAGAAACCGACGCCCCGCACCAGGTGTGCGGGGCGTCGTCCGTTCCGGGAGTCAGCGATCAGGCGGCCACGGCCACCGGCTTCTGCTCGTCCACGTCGACGGGCGCCGAGGCCACGCTGTTGAACTTGTCGCGGTCGAGGATGCCCTCACGCGCCGACACGATCAACGGTGCGACCACTTGGCCGGCGACGTTCGTCGCGGTGCGCATCATGTCCAGGATCGGGTCGATGGCGAGCAGGAGGCCGACGCCCTCCATGGGCAGGCCCAGGGTGGAGAGGGTCAGGGTGAGCATGACCGTGGCGCCGGTGAGGCCGGCCGTGGCGGCGGAGCCGACCACCGAGACGAAGGCGATCAGCAGGTAGTCGCCGACCCCGAGGTCGATGCCGAAGATCTGCGCGACGAAGATCGCGGCGATCGCCGGGTAGATCGCGGCGCAGCCGTCCATCTTGGTCGTCGCGCCGAACGGCACGGCGAAGGAGGCGTACTCCTTCGGGACGCCGAGGCGCTCGGTGACCTTCTGGGTCAGCGGCATGGTGCCGACCGAGGAGCGGGAGACGAAGGCGAGCTGGATGGCGGGCCAGGCGCCCTTGAAGAACTGGAGCGGGCTGGCCTTGGCGACGGTGGCGAGCAGCGCCGGGTAGACCCCGAACAGCACGATCGCGCAGCCGACGTAGATGTCGGCGGTGAAGGTGGCGTACTTGCCGATGAGGTCCCAGCCGTAGGTGGCGATGGCCTTGCCGATGAGGCCGACGGTGCCGAGCGGGGCGAGGCGGATGACCCACCACAGGGCCTTCTGGAGGAGTTCGAGGACGGACTCGCTCAGGTTGAGGATCGGCTGGGCCTTCTCGCCGAGCTGGAGGGCGGCGATGCCGGCGACGGCGGCCATGAAGACGATCTGCAGGACGTTCAGCTCGGTGAACGGCGTGATGACGTCGGTCGGCACGATGCCGGTCAGGAAGTCGATCCAGGAACCGGTGTGCTCGGGCCGGGCGCCGTCGGCCGGGGTGAGACCGGTGCCGGAGCCGGGGTTGGTGACCAGGCCGATGACGAGGCCGATGGCCACCGCGATCAGCGACGTGATCATGAACCAGAGGAGGGTGCGGGTCGCCAGGCGGGCCGCGTTGTTGACCTTCCGCAGGTTGGTGATCGAGACGAGGATCGCGAAGAAGACCAGCGGGGCGACGGCCAGCTTCAGCAGGCCGATGAAGGTGTCACCGACCTTCTCCAGGGTGGTGACCAGCCAGGATATGTCCTGGCTGCGGGCCAGCCAGCCCAACAGGACACCGAGGACGAGACCGCCGAGTATCTGGGCCCAGAAGGGGACCTTGAGGTACTTCGGGAGCTTCGGGGACTTTGCGGGCTGCGGGGACTGCGTGGGCTTCGCGGCGGAAGACGCAGAGGACTCTGAGGACACGGACATGCTCCGTAGGGGGCGGGACGCGGGACGGGGTGCGGGATGCGCTGAGCTGACGTGGGGACGACTGGATGAGGGGGAACGTCAGGGGCGACAGTTCGCGGACGCGTTCCGACAGAGGTCCACGTGCAGGCGCGCCACGAGCGCGAGGCGCTGCGGTGTGCGGGGCGCGGCTGCTTGCTTCATGCGCACGACTTTAACACCGGAGCTTTGGGACACTCAAAGCCATACTTTGAGAGGCCGGGGCGCACCCTCGCCCACAGAACGCAAAGCGCCCCGGTTTCCGGTGAATTCGGAAGCCGGGGCGTGTGGTGCGTGACGGACGTTACGAGGTCTGGCCCTGCGCCCGTACGGCGTCGTCGGCGCTGTCCTCCTGGCCGCGGTTGGCCTCCAGGTTGGCCTTCATGCGGGTGACCCGGCCCGCGACCTGCTCCGAGGCCCGGTCCCGCTCCTTGCGCAGCGCGACGTAGCTGATGGGGGCGGAGACCAGCAGGGAGAGCAGGAGGATCCACATGCCGTTGGAGTCGCCCAGGCCGCGCGGGAACACTCCGGCGTAGACGAGCCCCCAGACGACCACGAGGCAGCCTGCGAAGATCCCGAGGCGCATCAGCGTGTAGCGGAGCATCTCAATCCACTCTTCCGTTTCTGGCACAAAGAGGCACGGTCCAGTGAAACATGCCGGGCCGCCGGTCTTGCAGGGGGGTCGGCCGGAGGGGCCGGAGGTCACCCGAGGGGCAGCAGCAGGAAGACGTCGTCCCGGTCGTCACCGGGGGCGACGCGGATCGCGCCGGGCACGCGGCCGACCTCCTTGTAGCCGCAGGACTCGTAGAACCGCTCCAGGCCGCACCCGCCCCGGCAGGTGAGCCGGATCGCCTCGACGCCCTCGCAGGTGCGGGCGGCGTCCGCCGCGGCGGCCATCAGGTCCCGGCCGTAGCCGCGGCCCTGGTGGCGCGGGTGGACCATGACCGTGTAGAGCCACAGCCAGTGCCGCATCAGCCGGTGCGTGTTGAGGGCGAGGAACGCGGCGGCGGCCACCCGCCCCTCCTCGTCGTGGCCGACGAGCAGCCGGGTACGCCCCTCGGCCATGCCCACCAGGTGCTTGACCAGCTCGGGGCGGATGTCCTCCCGCGTCACCGGCGGGACGAAGCCCACGGAACCACCGGCGTTGGAGACGTCGGTCCACAGGTCGAGGACGCCGTCACGGAGGTCGCGGGTGACGGGCGGATCGAAAGTGAAAGTAAGGGACACACGCACATGGTAGCCCTTACCCGAGTGCCTGTGCGGCGATTTTCAGGTCGGAGACCAGCCCCCGGTAGGCCCCGTCCCGGTCGTCGGCGCGCAGTACGGCTGACGGGTGCACGGTCGGCACGAGCCGTTCCGTACGGCCGTGGATCTCCTCCTCCAGCACCGTGCCGCGCACCCGTGTGACGCGGAACGACGAGCCGAGCAGCGCCTTGCCCGCCGTGGCGCCCAGCACCACGATCAGCTCGGGCGCCACCCGGTCCAGTTCGGCGGCCAGCCAGGGACCGCAGGCGGCCGTCTCGCGCAGGGTGGGCGCCTTGTGGATACGGCGCTTGCCGGGCTCGGCCCGCGTGAACTTGAAGTGCTTGACGGCGTTGGTGACGTAGGCGTCCGCCGGGTCGAGGCCGGCTTCCGCCAGCGCCCGGTCGAGGAGGTGCCCTGCGGGGCCGACGAAGGGTTTGCCCTGCCGGTCCTCCTGGTCGCCCGGCTGCTCGCCGACGAGCATGACGCGGGCGGACGCCGCGCCGGCACCGAAGACGGTCCGGGTGGCGTCGCGGTGCAGGGGACAGCCGCGGCAGTCGGCTGCCGCCCGGCGCAGGGCGGACAGGCCGCCGCGCCTTGGCACGAAGGGTTCTGCGGTGTAGGCGTCCTCGGTACCGGCCATGCGGTGCGGGTACCCGCCGGGGGCGGTTCGGACCCGTGCCGGGTGCGGGTGGCCGGAGGCCGGCCGCACCCGGCACCCCGCGCCCCTCAGCGGCATGCCCGCAGCGCCTGCTCACAGGCGCCGGGACCGTCCCGGCCCAGGGGCGCCGGGAACCGCGCGGGCAACCCACCACGCACCCGCACTCGACACGCGACCGCGGACGTCACACCCGCATCGGCTGCGGTGCCTCCCGGCGCGCCGGGTCGGGACCCTCGTACTCCCGGAGGATCTCGTACCGCGTGTTGCGCTCGACCGGCCGGAAGCCCGCGTCGCGGATGAGGTCCAGGAGGTCCTCCCGCGTCAGCTTGTTCGGCGTGCCGAAGTCGTCCGCGTCGTGCGTGATCTTGTACTCGACGACCGAGCCGTCCATGTCGTCCGCGCCGTGCTGGAGGGCGAGCTGGGCGGTCTGGACGCCGTGCATGACCCAGAAGACCTTGACGTGGGGGACGTTGTCGAACAGGAGGCGCGAGACGGCGAAGGTCTTCAGGGCCTCCGCGCCGGTCGCCATCTGCGTACGCGCCTGGAGGCGGTTGCGGATCTTCCCGTCCTTCATGTCCACGAAGTCGTGCTGGTAGCGCAGCGGGATGAAGACCTGGAAGCCGCCCGTCTCGTCCTGCAGCTCACGCAGGCGCAGCACGTGGTCCACGCGGTGGCGCGGCTCCTCGATGTGGCCGTAGAGCATGGTGCAGGGGGTCTCCAGGCCCTTCTCGTGGGCCAGGCGGTGGATGCGGGACCAGTCCTCCCAGTGGGTGCGGTGGTCGACGATGTGCTGCCGCACCTCCCAGTCGAAGATCTCCGCGCCGCCGCCGGTCAGCGACTCCAGACCGGCGTCGATCAGCTCGTCGAGGATGTCGGAGGCGGACATCCCGGAGATGGTCTCGAAGTGGTGGATCTCGGTGGCCGTGAAGGCCTTGAGCGCGACGTCCGGCAGCGCTGCCTTCAGTTCGCGCAGCGAGCGCGGGTAGTAGCGCCACGGCAGGTTGGGGTGCAGGCCGTTGACGATGTGCAGCTCGGTGAGGTTCTCGCCCTCCATCTCCTTGGCGAGCTTCACCGCCTCCTCGATGCGCATCGTGTACGCGTCCTTCTCCCCCGGCTTGCGCTGGAAGGAGCAGTACGCGCAGGAGGCGGTGCACACGTTGGTCATGTTGAGGTGGCGGTTGACGTTGAAGTGGACGACGTCGCCGTTCTTCCGCGTCCGCACCTCGTGCGCGAGGCCGCCGAGCCAGGCGAGATCGTCCGACTCGTACAGCGCGATGCCGTCCTCGCGGGTCAGCCGCTCACCGGAGCGGACCTTCTGCTCCAGCTCGCGCTTGAGCCCGGCGTCCATGCGATACCTCTTTCTGAGACAGACGGATCAACCGTACGCCTCCGTGACTAGACCTCTTCGGGCAGCTCGCCCACCCGGTTCTCCCACTTGGTGGAGAGCACGATGGTGGTACGGGTCCGGGACACGCCCTTCGTGCCCGACAGCCGCCGGATGATGCTCTCCAGCCCGTCCACGTCGGCGGCACGCACCTTGAGCATGTAGGAGTCGTCGCCGGCGATGAACCAGCAGTCCTCGATCTCCCGCAGCTCCTTGAGGCGCTGGGCCACGTCCTCGTGGTCGGCGGCGTCGGAGAGCGAGACGCCGATGAGGGCGGTGACGCCGAGGCCGAGCGAGGCGGCGTCGACGGTGGCCCGGTAGCCGGTGATGACACCGGCCGCCTCCAGCCGGTTGATGCGGTCGGTGACGCTGGGTCCCGAGAGCCCGACCAGGCGCCCCAGCTCCGCGTAGGAGGCCCGGCCGTTCTCCCTGAGGGCCTGGATGAGCTGCCTGTCCACCGCGTCCATGCGATCGAAGCCTTCCACTGAAGAGTTCTGAAGATGTGGGTAACAAACGGGTGAGTCACGAGCATGTGGGGGAAGTGGTGCTGGGGCGGCGCTCAGCCGGTGGGGCGGGCCCCGCCGAGGTCGCCGCGCCAGCGGCGGTAGAGGCCGTGCCCGACGCCCGCCGCGTCCAGGACGCGTCCGGCGACGAAGTCCACCAGGTCCTGGATGTGCGTCGCCCCCGCGTAGAAGGCGGGGGAGGCGGGCACGACGCGCGCGCCGGCGTCGTCCAGGGTCACCAGGTGCCGCAGCGTCCGGCCGTCCAGCGGGGTCTCCCGTACGGCCACGACGAGCCTGCGGCGTTCCTTGAGCGTCACGCTCGCGGTGCGCTGGAGCAGGTCCTTGGACAGCCCGAGGGCGACGCCCGCGACGCAGGCCGTCGACGCGGGCACGATGATCATGCCCTTCGTCGGGTACGACCCCGAGGACGGCCCGGCCGCGAGGTCGCCCGCGCTCCAGTGCCGTACGCCGCGGACGTCCGCGTCGACGAAGGTGTCCGGCTTGCCGTCGGCTCCGCGGGCCAGCCACTCGCGCAGGTCCTGCTGCCAGTGGGCGTCGCGGAAGGAGATGCCGGTCTCGTCGAGCAGGGTGAGCCGCGAGGCCCGGCTGACCACCAGGTCGACGCTCTCGCCGGCGGCGAGCAGCGCACGGAGCACGGCGGCGGCGTACGGGGTGCCGGACGCCCCGGACACCCCCACGATCCAAGGCACGCGCTCCGTCTGTCCTGGCTTCATGATGCCGAGCCTAGTCGCAGGCTCCGGGTTTTCAGACCGTGAGGCCCCGGACCAGCAGATCCAGCAGCGCGCACACGAACAACGCGATCCCGATGAAGCCGTTGACCGAGAAGAACGCCCTGTTGAGGCGGGTCAGGTCGGTGGGGCGGACGATGGTGTGCTCGTAGACGAAGGCACCCGCGACGATCACCAGGCCGAGCCAGAAGAAGGCGCCGGCGTCGGTGGCGAGGGCGTACCAGACGAACAGGGCCGTGGTGAGGGTGTGGCAGGCGCGGGCGCCCCGGATCGCGGCGGGGACGCCGAAGCGGGCCGGGACGGACTTCACGCCCACCTGCCGGTCGGTCTCGACGTCCTGGCAGGCGTAGATCAGGTCGAAGCCGCCGATCCAGACGCCGACCGCGAGGCCGAGGATCACGGCCTCCCAGGACCACTCGCCCGTGATCGCGAGCCAGCCGCCGACGGGCCCCATGGCCTGCGCGAGACCGAGGATGGCCTGCGGGAAGTTGGTGAACCGCTTGCCGTACGGGTAGACCACCATCGGCACGACGGCCACCGGGGCGAGGGCCAGGCAGAGGGGGTTGAGCAGGGCCGCGGCGCCGAGGAAGACGACGAGGGCGACCAGCGCGCCGGTCCAGGCGTGCCTGACCGACATGGCGCCGGTGACCAGTTCGCGGTGGGCGGTGCGGGGGTTGCGGGCGTCGATCTCGCGGTCGATGATCCGGTTGACCGCCATGGCAAAGGTACGCAGGCCCACCATGGCGATCGTGACCAGGAGCAGCCGGCCCCAGTGGATGTTCTCGTCCCACCGGTACATCGCGGTCAGCGCGGCGATGTAGGCGAAGGGCAGCGCGAACACCGAGTGTTCGATCATCACCAGACGCAGGAACGCCGGAACACCCCCGCGTTTGCGGGGAGCATGGTTCGCGCTGCCCTCACCCAGGACGGCTTCGCTGCTCACAGCCCGTACTCCTTCCAGCGTCGCGTCACCCGATCGTGTGTCTCCGGGTCGGACAGCACCATGTCCGGCCAGCCCCCGTCGCGGGTGTACCCCTCCTCGGGCAGTTTCTTCGTCGCGTCGATGCCCGCCTTGCCGCCCCAGAACTGCTGGTAGGAGGCGTGGTCGAGGTGGTCGACCGGCCCTTCCACGACGGTGAGGTCGCGGGCGTAGTCGGTGTTGCCGAGCGCCCGCCAGGCGACCTCGTGCAGGTCGTGGACGTCGCAGTCGGAGTCGACGACCACGATCAGCTTGGTCAGGGACATCATGTGCGCGCCCCAGATGGCGTGCATCACCTTCTGGGCGTGCTTGGGGTACTTCTTGTCGATCGAGACGATCGCGCAGTTGTGGAAGCCGCCGGCCTCGGGCAGGTGGTAGTCCACGATGTCCGGGACGATGATCTTGAGGAGCGGGAGGAAGAAGCGCTCCGTGGCCCGGCCGAGGGGACCGTCCTCCGTCGGGGGCCGCCCGACCACGATCGACTGGAGCAGCGGACGCTTCCGCATCGTCACGCAGTCGATCTTCAGGGCGGGGAAGGGCTCCTGCGGGGTGTAGAAGCCGGTGTGGTCGCCGAAGGGGCCCTCGGGGAGCATCTCGCCCGGCTCCAGCCAGCCCTCGACGACCACCTCGGCCTGCGCGGGGACCTGGAGCGGGACCGTCTTGCAGTCGACCATCTCGATGCGCTTGCCCTGCAGGAACCCGGCGAACAGGTACTCGTCGATGTCGCCGGGGAGCGGGGCGGTGGAGGCGTAGGTCACGGCGGGCGGGCAGCCGAAGGCGATCGCGACGGGCAGGCGCTCACCGCGGCGGGCGGCGACCTGGTAGTGGTTGCGGCTGTCCTTGTGGATCTGCCAGTGCATGCCGATGGTGCGCTTGTCGTGGCGCTGGAGGCGGTAGAGGCCGAGGTTGCGGATGCCCGTCTCGGGGTCCTTGGTGTGGGTCAGGCCCAGGTTGAAGAAGGAGCCGCCGTCGTCCGGCCAGGTGAAGAGGGCCGGCAGGCGCTCCAGGTCCACGTCGTCCCCGGTGAGGACGACCTCCTGGACGGGCGCGCTGCCCGGCTTCACCTTCTTCGGCGGCACGTGCGTCATCGAGCCGAGCTTGCCGAATGCCTCGCGCACGCCGACGAAGCCCTGGGGCAGCTCGGGGCGGAGCAGACCGCCGATCTTGTCCGAGATCTCGGAGTACGACTTGAGGCCGAGGGCCTTGAGCAGGCGGCGGTCGGTACCGAAGACGTTCATCGCGAGGGGCAGGTCGGAGCCCTTCACGTTCTCGAAGAGCAGCGCCGGGCCGCCGGCCTTGTTGACCCGGTCGACGATCTCCCCGATCTCCAGGTACGGGTCCACCTCGGCCTTGATGCGCTTGAGGTCGCCCTCGCGCTCCAGTGCCCTGAGCAGGGAACGAAGATCGTCGTAAGCCATGCCGTCCAGTATCCCCGAGCGGCTACCCTGGCCCTGTACCTGGGGGCCGTGACGCGTCCCCTACCCCTCGCTTCCCGCTGGAGAGGCCCCATGCTCCGGGTGCTGATGTTCCTCGTGCCACTGGCCCTGAGCGTCTACGCGTTCATCGACTGCATCAGCACGAAGGACGCCGACATCCGCCACATGCCCAAGCCGCTGTGGGCGATCCTCGTGCTGCTCTTCCCGCTGGTCGGCTCGATCTCCTGGATCATCGCCGGCAAGAAGCGGCAGCCCGCCGGCTCCTCCTCCTGGCAGGGCGGCGGCGGGCGGCGCCAGTGGGTGGCGCCGGACGACAACCCCGAGTTCCTGAAGTCCCTGGAGAAGGACGACGAGAAGGACGGGGACAAGGACAAGGACTAGGGCTGGATCAGGGCCCGGCCAGGGCTAGGACCTGGTCCAGCGCTGGGCCGCCGAGCCCGTGCAGGTCTGCATCGTGAGCGGGCCGTAGCGGGCGGCCTGCAGGCACGCCCCGGAGTCCGTGTTGACCACGGCGCCCCGCGGACCGAGGCGCCAGTTCTGGCGGTCTCCCCCGCAGGTCTCCAAGTGGAGCGCCCCGTAAGTGCTCAGGCAGTTGCCCAGTTCGCGGTGGGCGAGGCGGGTGCCCCGCAGGCTCCAGGTGGCGTTCGCACTGCTGCAGGAGCCCAGGCCGACGTTGGCGTAGTAGGGGCTGCTGCCCACGCCGTTGAGGCACTGGCCGGTCGACGCGTTGCGCAGGGTGAAGCCGCCCGCCGGGGGTGGTTTCACCACGGTGTCCGTTGCGTCCGGCGAACCGCTCCCCCCGCCCTCGCCCGCGCCGCCGCCCGCGCCGGTGCCGGTGTCCCGTCCGCCGTCGCCCTTCCCCCGCGTCCCGCCGTCGCCGGAGCCGGCGTCCGCCGCCCCGGAGGCGGGCGCCGACTCCTTCTTCTCTGTCTCCGGGTCCTTCGACGAGGACGCGTCGGCGGACGGCGACGGCTTGGCGGAGCCCGTGGCGGTTCCCGTGGGGGTCGCGGGTGCGGAGACCGTGACGGAGGCGGAGGGTCCGGGGCCTGCGGCGTCGTCGGCGTCGGTGACGTGGGGCAGGAGCTGGAAGGCGAGGGTTCCGCCCGCGACGACGACCACGACGGGGACGAAGACGGGCAGGACGCGGTTGCGGCGGCGCTCCTTGCGCTCCTTGCGGGGTTTGCCGGGCCTGCCGGGCCTGTCCCCGGCGGCGGGCTCGGGGCGCCGCGCCACCACGGGCTCGGGCTCGGGCAGCGGCTCGGGACCGGGCTTCGGGCCCGGTGCCGTCGTGGGTGCCGGTGGCGGCAGGTCCACGGGATCGGGGGTGCGTGCCGCGAAGGCGGCGCGTTCGGCGAGCCGCTCGGTGATGCCGTCCGGCCACAGCGGGGACTCGTACGGGCCGTGCCGCTCGGCGGCGTCCAGCAGTTCGGCGGCGGTCGGGCGGCCCTCGTGGTCCTTGTCCAGGCAGGACGCGACCACACCCGCGAGTT
>NZ_JOGV01000018.1:0-106430 GCF_000721365.1 Streptomyces sp. NRRL F-5650 | reverse complement strand
CAGGTTGTCCACCGCCAGCCGCGGACGCCCCCGGAACCGCCCCTTCACCGTCGGCGGCACCAACTCCGCCCGCACCTCGGTGAACGCCGTGATCGTGAGGTTCCCCTCCGGCACCGTCACAGCGTCCGGATGCTCCGTCGGCGTGATCCGCACCGCGTACGGATTCGGCCCCGCCACCGCGTCCGGCGTACGCGGCGGCGCGAAGGTCAGCTCCACGGTGCCGGTCGTCCCCGGATACAGGCGCAAGCTCTGCGGCTCGACCGTCGTCCAGGGGGCGACGTCCCCGACGGGCTCGAAGCGGTACTCGTCCACCACGTCACCGGTGTTGCGCACCCGCAGCCGTACGCGCGTACTGCTGCCGGGGTCCACGGTCGCGGACGCGGGCTCCAGGGAAGTCCACAGGTTCACGCCAGGACTTTACGTGGTGATCGAGCGGCCGTCAGGAGCTTCGGGGGCAGCCCCGGTTGCCCCAAGGGTCCGCGTTCCCTGACCGCTCGTGCGGCGGCCCCTCCCTCCATCAGGAACAAACAAACTCCGACGGGATAATTGATTAGGTTCTGTTCGAGTCCTAGGGTGACCCTGATTCAGTAGTCACCGCGTCACCGGCAGTTGGGATCCATCGGCAGTTGTCACCCGCCCGCCGTCAACTGCCGTCGAAGCACCGTGCGTTGAGCCGCCCCCGAAGCCCACGGAAGGCCACGGTCATGCCGCACTCTCCCGCGTTCCCCGCCCCGTCCCCGGCCCGTCCGCCCCGCCGGATCGTCAGCCGCCGCCGTCTCCTGGAGGGCGGAGCCGCCGTCCTCGGCGCACTCGCCCTCTCCGCGTCGCCCGTCGCCGCGCACGCGGCCGGACGCAGAGCCGCCGCCGACGAGACCCCGGAGTGGAACGACTTCGGTGTCTTCCGGCTCGGCACCCAGCCGCCGCACGCCACGCTCACCCCGTACGCGGACGTGAAGCAGGCCCTCGCCGGCGACCGCGCCGGCTCGCCCTACCGGCTGAGCCTGGACGGCACCTGGAAGTTCGCCTACGCCGACCGCCCCGAGGACCGGGACGCCGACTTCCACCGCACCGACGTGGACGACGGGGACTGGGAGACCATCCCGGTCCCGTCCGTGTGGCAGATGCACGGCCACGACTTCCCCATCTACCTGAACATCACCTACCCGTACTGGGGCCCCAACGGCCTCGGCGAGGAACCGCAGCCGCCCGCCGCACCGACCCGCTACAACCCGGTCGGCCAGTACCGGCGCACCTTCACCGTCCCCCGCGACTGGACGGGCCGCCGCACCTTCCTGCACTTCGAGGGCGTCAAGTCCGCGCACTACGTCTGGATCAACGGCGAACTGGTCGGCTACGACGAGGACTCCTACACCCCGTCCGAGTACGACGTCACCGACCACCTCAAGCCCGGCACCAACCAGATCGCCGTGGAGGTCTACCGCTACTCCGACGGCGACTGGATGGAGGACCAGGACATGATCCGGCTGAGCGGCATCTTCCGCTCGGTCCACCTCTACTCCACCCCGGCCGTCCACCTGCGCGACTTCAAGCTGGACACCCCGCTCGACGACACCTACACCCGCGCCGAGCTGGCCGTCACCGCGAGCGTGCGGGCGTACGGCGAGGGCGGCACCGGCCGCTACACCGTCGAGACCCAGCTCTACGACGCGCGCGGCCACGCCGTCTGGTCCCGGCCGCTGGAGCAGCCCGTCGACGTCGGTACCGCCCGCGCGGGCGAGGACGTCACCGTACGGGCCGCCAAGGCCGTACCGAAACCCGCGCTCTGGTCGGCCGAGCACCCGAACCTCTACACGGCCGTCCTGCGCCTGCGCGACCCCGCGGGCAAGGTGACCGAGACCCTGTCCCACCGGGTCGGTTTCCGCGAGTTCGCGCTCAAGGACGGCCTGATGCGCATCAACGGCCAACCGGTGTCCTTCCGCGGCACCAACCGCCACGAGATGCACCCCGCCCGCGGCACCGCGCTCACCCGCGAGGACATGGTCGAGGACATCAGGATCATCAAGCGGATGAACATGAACAGCGTCCGCACCTCGCACTACCCCAACAACCCGTACTGGCTGGAACTGGCCGACGAGTACGGCCTGTACCTCGTCGACGAGACCAACCTGGAGACGCACGGCATCCGCGGCGAGTACCCCGGCGACCACCCCGACTGGACCGCCGCCTGCGTGGCCCGCGCCCAGAACATGGTGCACCGCGACAAGAACCACGCCTCGGTCGTCATCTGGTCGCTGGGCAACGAGGCGGGCGGCGGCTCCACCTTCACCGCCATGCACGACTGGATCCGCTCCTACGACGACACCCGCGTCATCCAGTACGAGGGCGACGACCGCCCCGGCATCAGCGACATCCGCTCGGAGATGTACGACAGTCCGCAGCGCGTCGAGCAGCGTGCCCAGGACACCTCCGACACCCGGCCGTACGTCATGATCGAGTACGCCCACTCGATGGGGAACTCGACCGGCAACTTCAAGAAGTACTGGGACATCGTGCGCCGGTACGACGTGCTCCAGGGCGGCTGGATCTGGGACTTCGTCGACCAGTCCCTCCACACGCCAGTCCCGGCCCGCACCCTGCTCACCGAGACCGGGCCCGCCGGGCTGCGCGGCGAGATCCTCGCCACCCGCGGCACCCTCGACCGCGCCAAGGGCCTGTCCGGCATCACCGTCTTCGAGCGCCACGACAGCCTCGACCTCACCGGGTCACTGACCCTGGAGGCGTGGGTCACCCCGCACGTGACGGGCTACCACCAGCCGATCCTGGCCAAGGGCGACACCCAGTACGCGCTGAAGCAGAACGGCCGGACCCTGGAGTTCTTCATCCACTCCCAGGGCCAGTGGATCACCGCGAACTGGACCGTGCCCGACGACTGGACGGGCCGCGAGCACCACCTCGCGGGCGTCTTCGACGCGGACGCCGGGACCCTGACCCTGTACGTCGACGGCGTCGAGCGCGCCACCCGCACCACCGACCGGCGCCCCAGCAGCAACACCGCACCCCTCGCGCTCGCCACCGACGCCGACAACCAGGTACGGGAGTTCAGCGGCACCGTCCGCCGCGCCCGCGTCTACGCCCGCGCCCTCACCGCCGCCGAACTCGCCTCCGAGGGCCGCGCTCCGGGCGACGAGGGCGTGCGGTTCTGGTTCGACGCGGCCACCGTGAAGACGCAGACGAAGCGGCCCCGGGACAAGACGTTCCTCGCCTACGGCGGCGACTGGGGCGACAACCCCAACGACGGCGCCTTCGTCGCGGACGGCATCGTCACCGCCGAGCGCCGCCACACGGGCAAGGCCGCCGAGGTCAAGCGCGTCTACCAGGCGGTCAACGCCGCCCGCACCCCCGGCGGCGGCCCCGGCGCGGTCACCCTCACCAACGAGTACCTGTTCACCTCGCTGCGCGAGTTCGACGGCCGCTGGGAACTGGTCGCCGACGGCGAGGTCGTACGGCGGGGGAAGCTGACCCGGGACCAACTGGACGTGGGGCCGCGGTCCGAGAAGGACATCACCCTCCCCGTCGAGCTGCCGCGCGACCCGGCTCCCGGCACCGAGTACTTCCTCCAGCTCTCCTTCACCACCAAGGAGTCCACTCCCTGGGCCAAGGCGGGCTTCGAAGTGGCCCGGCAGCAGCTCCCCGTCGGGACCGGCGTCCCCGCCCCGGCCGCCGCCCGCCTGGAGAGCGTCCCGGCCCTGCGCCACCAGGACCGCGACAAGGACGTCCGGGTCACCGGCAAGGACTTCTCGGTCACCGTCGACAAGCGCACCGGCACGATCACCTCCTACGAGGCGAAGGGCACCGCCCTGATCACCTCCGGGCCCGTGCCCAACTTCTGGCGGGCGCCCACCGACAACGACAAGGGCAACGGCCAGCACACCCGCAACGAGACCTGGCGCGACGCCGGCGCCCGCCGCAGGGTCACCGGCGTGACCGTGCGCGCCCTCGGTGACCGGGCCGTCGAGATCAAGGTCACCGGCACCCTGCCGACCTCGGTGGAGTCCGCGTACGGCACCACCTACACGGTGTTCGGCAACGGCGAGATCAAGGTCGACAACACCCTGCACCCGGGGGCCGCGAACCTGCCGTACCTCCCCGAGGTCGGCACCCTGCTCCTCCTGCCGAGCCGCCTGGACCGCGTGCACTGGTACGGCCGCGGCCCCGAGGAGAACCACTGGGACCGCAACGACGGCACGGACGTCGGCCTGTACTCCGGGACCGTCGCCGAACAGTGGACGCCGTACATCCGCCCGCAGGAGAACGGCAACAAGACCGACGTCCGCTGGATCGCCCTCACCGACCGCCACGGATCCGGCCTGCTCGCGTCCGGCGAGCCCCTGCTGGAGGCCAACGCCTCGTACTTCACCCCGGAGGACCTGTCGGCCGGCGTCCGGCACGACTACCAGCTCACGCCCAGGAACGAGGTCGTGCTGCGGCTGAACCACCGTCAGATGGGTGTCGGCGGCGACAACAGCTGGGGTGCGCACACGCACGACGAGTTCAAGCTCTTCGCCGACCGGGACTACGCGTACACCTACCGGCTGCGCCCGCTCACCGACGTCCGTGACGCCATGCGTGCCTCGCGGCGGCGTACGGCGACGGAGTAACCGGGGATGAACACGGGGGTCCGGGGTACTCCGGGCCCCCATGGGTGAGGTTCTGGTCGGCGCCTGTTCGTGGACGGACCGGCAGCTCCTGGCGAGCGGCTGGTACCCGCGCGGGCGCCGGGACGCGGAGGGGCGGCTGCGGCACTACGCCTCGCGGCTGCCCGTGGTCGAAGTGGACGCCGGGTACTACGCGTTGCCGAGCCGGCGCAACAGCGAACTGTGGGTGGAGCGCACGCCGGACGGCTTCCGCTTCGACGTCAAGGCGTTCTCGCTGCTGACCGGCCACCCCACGCGCCCGGAGGCCCTCCCCGCGGACCTGCGGGGCGCCGGACACGGGTGGACCGGACGGTCCGGGCGGGGAGAGGCGGGCGACGGGCTGCTGGACGAGGTGTGGGGCAGGTTCGCCGAGGGGATCGAGCCGCTGCTCGGGGCCGGACGGCTGGGCGCCGTGCTCTTCCAGTTCCCGCCGTGGTTCGCGCCCGGTACGCGGGCCGAGGAGACGCTCGACGCGTGCGCCCGGCGCACGCGGGGCTGGCCGCTCGCGGTCGAGTTCCGGCACCCGGGCTGGTGGGAGGCGGGGCAGGCGGAGATCACCCACGACCTGCTCGCCGCCCTGGGGGCCTCGGCCGTCGGCACCGACATGGCGCAGGGCCTGCCCGGCTCGCTGCCGCCCGTCGCGCCGGTCACCCGGCCCGGCCTCGCCGTCGTCCGCTTCCACGGGCGCAGCCGTGCGTGGGGGAGGGGCGGCAAGGAGGACCGCTTCCGCCACGACTACGACGTGAGCGAACTGGCCGCCGCCGTGCCCCGCCTGCGGCGCGCGGCACGCCGGTCGCGGGAACTGCACGTGCTGTTCAACAACTGCTGCGCCGACGCCGCGGTACGCGCCGCCGAGACCATGCGGCGGCTGCTCACTCCGCCGCGTCGCTGATCCCCAGTCGCAGGTGCTCCACGTGGTACACGGCCTGGTCGAGCAGCCCGGCGACATGGTCGTCGTGCAACGCGTACACCACCGAACGGCCCCGGCGCTCGCCGACCACCAGACCGAGGTTGCGCAGCAGCCGTAGCTGGTGCGAGCAGGCCGACTGCTCCATGCCGACCTCCGCCGCCAACTCGGTCGCGGGCAACGGCCCTTCGCGCAGGCGGGCGAGGATCAGCAGGCGGGAGGGGGTGGACAGGGCCTGGAGCGTCGTGGCGACCTTGGCGACGTTGTCCGCGTCCAGGCGCACGCGTGCGGCAGCGTCCTGTGCGGTGGTGGCTCCGTGACCCATGCGCTCATCCTACCCGTCGCTCATGAACACATGAACGAGTCTTCATCTGTTCCTGTATGGTGGCCGTGTGTCCACCACCCTCGCCCCCGCTGCGCAGACCTCGCCCGCCCTGCCGGTGCCGCCCCGCCGCCGCACCCGCGTCCTGTCCCTGCCCGAGGCCCGCTGGGCGCTCGTGTCGCTCCTCGCGTTCCTCGTGGCCCTGCCCTTCGACCTGGGCGGCGCGCCCGCCTGGATGTACGGCCCGCTCTACGCGCTCGCCTACGCCGCCGGCGGCTGGGAGCCCGCCCTCGAGGGCCTGCGGGCGCTGCGCGAGAAGACCCTGGACGTCGACCTGCTGATGATCGTGGCGGCCCTCGGCGCCGCCGCCATCGGACAGTTCCTCGACGGCGCCCTGCTGATCGTCATCTTCGCCACCTCCGGCGCCCTGGAAGCCCTGGCCACCGCCCGCACCGCCGACTCCGTACGCGGCCTGCTCGACCTCGCGCCCACCACCGCGACCCGCGTGCGCGACGGAGGCGAGGAGACCGTCCCGACCGCCGACCTCGCCGTCGGCGACCTGGTCCTGGTCCGGCCGGGGGAGCGGATCGGCGCCGACGGCACGGTCGTCGAGGGCACCGGAGAGGTCGACCAGGCCACCATCACCGGCGAGCCCCTGCCCGTCCTCAAGCGCCCCGGCGACGACGTCTTCGCCGGCACCCTCAACGGCACCGGCGCCCTGCGCCTGCGGGTCGGGCGCGACCCGGCCGACTCGGTCATCGCCCGGATCGTCACCCTGGTCGAGGAGGCGTCCCGCACCAAGGCCCCGACCCAGCTCTTCATCGAGAAGATCGAGCAGCGGTACTCGGTCGGCGTGGTCGTCGCCACCCTCGCGGTCTTCGGCGTCCCGCTCGCCTTCGGCGCCGGCCTCACCGACGCCCTGCTGCGCGCCATGACCTTCATGATCGTCGCCTCGCCGTGCGCGGTCGTCCTCGCGACCATGCCGCCGCTGCTCTCGGCCATCGCCAACGCCGGCCGGCACGGCGTGCTGGTCAAGTCGGCGGTCGCCATGGAACGCCTCGGGGAGATCGACTCCGCCGCTCTCGACAAGACCGGCACCCTGACCGAGGGCACCCCCGAGGTGACCGCCGTACGCCCCTCGGCCGGATCCGGCATGGACGAGGACGCGCTGCTCGCCCTCGCCGCCGCGGCCGAGGATCCCAGCGAGCACCCGCTGGCCCGTGCCGTCGTGGCCGCCGCCCGCGCCCGGGGGCTGCGCATCGCGCCCGCGGACGACTTCACGGCGGCTCCCGGCCGCGGGGTGACGGCCGTGATCGACGGCAGCACCGTGCGGGTCGGCCGCGCGGACGCCCCCGAGGGCGCCGAGACCACCGTCCGCGTGACCCGTGACGGCACCCTCGTGGGCACCCTCGCCCTCACCGACCGCCTCCGCGCCGACGCGCCCACGGCCACCGCCCGGCTCACCGCCCTCACCGGCACCGCCCCCACCCTGCTCACCGGCGACCACGCGGCCGCCGCCGCCCGCGTGGCCGACGCGACCGGCATCACCGACGTCCGCGCCGGCCTGCTGCCCGAGGACAAGGTCGAGGCCGTACGGGAGCAGGAACGGGCCGGCCGCAAGGTGCTCTTCGTCGGCGACGGCGTCAACGACGCCCCCGCGCTGGCCGCCGCGCACGCCGGGGTCGCCATGGGCCGGGCCGGTTCCGACCTGGCCCTGGAGAGCGCCGACGCGGTGGTCGTGCGCGACGAACTGGCGGCCGTACCCGCAGTCGTGGACCTCTCCCGGCGGGCCCGCCGACTGGTCGTCCAGAACCTGGCCGTCGCCGGGGTCTTCATCACCGTCCTCGTCCTGTGGGACCTCCTCGGCCACCTCCCGCTGCCGCTCGGCGTCGCGGGCCACGAGGGCTCGACCGTGCTGGTCGGTCTGAACGGCCTGCGGCTGCTGCGCGAGTCGGCATGGCGCCCGGAGTGATCCGCGGGACCCCAGCACGGAGCACGTCCATGTCGGATTCCCGCCAGCCCCGGCCCGTGCGGTGGACCATCCTGGACGCATGCAGACGGGAATGCACACCGACACCGAGCGCTGCGTGCGCGCCGTCCGGTCGAAGGACGCGCGGTTCGACGGCTGGTTCTTCACGGCCGTCCTGACGACCCGCATCTACTGCCGGCCGAGCTGCCCGGTGGTGCCGCCCAAGCCCGGGAACATGACCTTCTACCCGAGCGCGGCGGCCTGCCAGCAGGCCGGGTTCCGGGCGTGCAAGCGCTGCCGCCCGGACAGCAGCCCCGGCTCGCCCGAGTGGAACCGGCGCGCCGACCTCACCGCCCGCGCCATGCGTCTGATCGCCGACGGCGTCGTGGACCGCGAGGGCGTGCCCGGCCTCGCCGCCCGCCTCGGCTACAGCACCCGCCAGGTCGAACGCCAGCTCCTGGCCGAACTGGGCGCGGGCCCCCTCGCGCTCGCCCGGGCCCAGCGTGCCCAGACCGCCCGGCTGCTGATCGAGACCACCCCGCTGCCCATGGCGGACGTCGCCTTCGCCGCCGGTTTCTCCTCGATCCGCACCTTCAACGACACGGTCCGCGAGGTCTACGCCCTCTCCCCGAGCGAACTGCGCACCCGCGCTCCCGGCAACCGCCCGGCCCCCACCGCCCCCGGCGCCCTGTCCCTGCGCCTCCCCTTCCGCGCCCCGCTCAACCCCGACAACCTCTTCGGCCACCTCGCCGCCACCGCCGTACCCGGCGTGGAGGAGTGGCGGGACGGCGCGTACCGGCGCACCCTGCGCCTCCCCTACGGCCACGGCATCGTGGCCCTCACCCCGAACCCCGACCACATCGCCTGCCGTCTCACCCTCAGCGACCTGCGGGACCTGACCGTCGCCATCAGCCGCTGCCGGCGCCTGCTCGACCTGGACGCCGACCCGACGGCGATCGACGGCCAACTGCGCGCCGACCCGCTGCTCGCACCGCTCGTCGACAAGGCCCCCGGCCGACGGGTGCCCCGCACCGTGGACGAGGCGGAGTTCGCCGTACGGGCCGTGCTCGGCCAGCAGGTCTCCACCGCCGCCGCCCGCACCCACGCCGCCCGTCTGGTCACCGCGCACGGCGACCCCGTGGACGATCCCGAGGGCGGCCTCACCCACCTCTTCCCGTCGACCGAGGCGCTGGCGGCGGTGGACCCGGAGACCCTGGCGATGCCCAGGACCCGCCGCACCACCCTCACCACCCTCGTCGCCCACCTGGCCGACGGCTCCGTCAACCCGGGCGTCGAGAGCGACTGGGCCGAGACCCGCGCCCGGCTCCTGGCCCTCCCCGGCTTCGGCCCCTGGACCGCCGACGTCATCGCCATGCGCGCCCTCGGCGACCCCGACGCCTTCCTCCCCACCGACCTCGGCGTCCGCCGCGCCGCCGCCGGACTGGGCCTGCCCTCCACCCCGGCCGCGCTCACCGCCCGCGCGGCGGCCTGGCGGCCCTGGCGGGCGTACGCCGTCCAGTACCTGTGGGCGACCGACGACCACCCCATCAACTTCCTGCCCGTGTGAGCCCGTTCGAGGAGCCGGAGCAAACCCGTGAAACAGCACACCGTGATCGACAGCCCCTACGGCGCACTCACCCTCGTCGCCGAGGACGGCACCCTGTGCGGCCTCTACATGACCGACCAGCGCCACCGTCCGCCGGAGGAGACCTTCGGCGCCCGCGACGCCCGCCCCTTCGCCGAGGCCGAGGAACAACTGGAGGCGTACTTCACCGGCGGACTGAAGGACTTCACCCTCGGCCTGCGGCTGAACGGCACCCCGTTCCAGCGCACGGTCTGGGCACAGCTCCGGAAGATCCCCTACGGCGAGACCCGCACCTACGGCGAACTCGCCGCCGCCCTCGGCAACCCGGCCGCCTCCCGCGCGGTGGGCCTCGCCAACGGCCGCAACCCGGTCGGCATCATCGTCCCCTGCCACCGCGTCGTCGGCGCGAGCGGAGACCTCACCGGCTACGGCGGCGGCCTGGAACGCAAGCGGCGGCTGCTGGACTTCGAACGGGGCGGTGCGGGGCCCGACGCCCTGTTCTGAGGTCTTCCGGCCCTCCCGGCCCTCCCTGCGTACCAGGGCTCCGGCTCCGAGGCATGCCGACTGCGGGCGACCGTGCCGCCCGCCGCCGCGGCTCAGCCCAGCCCGCGCAGCACCTCGGGCAGGGCGGTGCCGATCGGCTCCCGGACCACCTCGTCGGCCAGGTCGTCGTAGGGCGTCGGCTCGGCGTTGACGACGACCAGCCGGGCCCCGTGCTCGACCGCGATGCCGGCCAGTCCGGCGGCGGGCTCCACCTGGAGACTGGTGCCGACGGCCACGAACACCTGGCACGCCTTGCTGACGGCGACCGCCTCACCCAGCACCACCGGATCGAGGCTCTCGCCGAACATGACGGTCGCCGGCTTCAGGACGCCGCCGCACTCCAGGCACGGCGGGTCGTCCTCGCCCGCGTCGATCCGGGCGAGGGCGTCGGCCATCGGCCCCCGGGTCCGGCAGCCGGTGCAGACGTAGGCACGGGCGGTGCCGTGCAGTTCGAGGACCTTGCGGGCCGGGATCCCGGCGAGCTGGTGCAGGCCGTCCACGTTCTGGGTGAGCACGCGCACCGGCACCCCGCGCCGCTCCAGCTCGGCCACCGCGCGGTGCGCCGCGTTCGGTTCGGCGCCCAGCGCCGCGGTGTCGCGCCGCATCCGCCAGGAGCGCCGCCTGATCTCGGGATCGCCCATGTAGTACGCGTACGTGACGAGTTTCTCGGCCTCCGGGTCGCGCCGCCACAGCCCGTTCGGACCGCGGTAGTCGGGGATGCCGGAGTCGGTGGAGACGCCGGCGCCGCTGAGGACGGCGACGAGGGGCTTGCCGGTCATGCGGTCGAGGGTAGGGCGCGGGGGAGCCGTCGGCGAACGCTTTACCCGTCGACCCGCACGCCGTTCTCCAGCTCGGCCGTGCCCGAGCCGTCCGCCAGCACGTCCAGCGCGGCCAGCACCCGGCCGTGCAGCGAGCCCAGCAGGTGGTCGCCGAGTTCCTCGCGCGGCACCAGCCGCCAGGACAGCAGCTCGTCCTCCTGCAGCCGGATCGCATCGAGGTCGTCCGCCGACAGGACACCGCCGTCGTACAGGTAGGCCACGATCGGCGGCCTGCCCGGCCCGTGCGCCCAGTCCACCGCGAGCAGCCGGCCGACCCGCACGTCCAGGCCGATCTCCTCCAGGGTCTCCCGCCGCGCGCCCTGCCGCGGTGTCTCCCCGTCGTCGGACTCGACCGTCCCGCCGGGCAACGTCCACCCCTCGCGGTAGCCGGGCTCGACGAGCAGCACCCGCCCCCCGGCGTCCCGGAAGACGACGGCGGCACCGGCGAGGACGCGGGGGAGGCCCGCGATGTAGGTGGCGTAGTCAGCAGTGGTCATCCCGACAGCGTACGAGCCCGCGGCCCCGGCCCGGGGCACCCCCGGCGCGGGCCCGGGGCCGGTTCCACGGTGTGGGCAGGGCATGACGGAGCGGGTGTCCTCCGGTTAGGGTCGCAGCGGCGCGACTGCCTTGACGTGCGCAAGGCTCGGAGAGCAAGGGGAGATCAAGGTGGCTGACGCTGCTGTGGACGGGACCCGCCGGGTCCTCGTGGCCGCGGACAAGTTCAAGGGCTCGCTGACGGCCGTCGAGGTCGCCGAGCGCGTCACGGCCGGACTGCGCCGGGTGGTGCCGGACCTCCTGGTCGAGGCGCTGCCCGTCGCCGACGGCGGCGACGGCACGGTGGCCGCCGCGGTCGCGGCCGGGTTCGAGCGCCGGGAGATACGGGTGGCCGGGCCCCTCGGCGACGCGGTGACGGCGGCGTACGCGCTGCGCGAGGGCACCGCGGTGGTGGAGATGGCCGAGGCCAGTGGCCTCCAGCGGCTCCCGGACGGGGTCCTCGCACCGCTGACGTCGTCCACCTACGGCTCGGGCGAGCTGCTGCGGGCCGCGCTGGACGCGGGGGCGCGGACGATCGTGTTCGGGGTCGGCGGCAGCGCCACCACGGACGGCGGCGCCGGAATGCTGGCCGCGCTGGGCGCGCGGTTCCTGGACGCGGACGGGGCGCCCGTCGCGCCGGGCGGCGGCGGCCTCGCCGCGCTGGCCTCGGCCGACCTGTCGGGTCTCGACCCGCGCCTGTCCGAGGTGGAGCTGGTGCTCGCCAGCGACGTCGACAACCCGCTGACCGGACCGAAGGGCGCCCCGGCGGTCTACGGCCCGCAGAAGGGCGCCACCCCGCAGGACGTGACGGCACTGGACGCGGCCCTCGCGCACTTCGCGAAGGTGCTGGAGCAGACGGAGGGCGTGGGCGCGCGGGCCGCCGAGTACGCCGCGTCCCCGGGTGCCGGGGCGGCGGGCGGCATCGGCTTCGGCGCGATGCTGCTGGGGGCGCGGTTCCGGCCCGGCATCGAGGTGATGCTGGACGTGCTGGGGTTCGCGCCGGCGCTGGAGCGGGCGGAGCTGGTGATCACGGGGGAGGGCTCGCTGGACGAGCAGACCCTGCACGGCAAGGCCCCGGCGGGCGTCGCGGCGGCGGCACGGGCCGCGGGCAAGGAGGTCGTCGCGGTGTGCGGTCGCCTGGCGCTGCCCGCGGAGACGCTGGGGCGGGCGGGGATCCGGCGGGCGTATCCGCTGACGGATGTCGAGCCGGACGTCGACAAGTGCATCGCGGATGCCGGGCCCATCCTGGAGCGGGTGGCTGAGTCCATCGCGCGGGACTTCGTCGCGTAGGGGAATCTCGCCCCCGCCGCCCCTTCCCGTTCCCGACCCTGGGGGCTCTGCCCCCAGACCCCCGTTTCGGCCCCGAACGGGCCTCGTCCTCAAACGCCGGACGGGCTGGAAACGTCACTCTCCCCACCGAGTCGGGTGGAGGGTGGGCCTAGGCCGGGGGTCTGGGGGGCGGAGCCCCCAGGGACGCCCGCACCGAGACCGGGCGCCGAAAAAGCGGAGGGCCCCGAACCCAACCCGGGTCCGGGGCCCCACCCAGCGGAGCGCTACGGCAATTGCGCGGCGCGCGCCTCCCGCCGATTGTCACGGAAGTTGTTCACCCGGCGAGCCGTGGCGAACAGCGGGATCACCGCCCCCATCACCAACTGCAGCGCGCACCCCGTCTGCAGCAGCAACTGCCCGCTCGGCGCGTCGAAGGCCCAGCCGGCCAGCAGACCCATCGACAGCACGATCCACGACAGCATCGCCACCGCGAGCCGCCCCCGCGGCTTCGGGTACTCGACCCGGCTCACCATCAGCCAGGCCGTGCCCAGGATCGCGAGCAGCGTCGCCACGAACGGCAGCTCCAGCAGCACGATCGACACCACCGTCAGCGCCCCGAACGGCGAGGGCATGCCCTGGAAGGTGCCGTCCTTGACGGTGACGCAGGAGAACCGCGCGAGCCGCAGCACCACCGCCAGCAGCACCACGATCGCCCCCACCGCCGCCACGCGCTGGTAGGCGTCGTCGGCGACCATGCCGTAGACGAGGACGAAGTACGCCGGAGCGAGGCCGAAGCTGATGAGGTCGGAGAGGTTGTCCAGCTCCGCGCCCATCGGCGAGCTGCGCAGCTTGCGGGCGACCAGGCCGTCGAACAGGTCGAAGATCGCCGCGCACAGCATCAGGATGACCGCGGTGGCCGCGCTGTGCCGGGCCATGCCCGACTCGTCGCTGCCCATGAGGTGCGGGATCAGGATGCCGGTGGTGGTGAAGTACACCGCCATGAAGCCGCAGGTCGCGTTGCCGAGCGTGAGCGTGTCCGCTATCGACAGGCGGAGCGAGAGCGGCATCTCCTCCTCGTCGTCCGCCTCGTCGGCCTCCGGCACCCATCCGGCCTGGGTCTGTGGATCAATCACGGTCAATTCGAGTCACCCCAGCCACCGTCTTCTGGCCCACCTCGACGTCCACCTCGACGCCCTCCGGCAGGTACAGGTCGACGCGGGAGCCGAAGCGGATCAGACCGACCCGCTCGCCCTGCTCGACCTTGGTGCCCTGCGGCACGTACGGGACGATGCGGCGGGCCACCGCGCCGGCGATCTGGATCATCTCGATGTCGCCGAGCTCGGTGTCGAAGTGCCACACGACGCGCTCGTTGTTCTCGCTCTCCTTGTTGAAGGCAGGAACGAAGCCGCCCGGCACGTGCTCGACCGACGTCACCGTGCCGGCCAGCGGGGCTCGGTTGACGTGGACGTTGAGCGGGCTCATGAAGATCGCGACGCGGGTGCGGCCGTCCTTCCACGGCATGATGCTCTGCACCACACCGTCGGCGGGCGAGACGACCCGGCCCCGGGTGATCTCGCGCTCGGGGTCGCGGAAGAACCACAGCATCCCCGCCGCGAGTGCGGTGGCGGGGACGGCGACGGCCTTGGCGGTGCCGGAACGGCGGGCCCGCAGGAGGCTGACGGCTGCGGTGGCGACGGTCGGCAGAAGCCACGGCGATGCTCCGCGCGCGAGGCGTACGCCGGCCAGGCTGTCGCGAGGTGCAGAGGTTTGGCTGTGGGGCATGGATGACCTTCGTAGCGGATGATGCCGCGCTCTGACGGGGGACGGCGGCTTTCCGGCGATCGTAGCGGCTCCGCGCCGCAACTGGGTAAGCCAGGAAGCCGAGTCGGCGGCCGAACAGTGCCTACGGGGTGTGACCTTCTTCTCCAAGAAAACACCCCGTATCCGGACATCTAACCCTGGAATCGATACTCTTCGAGCAGTCGGCGGCCGATGATCATTTTCTGGATCTCGGCGGTGCCCTCACCGATGAGCAGCATCGGCGCCTCGCGGTAGAGACGCTCGATCTCGTACTCCTTGGAGAAGCCGTACCCGCCGTGGATCCGGAAGGCGTCCTCCACGACCTCCTTGCAGTACTCGGAGGCGAGGTACTTGGCCATCCCCGCTTCCAGGTCGTTTCGTTCGCCCGAGTCCTTTTTGCGTGCAGCGTTCACCATCATCGCATGCGCCGCCTCGACCTTGGTAGCCATCTCCGCGAGCTTGAACTGGATGGCCTGGTGCCGGGCGATCTGCCTGCCGAAAGTGTGGCGTTGCTGGGCGTAGCGGACGCCCAGCTCGAAGGCACGCTGAGCGACGCCGCAGCCACGGGCCGCCACATTCACGCGGCCCACCTCCACGCCGTCCATCATTTGGTAAAAACCTCGGCCCGTCACGCCGCCGAGGACGCGATCGGCCGGAATGCGCAGGCCGTCCATGACGAGCTCGGTGGTGTCGACGCCCTTGTAGCCCATCTTGTCGATTTTGCCCGGGATGGTCAGGCCCGGCCGGACCTCGCCGAAGCCGGGCTCCTTCTCCACCAGGAAGGTCGTCATCGACTTGTGGGGAGCGGTCCCCTCGGGGTGACCTTCGTCACTCTTCACCAGAACGGCCACCAGCGACGACGTGCCGCCGTTCGTCAGCCACATCTTCTGGCCGTTCAGGACGTACTCCTCGCCGTCCCGCACCGCCTTCGAGGAGATCGCCGAGACGTCGGAGCCGAGCGCCGGCTCGGACATCGAGAAGGCGCCCCGGACGTCGCCCGCCGCCATGCGGGGCAGGAAGTGGTCCTTCTGTTCCTGCGTGCCGTGCTGCTTGAGCATGTAGGCCACGATGAAGTGCGTGTTGATGATGCCGGACACCGACATCCAGCCGCGGGCGATCTCCTCCACGCACAGGGCGTACGTCAGGAGCGATTCGCCCAGGCCCCCGTACTCCTCGGGGATCATCAGCCCGAACAGGCCGAGTTCCCTGAGCCCGTCGACGATGTCCTGCGGGTACTCGTCCCGGTGCTCCAGCTCGGTGGCGACCGGGATGATCTCCTTGTCCACGAAGTCCCGGACGGTGGAGAGGATCTCCCGCTGGACGTCCGTGAGGCCGTGGGTCTGGGCGAGACGGCTCATCTACTTCCCCTGTTCCTTCAGCTCGGGGCGGCCCGGCTGCTCGCCGCCGCGTTCCTCGGTGTACGTCTCGGTCGGCACCATCACCTTGCGGCGGAAGACGCACACGAGCGTGCCGTCCTGCTTGTAGCCCTTGGTCTCGACGTGGACGATGCCGCGGTCGTCCTTCGACCTGGACGGCCACTTGTCGAGCACCGTCGTCTGCCCGTAGAGCGTGTCGCCGTGGAAGGTCGGAGCCACGTGCCTGAGCGACTCGATCTCCAGGTTGGCGATCGCCTTGCCGGAGACGTCCGGGACGGACATGCCGAGCAGGAGCGAGTAGATGTAGTTGCCCACCACCACGTTCCTGCCGAAGTCCGTCGTCTTCTCGGCGTAGTTGGCGTCCATGTGGAGCGGGTGGTGGTTCATCGTCAGGAGACAGAACAGGTGGTCGTCGTACTCCGTGACCGTCTTCCCCGGCCAGTGCTTGTACGTCGCCCCGACCTCGAACTCCTCATAGGTGCGTCCGAACTGCACGGCGCTCAGCCCTCCGGGATCTCGAACTTGCTGGTGCGCCGCATGCCGGCCGCACGTCCCTTGCCGGAGACGACCAGCGCCATCTTGCGGCTGGCCTCGTCGATCATCTCGTCGCCGAGCATCGCCGAGCCCTTCTTGCCGCCCGCCTCGGACGTGTAGTAGTCATACGCGTCCAGGATCAGCTCGGCGTGGTCGTAGTCCTCCTGGGAGGGCGAGAAGATCTCGTTGGACGCCTCCACCTGGCCCGGGTGCAGCACCCATTTGCCGTCGAAGCCGAGGGCGGCGGCGCGCCGCGCGACCTCGCGGTAGCCGTCGACGTTGCGGATCTGGAGGTAGGGGCCGTCGATCGCCTGGAGGTTGTTGGCGCGGGCGGCCATCAGGATCTTCATCAGGATGTAGTGGTAGGCGTCGGCCGGGTAGCCGGGCGGCTGCTCGCCCACCACCAGTGACTTCATGTTGATGGACGCCATGAAGTCGGCCGGGCCGAAGATGATGGTCTCCACGCGCGGGCTCGCCTGGGCGATCTCGTTGACGTTGTTCAGGCCCTGCGCGTTCTCGATCTGCGCCTCGATGCCGATGCGGCCGACCTCGAAGCCCATGGTCTTCTCGATCTGGGTCAGCAGCAGGTCGAGGGCGACGACCTGCTGGGCGTCCTGAACCTTCGGCAGCATGATGCAGTCCAGGTTCTGGCCCGCGCCCTCCACCACCGTCACGACGTCCCGGTACGTCCACTCGGTCGTCCAGTCGTTGACGCGCACGACGCGGGTCTTGCCGGTCCAGTCGCCCTCGTTGAGGAACTTGACGATGGTGTGCCGCGCCTCCGGCTTGGCGAGGGGCGCGCAGGCGTCCTCCAGGTCGAGGAAGACCTGGTCCGCCGGGAGGCCCTGGGCCTTCTCCAGGAAGCGGGGGTTCGAGCCGGGTACGGCCAGGCAAGAGCGCCGCGGGCGGAGTCGGTCGACGGTCGTCATACGGGGACCTCCAGGGGGTCGAGCTTGTTCGCGTTCCGGATCTCGTCGACGATCCGGCCGATGATGCCGGTGATGTCGAAGTCCTTCGGGGTGAAGACCGCGGCCACTCCCGCGGCCCGCAGTTCCTCGGCGTCACCGTTCGGGATGATGCCACCGGCGATCACCGGTATATCTGTGGCACCGGCCACACGGAGCCGTTCGAGCACGTCCGGCACGAGCTGCGCGTGCGAGCCGGACAGGACGGACAGGCCCACCGCGTGCACGTCCTCCGCGAGCGCGGCGTCCACGATCTGCTCCGGGGTGAGCCGGATGCCCTGGTAGACCACCTCGAACCCGGCGTCGCGGGCCCGCACGGCGATCTGCTCGGCGCCGTTGGAGTGGCCGTCCAGGCCGGGCTTGCCGACCAGGAAGCGGAGCTTGCCGACGCCCATCTCCTTGGCCGTCAGCTCCACCTTGCGGCGCACCTCGCAGAGGGCCGAGCCCTCCTCGGCGGTGACCGCCACCGGCGCCGAGGACACTCCGGTCGGCGCCCGGAACTCGCCGAAGACCTCGCGCAGCGCCCCGGCCCACTCGCCGGTCGTGGCGCCGGCGCGGGCGCACTCCAGGGTGGCCTCCATGAGGTTGCCGGTGCCGCGCGCGGCCTCCTTCAGCTTCTCCAGCGCCTTGCACGGGCGCGGGTGGTTGAAGGGCGGCTGGTACCGCGTGTCCCGCCAGTTCCGCAGCGAGGCGATCACGCGGGCCTCCACCGCCGGGTCGACCGTCTGGATCGCGGTGTCCAGGTCGGCGGTGAGCGGGTTGGGCTCGGTGCCCTCGAAGGCGTTGACCCCGATGATCTTCTCCTCGCCGGACTCGATCCGGGCCCGGCGTTCGGCGTGCGAGGCGACGAGCTGCGACTTGAGGTAGCCGGACTCGACGGCGGCCATCGCGCCGCCCATCTCCTCGATGCGCTCGATCTCCGCGGACGCCGCCTCGACCAGTTCGTCGACCTTCGCCCCGATCACCTTCGAGCCCTCGAAGATGTCCTCGTACTCCAGCAGGTCGCTCTCGTGCGCCAGCACCTGCTGGATGCGCAGCGACCACTGCTGGTCCCAGGGACGGGGCAGGCCCAGTGCCTCGTTCCAGGCCGGCAACTGCACGGCACGCGCGCGTGCGTCCTTGGAGAGGGTGACCGCCAGCATCTCCAGCACGATCCGCTGGACGTTGTTCTCCGGCTGTGCCTCGGTCAGGCCGAGCGAGTTGACCTGGACGCCGTAGCGGAAGCGGCGGTGCTTGGGGTCCTCGATGCCGTAGCGCTCGCGGGTGACGCGGTCCCAGATGCGGCCGAAGGCGCGCATCTTGCACATCTCCTCGATGAAGCGGACGCCCGCGTTCACGAAGAAGGAGATCCGGCCGACCACGTCGCCCATGCGCTCCCGCGGCACCTGCCCGCTGTCGCGCACCGCGTCGAGCACGGCGATCGCGGTGGACATCGCGTACGCGATCTCCTGCACCGGCGTGGCGCCCGCCTCCTGCAGGTGGTAGCTGCAGATGTTGATCGGGTTCCACTTCGGCAGGTGGGAGACCGTGTACGCGATCATGTCCGTCGTCAGGCGGAGCGACGGGCCCGGCGGGAAAACGTGCGTCCCCCGGGACAGGTACTCCTTGACGATGTCGTTCTGGGTCGTGCCCTGGAGCTTGGTGATGTCCGCGCCCTGCTCCTCGGCGACGACCTGGTAGAGCGCCAGCAGCCACATGGCCGTGGCGTTGATGGTCATCGAGGTGTTCATCTGCTCCAGGGGGATGTCCTGGAACAGCCGGCGCATGTCGCCGAGGTGCGCGACCGGCACGCCGACCCGGCCGACCTCGCCGCGGGCGAGGACGTGGTCGGAGTCGTAGCCGGTCTGGGTCGGCAGGTCGAAGGCGACCGACAGACCCGTCTGTCCCTTGGCGAGGTTGCGCCGGTACAGCTCGTTGGACGCCTCGGCCGTGGAGTGACCGGCGTAGGTGCGCATGAGCCACGGCCGGTCCTTCTGACGCTCACTCATCCGGCACTCCTCAGACGTTCCGGAAGCGGTTGATGGCGTCGAGGTGCTGCGCGCGCCTGTCCTGGTCGCGGACGCCCAGGCCCTCCTCGGGGGCGAGGCAGAGGACGCCGACCTTGCCCTGGTGGAGGTTGCGGTGGACGTCGTACGCCGCCTGGCCGGTGTCCTCCAGCGAGTACACCTTGGAGAGCGTGGGGTGGATCTTGCCCTTGGCGATGAGGCGGTTGGCCTCCCAGGCTTCGCGGTAGTTGGCGAAGTGGGAGCCGATGATGCGCTTCAGGGACATCCACAGGTAGCGGTTGTCGTACTCGTGCAGGTAGCCCGAGGTGGAGGCGCAGGTGGTGATGGTGCCGCCCTTGCGGGTGACGAAGACCGAGGCGCCGAAGGTCTCGCGCCCGGGGTGCTCGAAGACGATGTCGATGTCCTCGCCGCCGGTGAGTTCGCGGATGCGCTTGCCGAAGCGCTTCCACTCCTTGGGGTCCTGGGTCCGCTCGTCCTTCCAGAACCGGTAGCCCTCGGCGTTGCGGTCGATGATCGCCTCGGCGCCCATCGAGCGGCAGATCTCCGCCTTCTGCGGCGAGGAGACGACGCAGATCGGGTTGGCGCCGCCGGCGAGCGCGAACTGCGTGGCGTAGGAGCCGAGTCCGCCGCTGGCGCCCCAGATGAGGACGTTGTCGCCCTGCTTCATGCCGGCGCCGTTGCGGGAGACGAGCTGGCGGTAGGCGGTGGAGTTGACCAGACCGGGTGCGGCGGCCTCCTCCCAGCTGAGGTGGTCCGGCTTCGGCATGAGCTGGTTGGACTTGACCAGCGCGATCTCCGCCAGGCCGCCGAAGTTCGTCTCGAAGCCCCAGATGCGCTGCTCCGGGTCGAGCATCGTGTCGTTGTGGCCGTCGGACGACTCCAGCTCGACGGACAGGCAGTGCGCGACGACCTCGTCGCCCGGCTGCCAGGCGTTGACGCCCGGCCCGGTGCGCAGGACGACGCCCGCGAGGTCGGAGCCGATGATGTGGTACGGCAGGTCGTGTCGCTTGGCGAGGTCGTTGGTGCGGCCGTAGCGCTCCAGGAACCCGAAGGTGGACAGCGGCTCGAAGATCGAGGTCCACACCGAGTTGTAGTTGACCGAGGAGGCCATGACGGCCACCAGGGCCTCGCCCGGGCCGAGTTCCGGCACCGGCACCTCGTCCAGGTGGATCGACTTGCGGGGGTCCTTGTCGCGGGTTTCGAGGCCCGCGAACATCTCCGTCTCGTCCTTGTGCACGGTGATCGCGCGGTACGACTCGGGGAGCGGCAGCGCGGCGATGTCGGCCTTGGTGGAGTCGGGCGACTGGATCGCGTCCAGGATGTCCTTCACGGTCACGGTGTTGCCTCCGGCGGTGAGCGCCCTGAGGGAGGGGCGCTGAGGGGTACGTCGGTGCTGCTGAGGTGAGGGTGTGTGCCTGTGACGCAGGCGTTCGGGGCGCGCAGGGGGTGAGGTGCGGGGACAGCCCGAACACCTTCAACGTATGACACCGCGTGTCACCCCGCAAGGCACTGAGTGCCAGAAATTGATCTCAGATGAAATCTTTACGCTTCAGATGAGCGATGATCGATCAAACCCCCTCTGACATGCGAAAACGGCCACCCGGTGGGTGGCCGTCGTCACAGTGCGGAAGGGGAGCCTCGGGGCCCTGAGCGCAGCCTCAGCGCTCCTTGAGCGCCTGCTCGATGGTGCGCATGACTTCGTGCAGGGGCGCGTCCGTGCGCGCCACCGTCACGAGCACCTCGCCCCGCACGGAGGCCGAGGAGGTCCCGGGGGCCGGGGAGCCCGCCGGCCCCGCGGCGGAGGCGGTGCGCCCCGCCCCGATGCCCGTGCCGAAGGTCCTCCGCACGATCGCGAAGGCGTGGTCCAGCTCGGCCTCCACGTCGCCCCGCCCGTCGGCCCGCAGCCAGCGGCGCAGCACGTGGTTGTGCGCGGTGACCACGGCGGACGCGGCGACCTCCGCGAGCAGCGGGTCGTCGTTGGCGTCGTCCTCGTGGGCGTGCTCGTCGAAGTGGCCGAGCAGGTAGCGGGTGAAGAGGCGCTCGTAACGGGCCACCGACGCGATCTCCGCCTCGCGCAGTGTGGGCACCTCGCGCGTCAGCTTGTAGCGGGCGACCGAGATCTCCGGCCGGGCCGCGTACATCTTCATGACCTCCTTGATGCCGCGGCACACCGTGTCGAGCGGATGCTCGTGCGCGGGCGCCGCGTTGAGGACCGCCTCGGCGCGCACCAGGGTGTCGTCGTGGTCCGGGAAGATCGCCTCCTCCTTGGAGCGGAAGTGGCGGAAGAAGGTGCGGCGGGCGACCCCGGCGCGCGCCGCGATCTCGTCGACGGTGGTCGCCTCGTACCCCTTGGTCGCGAACAGCTCCATCGCCGCCGCCGCCAGTTCCCGGCGCATTTTGAGCCGCTGGGCGGCGGCACGGCTGCCGGCCGTGCTCTCCGGAGCGTCGGACGTGGCTGAGGTACGTGAGGACTTGGCGGGCTGGGACATGACCCGAACGTACTGCATGCGGGCGCAATCATGCGCGTGACCGGGGGTTCCCCCGCCCGCGCGGGGTGGGGGAGACCCGGCCGGATCCAGCAGCCCGCCCCAGTCCTCCTCGGACCCGGACCAGTCGCCGGGCCGTTCAGCGGCGGGCATGCTCGCGGAAGCCGCGGCCCGTCTTGCGGCCGAGGCAGCCCGCGGCCACCAGGTGCTCGAGGAGCGGCGCGGGGGCCAGCCCGGGGTCGCGGAACTCGCGGTGCAGGACCTTCTCGATGGCCAGCGACACGTCGAGGCCCACCACGTCGAGCAGTTCGAAGGGGCCCATCGGATAACCGCCGCCCAGCTTCATCGCGGCGTCGATGTCGTCGAGGGTCGCGTAGTGCTCCTGCACCATCTTGACCGCGTTGTTGAGGTACGGGAACAGCAGCGCGTTGACGATGAATCCGGCCCGGTCGCCGCAGTCCACGGCGTGCTTGCGCACCCCGGCGCAGACCTCGTGGACGGTGGCGTGCACGTCGTCGGCGGTCAGCACCGTGCGGACCACCTCGACGAGCTTCATCGCCGGGGCCGGGTTGAAGAAGTGCATGCCGATCACGTCCTGCGGGCGCGAGGTGGCGCGGGCGCAGGCCACCACCGGCAGCGAGGAGGTGGTGGTGGCCAGCACCGCGCCGGGCTTGCAGACCTTGTCCAGCGTGCCGAAGAGCTGCCGCTTGACCTCCAGGTCCTCGGCGACGGCCTCCACGGCCAGGTCGACGCCGGCGAAGTCGTCGTAGGTGTCCGTCGGCGTGATCAGCTCCAGCGTCCGCGCGGCGGCCTCCGCGGTCATGCGCCCCTTGTCCACCGACCGGGACAGGGACTTCCCGATCCGGTCCTTGGCCGTCCGCGCCTTCTGCGCGCTGCGGGCGGCCAGCACCACCTCGTAGCCGGCCTTGGCGAACACCTCCGCGATGCCGGACGCCATGGTGCCCGAACCGGCCACCCCCACCGCGCGGACCGGCCGCCCGGCGACCGCGGCGGTGCCGCCCCTGCCCGGGGTCAGCGCGTCCGGCACGACGACTGCGCTGCCGGGCGCCTCGTAGGTGTAGAAGCCGCGCCCCGCCTTGCGCCCGGTCAGCCCGGCCTCGCTGAGCTGCCGGAGGATCGGCGCGGGTGCGTGCAGCCGGTCCCGGGAGGCGGCGTACATGGCCTCCAGGACCGTGCGCGCGGTGTCCACCCCCACCAGGTCGAGCAGGGCCAGGGGGCCCATCGGCAGGCCGCAGCCCAGCTTCATCGCCGCGTCGATGTCCTCGCGGGAGGCGTAGTTCGCCTCGTACATCGCGGCGGCCTGGTTGAGGTAGCCGAACAGCAGCCCGTCCGCGACGAAACCGGGCCGGTCCCCGACCGCGACCGGCTCCTTGCCGAGGTCCAGGGCCAGGTCGGTGACGGCGGTGACGGCGGCCGGCGCGGTCAGCACCGAGGAGACGACCTCCACCAGCTTCATCGCCGGTGCGGGGTTGAAGAAGTGCAGGCCGAGGACCCGCTCCGGGCGGGCCGAGTCGGCGGCCAGGCGCGTGACGGACAGCGCGTTGGTGCCGGTCGCCAGGACCGCCTCCGGGCGCACGATCCCGTCCAGCTCCCGGAAGACCCGCTGCTTGATCTCGTACGACTCCGGGGTCACCTCGATCACCAGGTCGGCGTCGGCGGCGGCCCGCAGGTCGGTGGAGACGCGGACGCGGCCCAGGGCGGCGTCGCGCTCCTCACCGGTCAGGCGCCCGCGCTCGACGGCCCGGGCGGTGGAGGACTCCAGCGCGGCGACGGCCGCGACGGCCTGGGCCTCGCCGACGTCGATGCCGATGACGTCGCGGCCGGCCACGGCCAGGACCTCGGCGATGCCGGTGCCCATGGTGCCGAGGCCGACGACGGCGACGGTCCGCAGCGGGGACAGCGGGGACAGGGGGGTGTCGGACACGGGAGTGGCCATCGCGGGACTCCAGGAATGAGGGGTGACGACGGAAACGCGCCCCGGTGCGCGGCACGGCGCACCGGGTGCGTGGGAAAGGAAGGGGTGCGGGTGTTGCCAGGCTGGAACGGCGCACACGCCCGGTGCCGTCGCGGAGGGCGCACACGCCCGCCCGGCGGCCTGTGACCGGCCCTGTCCCGGGGCCGGGTCCTGATCCGGTACCCGAGGGACCGGACCGTCTGCTCTCGCGGTGGTTGCGTCACCAGACCACCGTGAGGAGGTGCTGCGAGTGGATGACCCGCTCGTCTGAGGTTAACCCGCGGGTAACGAGCGCGCCAGCCCCCGGTGTTCGTGATGTAGGTCCCACGGGCGGAGTGACGCGCCTAACCTCGTTGGCATGGACGAAGAGTTGCGCGTGCTCACGGAGCGTTTACGGGCCGAGTCGGCCGCGTCCGGCGCCCCGGGTGCCCCGGCGCAGTACGACCGCCTCGTGGCGACCGCGGACCACGACGAGCTGGCCGGGGTGCTCACTGAGCCGGGACACCCGCTGTGGGCCCGGGAACTGGCCGCCTTCAAGCTGGGCGTGGCGGGGGACCGGCGGGCCTTCGAGTCGCTCGTGCTGCTGCTGAACCACCGCGACCCGCCGCGCTGCGCCTCGGCCGCCCACGCCCTGGCCCGCCTCGGCGACCCGCGCACCGCCCGCGCCGCCGCGGCGCTCGCCACCAACGAGCTGCGCGTCGCCTACGCCCTGCACCCGGTGCGGCTGCTGGTCGCACTGCGGGCGCCGGAAGCGGTGCCCGCGCTGATCACCACGCTGCGCAGGAGGCTGCGCCCGCACGATCCGTACCGGCGTGTCGCGCTCGCCTGCGTCGAGGGACTCGGCGCCCTCGGCGACGACCGTGCCGTCCCCGTCCTGAAGGAGGCCCTCGCCCACCCGGCGCTCGCCGAGGCGGCGGTGCGGGCCCTCGGGCGCATCCCAGGGCAGCGGTGACGAAACCCCGCCCGGCAGTGGTGCACTGACTCCCCGTCAGCCGTCCAGTGGGCGCGCGTACCGCACCTCCGGCACCGCGACGCCGTCCACCTCGAAGGGCTCCTCCGCGCCGTCGGGGCCGAACCCCGCCCGCTCGTAGAAGCGCCGGGCGCGGGCGTTGCCCTTGAGCACCCACAGGAGCATGCGCGCGTGCCCGGCCCTCTCGCACCGGCGCACCGACTCCCGGAGCAGGGCCCGCCCGATGCCGGTGCCGAGCCGTCCGTCGTCGACGTAGAGCGCGTACAGCTCGGCGTCCGCGGTGCGCACCTCGCCGTCCCGGTAGGGGCCGTGGCAGGCCCAGCCGACGACCTCGCCGCCGTCGTCCTCGGCGACCAGGTTCACCACGTCCCGCGCGGCCGAGGCGAACAGGGCGCGGCGCCGCTCGGCGTCGGCCGCCGGGTCCATCGCGTCCAGGTGGCGCTGCGGCACCAGGCCCCGGTACGCGGTCTGCCAGCCGCGGACGCGTATCCGGGACACGCGCTCGCAGTCCGCCAGGGCCATCTCCCGCACCCGCACCGGCTCCGGCACCGGCTCCGGCGCCGAGGGGCCGCTCATGGCGCCACGACCGCGAACGCCTCGATCTCCATGAGGAACTCCGGCCGCACCAGCGCGCCCACCTGCACCGCCGAGGCGGCCGGCAGCCGGTCGTCCGGTATGTGCTCGGCGCGGGCCGCGCGGATCGCGGCCATGTGCGCCATGTCCGTGACGAAGAAGGTCAGCTTCACCACGTCGTCGAAGGCCGCACCGGCCGAGGCCAGGCACCGGCGCAGGTTCTCGAAGACCTGGCGGGCCTGGGCCGCGGGGTCGCCCTCGCCGACGACCTTGCCGTCCTCGTCCAGGGCGAGCTGGCCCGAGACGGCCACGAACCGCCCGGTGCCGAGAACGACATGGGTGTACTGCGCGGCGGGCGCGACGCCCTCGGGGGCGGGGATCCTGGTCAGCTCACTCATGCGTCCATCGTGGACCACGGCACTGACAACGCCCCCGACGGGGTGCGCGGAACGGACGCTAGCCGCGGAAGCCGAGCAGTCCGTGCAGGGTGGAGCCGCGCGACGAGGTCGAGGCCGCCTTCGACTTCAGCGGCTCCGGGTCCGGCAGTGCCGGGCACACCGCGTCCGCGTCGCCGCCGTCGCCGTCGCCGTGCGGCACGGTGCCGTCGGCCAAGTAGGCGGCGAGGTGCTCGTCCAGGCAGTCGTTGCCGCTCAGCGTGATGCCGTGGTTGCCGCCGCCCTCCTCGACGACGAGGCCGGAGCGGCGCAGCAGGCGGTGCGCGGCGACGCCGCCCTCGTACGGGGTGGCCGCGTCGCCCGTCGCCTGGAACAGCAGTGCCGGGGGCAGTTCGCCGTTGGCGACGTCCACCGGCTGCCGGGACTTCGTGGGCCAGAAGGCGCACGGTGCGTTGTACCAGGCGTTGTTCCACACCATGAAGGGCGCCTTCTCGTACAGGCCCCAGTTGTCGTCGCGCCACTCGTCCCAGCCCCGCGGCCAGCTCGCGTCCCGGCACTCGACGGCGGTGTAGACGCTGTACCCGTTGTCCCCGGAGGCGTCCAGGGCGCCGAAGTCCTCGTACGCCTCGACGAGCGGGCCGCCGTCCTTGTCGTTGACGTACGCGGCGAACGCCTCGGCCAGGTAGGGCCAGTAGCCGTTGTAGTAGCCGCCGGGCATGTACGTGTCCTCCAGCTCGGCGGCGCCGACCTTCCCTCCCGCGGGCTTCTTCGCCAGCGCCGCCCGCATGGCGTACCACGCGGTCTCGACCCGCTCCGGGTCGGTGCCCAGCCCGTACGCCGTGTCGTGCCCCGCGATCCAGGCCAGGAACGCGCGGTGGCGGTCGTTGAAGGCGAGGTCCTGGGCGAGGTTGGCGTCGTACCAGACGTCGTCCGGGCCGACGACGGAGTCCAGGACCAGCCGCCGTACCCGCTGCGGATAGAGCTTGGCGTAGACGGCGCCGAGATAGGTGCCGTACGAGTAGCCGAAGTAGTTGAGCTTCTCGGCACCGAGCGCCGCGCGGATCGCGTCCACGTCCCGCGCGGTGCTCACCGTGTCGATGTACGGCAGGACGTCCGCGTACTTGTCGCCGCAGGCGTCGGCGAAGGACTCGGCGCGCTTGAGGTTGGCCCGCTCGGCGTCGGGCGTGTCCGGCAGGGAGTCGGGGCGCACGGGGTCGAAGTGCCCCGGCAGGCAGTTCAGTGCCGGACTGCTCCTGCCGACCCCGCGCGGGTCGAAACCGACGACGTCGTACTGGGCGGCCACCTCGGCCGGCAGCGAGGACGCCACGAACCCGGCGAGACTCAGCCCGCTGCCGCCGGGGCCACCGGGGTTCACCAGCAGGGGGCCCTGGAACGTGTCGGCGGTGTGCGGCACGCGGGAGAGGGCCAGCGTGATCCGCCTCCCGCGCGGACGCGCGTGGTCGAGGGGGACCTCCAGGGAGGCGCACTGGAGCGTCGGGTAGTCGTCCGTGGCGCACTTCTTCCAGTGCAGGCCCGCGGCAGGCGCGGTCGGGGTGTACGGCGGGGGACTCGCCTCGGCGGGGACGGCCGTGACGGTCCCGGCGGCGATGACGGCGGCGCCGCACAGCACGGCTGCGCGTTGTCTCATGGCGTTCTCCCAGGACTCGCAGGACGGAGTGGCCGCGGTCCTCGCGGGTCGCGGTCCTCGCCGGATCGTCCCGGGGAGCGGCTTCGGAAGAACGCGGGCCGCCGAAACTTGACCCGGTTGGGCCGCGAGATGCGCTCCAATGCCGCCCGTGGCCCGTGGCCCGTGGCCCGTGCCCGTGGGGGTGTCGGTCTCGGCCGGCGTGGGAGCAGGGCATCGGCTGGACCTCGGCAGCGACTTCGTCCGGCCGCCGATCCGGGAGTTCGAGGCCGCGGAGCGCTTCCTGACCACGGTGCCGACCAAGGGAGCGTCCCTGACCCCTACTCAGTACGCCGACCCACCCCCGCGCAGGAGGGGTGCCACCCCTGAAATCCGGTGATCGCCCGCAGTTTTGCCAGCGCGGTCTCGTACGCGTGAGGGGGACTGGGTAGGATCTCGGCCGGGTATTCGAAGAGAGTTACCCGTATTGCTGTTTGGCTGTTTGGCTGTTTGCGTGGAGGTGCGGTGTGTTGACGGTGGGTAAGGTCGTGCGGTTCGACGAGATCCGTGGTTACGGTTTCATCCGCCCCAGGGAAGGGGGCGAGGATGTTTTCATGCACGCCAATGACTTGCTCGATGAGAAGTTCCTGTACCAGGCGGGAAGCGACGTCGAATTCTCGATGGAGCAAGGCGACAAAGGGCTGAAGGCGTCCGAGATTCGCCTCATCCGGAAATCTTCGTCGAGCCGGCCGGTCGAACGCGCAACCGCGGCCGCCGCTCCCGCCCCCGCTTCCGCTCTCGCCCCCGCTCCGTCTCTGCCCACGCAGTACGCGGCGGACGGCACGGACGAGCATGTCGAGCTGCACTCCGTCGAGGAGTTCCGCATCGATCTCACCGAAGCGCTGCTGAACAGCGACGGCAGCCTTACGGTCGATCAGCTCAAGGAAGTCAGGTCCTGCGTCATCGACCTGGTGCGCAAGCGCGGCTGGGTCGTGGACTGAGCGACCGCATCGACGCGTCGGGTCCGGTGTGCCCCTGGCTCCCCAGGGGCACACCGGATTTTTTGATGAGCTTTTGATCAGCGAACCGGCCCGTGGCGTCCGTGGACGCCAGCTCCACGAGCGTCGTCGTGGGAGCAGGATCGAGGGGAGACGAGCTGCCAGTTCGCCGGCACCCGAGCCGGAAGGCCGGCGGATCCTGGGATGGCCGGTGTTGATGAGCCGGTCCAGCAGGGACTTCGCGACGACAGGGTTCGGGAACAGCGGATACCAGTCGCTCGGCGCCCCGTTGCTGGTCAGGATCAGCGACCTGCCTTGCCGCCCGGAGACGAGACCGTAGAGGTCGTCGGCCTCGGGCGCGGTGAGCCGGCGCATCGCGGAATCATTGAGGACGAGCACGTCGGGGCGGACGAACCCGTGCCTGCGCTTGTCCCTGCTGCTCGGCGAGCTCTGGAGCAGGGAAGGGCCGCCGGGAGCGGGGTTGTTGGTCAGTAAGTCTCGGAGAAGGCGGTGCGGAGTACGGAGAAGCGGGTGAGGAGGGCCACGCGGATGACGGGCAGCATGCGGACGGCCTGCACAGCGGCGTACCAGGGCGGGCAGACGCCGGGCAGTAGGTCGATGCCGGTCGATGCCTATGATCGCGATGGGCATGACGGCGGTGACGGCGCGGACGCGCTCGAAGGCACGGCGGGATCCGCGGGCGGCGGAGGCGGCCAGCCGGTGGACCAGAGGGCGACGATCGGGAGCAGAGCGGCCCCGACCCACATGAACGTGGTCACCGTGGCGCGCCGCGAGATGCCGGGACTGCCAGTCCTGATCCTCTCCCAGCACCTCGAACAGCTCTACGGTGAGGTCCCGCGGACCGCACTCACGATCCCCAGGCGGAATTACGTGATCGTGACGCCGGGGAAGTGCGTGACAAGTGAGGCACCCGAGCTGGGGACTTCGTGACCGCCGACAGTCACAGGCGCTTCGCTGTGCGGTTGCGCAGCAGCAGCCACTGACTCGCGACGGCGTCGCCCGAGCGCGTGGCCGGTCCGTGCAGCAGCACGGCGAAGGCCGTCCTCTCTGCCTTGTTCGGGGCGGCAGACCGGCCTGGCGCGTCCGGGGTCGGGAACGACCTCGTCATGCCCTTCCAGGCCTTGTCCGCGTTCGGAGTGCTGAGCATCGGCCCTCCCGGGGCTCAATAGGGTCGTGCAGTGCGGTGCACGCACGCGTGCGTGCACCCCCGGCGGGGGCTGACCGGCCACTCGGGCGCGATGTGCGCCGCCGGGCGAGGTGTGCGCCGCCCGGGCGTGGTCGGCGTCCGTGAGGTTCTCCCGGCGCATCGCGGCCTCCTCCGGCAGTACTGGCCGACACAATAGAACACTTGTTCCCTTGATCGTGCGGACGCGTCGCGCGGGGCCGCTTCACGCCCCCCGATTTGGTGGCCGCGCGGCGGGGTGGTTGGCTTGCCCCGAACCCGAGAACCAGGCCCTGGAGGAACCCGATGGCGCAGGTCGAGGCGACGACGGAGCGGATCGTCGCGGCGGACGCGGAGACGGTGTTCGACACCCTCGCCGACTACAGCGGCACCCGCGAGAAGCTGCTCCCCGAGCACTTCAGCGAGTACGAGGTCCGCGAGGGCGGCGACGGTGAGGGCACCCTCGTGCACTGGAAGCTGCAGGCCACCAGCAAGCGCGTCCGTGACTGCCTGTTGGAGGTCACCGAGCCCACCGACGGCGAGCTGGTCGAGAAGGACCGCAACTCCTCCATGGTCACCACCTGGCGGGTCACCCCGGCGGGCGAGGGCAGGTCCCGGGTCGTCGTGGTCACCACCTGGCAGGGCGCGGGCGGTGTCGGCGGCTTCTTCGAGAAGACCTTCGCACCCAAGGGCCTCGCCCGGATCTACGACGCGATGCTCACCAAGCTCGCCGCCGAGGTCGAGAAGTAGCCAAGGGGCAAGCGTGCGGCGCCTGTTGGGCGCCTCACCGGTTCGAGTGATCTCCAAGCGAACCTGCGGTACGTCCGTAACTCGTCGCACTTGTTCGCAGTTGTCGCCTCAGGTGGCAAATGTGAGCAGGTGTGACGAGGGGAGCGGTACGTGGGCGGGATCACTCTGGTGCAGGATCCGGTGCAGGACGGGCCGGTCGTCGCCGACCAGGCGCCACCCGGGCCCCCGGCCGCAGGGCCGGGCCCCGAGCCGGACCGGGCCCCGGAAGAGCGGGAGCCGGTCGCCGGGCTGAGCCCGCGCCGGGTGCGGCTGGTTTTCGTCGGGCTGATGCTGGCGCTGCTGCTGGCGGCGCTGGAGCAGATGATCGTCGCCACGGCGCTGCCGAAGATCGTGGGTGAGCTGCACGGCCTGGACAAGATGTCCTGGGCGATCACCGCCTACCTGCTCACCTCCACCGTCGGGCTGCCGATCTACGGCAAGCTCGGTGACCTCTTCGGACGCAAGGGCGTCTTCCAGTTCGCCATTCTGGTCTTCGTCGTCGGCTCCGCGCTCGCCGGACGCGCGCAGAGCATGGACCAACTGATCGCCTTCCGCGCGGTGCAGGGAGTCGGCGCGGGCGGCCTGATGATCGGCGTGCAGGCGATCATCGCGGACATCGTGCCGCCCCGCGAGCGCGGCCGCTTCATGGGGCTGATCGGCGCGGCCTTCGGACTCGCCTCGGTCGCGGGCCCGTTGCTGGGCGGCTACTTCACCGACCACCTCTCCTGGCGCTGGTGCTTCTACATCAACGTGCCCTTCGGCCTGGTCACCATGGCCGTCGTCGCCGTCGTCCTCAAGCTGCCCAGGCCACGGGTCAAGCCCCGCCTCGACGTCCTCGGCGCCCTGTTGCTCGCCGCCGCCTCCACCTGCCTGGTGCTGCTCACCAGTTGGGGCGGGACCGAGTACGCGTGGGGGTCGAGGACGATCCTCGGCCTCGCCGCCGGGGCGGTCGGCACCACCCTGCTCTTCCTGGTCGCCGAGCGCTTCGCCCCCGAACCGCTGATCCCGCTGCGCCTGTTCCGGGACTCCATCTTCAACGTCACCGCCCTGGTCGGACTCGTCATCGGTGTCGCCCTGTTCGGCGCCGCCAGCTATCTGCCGACCTTCCTCCAGATGGTCGACGGCGCCAGCGCCACCGAGTCCGGCCTGCTGATGCTGCCGATGATGGGCGGCGTCGTCGCCGCCTCGATCATTTCCGGACAGCTCATCAGCCGCACCGGCCACTACCGCGTCCACCCGATCCTCGGCAGCGCGCTGTCCGTCGTCGGCATGTGGCTGCTCTCCCGCCTCGGCACCGACACGCCCCGGCTGCACTACAGCATCTGGATGGCCGTCCTCGGCGCCGGCATCGGCATGGTGATGCCCGTCCTCGTCCTCGCCGTCCAGAACTCCGTGCGCCCCACCGACCTCGGCACGGCCACCAGCGCCAACAACTACTTCCGGCAGATCGGCGGCAGCGTCGGGGCGGCCGTCTTCGGCACGCTCTTCGCGGGCCGGCTCACCGACGCCCTGGCCGACCGGATCCCGGCCTCGACGGGGGACCACCTCCCCGACGCCGAGGCCATCACCCCCCAGCTCGTCCACTCCCTGCCCCCGGCGCTGCGCGACGCCTACATCGGGGCGTACGCCGACGCCATGCCGCGGATCTTCCTCTACCTGGTGCCGGTGCTCGTCCTCGGGCTCCTCATCGCCCTCTTCCTCAAGGAGAAACCCCTGGTGTCCCACAACGCCCCCGTCACCGAGCCGGAGACCGCCCAGCAGCCGCAGTACGCCCAGCAGGCGCAGCCCGCCGCCACCCAGGTCCCCCCGGCCCGGTCGCCCTACGCGGGCGGCATCCCCGTCTGCGGCACGGTGCAGCACCCCGACGGAACCGTCGTGCCCCGCGCGGCGCTCACGCTCATCGACGTCGGCGGACAGCAGATCGGCCGGGGCGCCAGCGGCGACGACGGACGGTACGCGCTGGCCACCCCCGGCTCCGGCGCGTACGTCCTGATCGCCGCGGCCGGCGGCCACCAGCCGCAGGCGGTCTCCGTGACCGTCGGCGAACGCCCGGTGGAACTGGACGTGGTCCTCGGCGGAGCCGGGCGCCTGGCCGGCAGCGTCATGACCGCCGACGGCAGCCCCGTGCGCGACGCGACCGTCACCCTCACCAACGTCCACGGCGAGGTCGTCGCCACCACCCGCAGCGGCCGGGAGGGCGGCTACGTCATCACCGAGCTGGTGGCGGGCGAGTACACCCTCGCCGCCAGCGCCCCCGCCTTCCGCCCGGCCGCGCTGCCGGTCAGCGTCCAGGCCGCCCGGGAGACCCGCCAGGACGTCGAACTGGCCGGCGGCGCCGTGCTGCGCGGCACCGTACGTGCCAGTGGCGGCCGGGTCGTCGAGGATGCGCGCGTCACGCTGCTGGACGCCGCGGGCAACGTGGTGGACACCCTGACCACCGGGCCCGACGGCACCTTCCGGTTCGTCGACCTGTCGTCCGGCGAGTACACCGTCATCGCGGCCGGATACCCGCCCGTCGCGACCGTCCTCCAAGTGGCGGGCGGCGGGCGCACCGAGCGCGACCTGCAGCTCGGACACGAGGACTGAGAACGGCCACCGCCGCCCGGTCGGCACCGGCCCGGTCCGCACCGGCCCGGCCCGCCGAGCGCCGCCGGTGCGGACCCGCGGGCGCATTCCTTCACCGCTCCTCCGGCGCGGACGACCGGTGAAGGAATGCGCCCGGCGCTTGTGGCCGTGCGCCGGGCGCGGTACACCGTACGGGCCCGTCGTCCCCGACGGGCCCTGCGTCGTCGCACCGGGGAGTGGGCATGAGCGTGACGAGTCGGTACCGGGACGCCTGGGAGGGCTTCTGGAACGAGGTCGAGGGGGACCAAGGGACGGTGTTCTGGGACGCGGAGCCGCCCCTGACCGCCGGGCGCCACCTGGCCCACTTCGAACCCCACCTGACCGACCCGGCCCTGCCGTTGATCGACCTGGGCTGCGGCAACGGAACCCAGACCCGCTACCTCGCCGAACGCTTCCCCCACGTCGTCGGCGCCGACCTGTCCGCCGCCGCCCTCGAACACGCCCGCCGTGCCGACCCGGCCGGGACCGCCGCCTACCGGCAGGTCGACGCCGCCGACAAGGCCGAGGCGGAGGCCCTGCACGCCGAGCTGGGGGACGCCAACCTCTACGTCCGCGGCGTGCTGCACCAGTGCGAGCCCGACGACCGCCGGTCCCTGGCCGACGCCCTCGCCGTGCTCCTCGGCGACCACGGCCGCCTCTTCCTGGTGGAGCCGTCCCCCGCGGCCAGGACCGTCCTGGCGGAACTGGCCGCGGGCCCCGCCGGGCCGCCCGCGAAGGTCGCCCCCGTCCTCCGCCACGGTCTGACACCAGCCGCCGTGCCCGACGAAGCGGTGCCGGAGTACCTGCGCGCGGCGGGCCTCACCGTGCTGGCGAACGGCGAACTCCCGCTGACCACCACGGAGTACACGCCGGACGGCACCCGGATCGAGCTGCCGTCGACCTGGGTGGTGGCGGGCCGGAGTGCGTGAGGCGGCGCCTGACCAGCGCCGACGGACCACTGGTCTGGACCGGTGAGAGTTGTCCACAGGCCTGGCTGAGGCTCGGCGGGACCGCGTAACGTGACGCCACATGAAGATCCTCATCAGTGCCGACATGGAAGGCGCCACCGGTGTCACCTGGCCGGCCGACGTGCTGCCGGGGACCCCGCAGTGGGAGCGGTGCCGGTCGATGTTCACCTCGGACGTGAACGCGGCCGTGCTGGGATTCTTCGACGGCGGCGCCGACGACGTCCTGGTCAACGAGGCGCACTGGAGCATGCGCAACCTGCTGCTGGAGCGGCTCGACGAGCGGACCGAGATGCTCACCGGCCGGCACAAGGCGCTGTCCATGGTGGAGGGCGTCCAGCACGGGGACGTGGACGGCATCGCGTTCGTCGGATACCACGCGGGTGCCGGCATGGAGGGCGTCCTCGCCCACACCTACCTCGCCAACCAGCTCACCGGCGTCTGGCTGAACGACGTACGCGCCAGCGAGGGTCTGCTCAACGCACACGTGGTCGCCGAGTACGGGGTGCCGGTGGTGCTGGTCACCGGGGACGACGTGGCCTGCGAGGACGCCCTCGGATACGCGCCGGAGGCGCGGAAGGTCGCCGTCAAGGACCACGTGTCGCGGTACGCGGCCGTGTGCCGCACGCCGGCCAGGACCGCCGCCGACATCCGGGCCGCCGCCAAGGACGCGACGGCGCTCGCGGTGCGGCACGAGCCGGTGAGCGACGGGCCCTTCACCCTGGCCCTGGAGTTCGACGCCGAGCACCTCGCCGCGGCCTCGACCGTCGTGCCCGGGGTGGCGCAGGTCGGGGAGCGCAAGGTGGCGTACACCCACGACACGATGTTCGAGGCGATCCGGACGTTCAAGGCGGTCACCACGATCGTCTCGGCCGCGGTGGAGGAGCAGTATGGCTGAGCACACGGGCACCGCAGCCCGGACCGGCGGGCAGGCACTGGACGAGGTCGTCCGGTTCACCTCCGAGCTGATCCGGATCGACACCACCAACCGGGGCGGCGGCGACTGCCGGGAGCGGCCGGCCGCCGAGTACGCCGCCGCGCGGCTCGCCGAGGCCGGGATCGAGCCGACGCTGCTGGAGCGGACCGAGGGCCGCACCAACGTCGTGGCCCGCATCGAGGGCACCGATCCGTCGGCCGACGCGCTGCTGGTCCACGGTCACCTGGACGTGGTCCCCGCCGAGGCCGCCGACTGGAGCGTGCACCCCTTCTCCGGGGAGATCCGCGACGGGGTCGTGTGGGGGCGCGGCGCGGTCGACATGAAGAACATGGACGCGATGATCCTCGCGGTCGTCCGCGACTGGGCCCGGCAGGGGGTGCGGCCCCGGCGGGACGTGGTGATCGCGTTCACCGCGGACGAGGAGGCCAGCGCCGAGGACGGCTCCGGCTTCCTCGCCGACCGGCACGCGGCGCTCTTCGAGGGCTGCACCGAGGGCGTCAGCGAGTCCGGCGCGTTCACCTTCCACGACGGGGCCGGGCGGCAGTTCTACCCCATCGCCGCCGGCGAGCGCGGCACGGGCTGGCTCAAGCTCACCGCACGCGGACGCGCCGGGCACGGATCCAAGGTGAACCGGGAGAACGCGGTCACCCGGCTCGCCGCCGCGATCACCCGTATCGGCGGCCACGAGTGGCCGCTGCGCCTGACGCCGACCGTGCGCGCCGCCCTGACCGAGATCGCCGCCGTCTACGGCATCGAGGCCGACCTGAGCGACGTCGACGCGCTGCTCGACAAGCTCGGCCCGGCCGGACAACTGGTCGAGTCCACCGTCCGCAACAGCGCCAACCCGACCATGCTGGACGCCGGTTACAAGGTCAATGTCATCCCGGGAGAGGCCGTCGCCCATGTCGACGGACGGTTCCTGCACGGCGGCGAGGACGAGCTCCGCAGCACCCTCGACCGGCTCACCGGACCGGATGTGGAGTGGGAGTTCGCCCACCACGAGGTGGCCCTCCAGGCACCGGTCGACTCGCCGACCTACGCCCGGATGAGCGCGGCGGTCCGGGAGTTCGCGCCCGAGGGGCACGTCGTGCCGTACTGCATGTCCGGGGGCACGGACGCCAAGCAGTTCTCGCGACTCGGCATCACGGGCTACGGCTTCGCCCCGCTGAAGCTGCCCGAGGGCTTCGACTACCAGGCCCTCTTCCACGGCGTGGACGAACGGGTCCCCGTCGAGGCGCTGCACTTCGGGGTCCGCGTCCTGGACCGATTCCTGCGTACGGCCTAGGGACCCGGAACCGGCGGCCGGAACCCCGCGTCCGGCGGGACCCGGAGCCGCCCCCGCGACAAGGAGCTGGAGGAGAAGTGGAACTGGAGGAGTCAGTGCGGACTCTTTCGTACGGATCGTGGCCCTCGCCCGTCGACGCGGCCCTCGCCGCCGCGCACGACGGACGGCCCGACGACGTCGGCTTCGTCGCGGACGAGGTGTGGTGGACCGCGCCCCGGCCCGCCGAGGGCGGGCGGCGCACCCTGGTGCGGCGGCACACCGACGGCACCGAGGAGTCGCTGCTGCCCGCGCCGTGGAACGTACGCAGCCGCGTCATCGAGTACGGCGGCCGGCCCTGGGGCGCGGCCACCACCGACACCGGCCCGCTCGTGGTCTTCGTGAACTTCTCCGACCAGCGGCTGTACGCCTTCACCCCGGGCGGCGGCGCACCGCGCCCGCTGACTCCGCTGTCCACGGTGGGCGGCGGACTGCGCTGGATCGAACCCGACCCGCGCCCCGGACGCGGCGAAGTCTGGTGCGTCCTGGAGGAGTTCACCGGCGAGGGCCCCACCGACGTGCGCCGCGTGCCCGTGGCGGTGCCGCTGGACGGCTCGGCGGCCGACGACCGGGGCGCGGTGCGTGAACTCGCCCCCGAACGGCAGCGCTTCGTCACCGGGCCCCGTCTCTCCCCCGACGGGAGCCGCGCCGCCTGGCTCGCCTGGGACCACCCCCGCATGCCCTGGGACGGCACCGAGCTGATCGTCGCCGAGGTCGGCCCCGAGGGCGTGTTCCGGGACCCCCGGACCGTCGCGGGCGGGCCCGAGGAGTCGATCGCCCAGGCCGACTGGGCACCGGACGGCACCCTGCTGTACTCCTCCGACCGCACCGGCTGGTGGAACCTCTACCGCGACGGGCAGCCCCTGTGCGCCCGCGAGGAGGAGTTCGGCGGTCCGCTGTGGAAGCTCGGACAGCGCTGGTTCGCGCCCCTGGACAGCGGCCTGATCGCCGTCCTGCACGGCCGTGGCGCCGCCGCCCTCGGCATACTCGACCCCGAGACCGGCGAGGTCGTCGACGCGGCGGGCCCCTGGACCGAGTTCGCGCCGGCCCTCGCCGTGCACGGCGAGCGGGTCGCGGGCGTCGGTGCCGGCGCGCACAGCGGCTACGAGGTCGTCGAGCTGGACACCCGCACCGGCCGCGCTCGCGTGATCGGCGCCCCGCACGAGGACGCCACCGACCCGGCGTACTACCCGAAGCCGCAGATCCGCACCTTCCCGGGTCCGGGCGGACGCGAGATCCACACCCACCTCTACCCGCCGCACAACCCCGTCTGCCGGGCCCCGGACGGCGAACGGCCGCCGTACGTCATCTGGGCGCACGGCGGCCCCACCAGCCGCTCCCCGCTCGTCCTGGACCTGGAGATCGCCTACTTCACCTCCCGCGGCATCGGCGTCGCCGAGGTCAACTACGGGGGCTCGACCGGGTACGGACGGGAGTACCGCAACCGGCTGCGCGGGCAGTGGGGCGTCGTCGACGTCGAGGACTGCGCGGCCGTCGCCCTGGCCCTCGCCCGGGAAGGCACCGCCGACCCGGAGCGGCTCGCCGTGCGCGGCGGCAGCGCGGGCGGCTGGACCTCCGCCGCGTCGCTGGCCACCACCGACGTCTACGCCTGCGGCACGATCCTCTACCCGATCCTCGACCTGACCGGCTGGGGCACCGGGGAGACCCACGACTTCGAGTCGCAGTACCTGGAGAGCCTGATCGGCCCGTACGCCGAGGTCCCCGGCCGCTACACCGAACGGTCGCCCGCCGAGCACGCCGAGCACGTCACCGCCCCGTTCCTGCTGCTCCAGGGCCTGGACGACGTGATCTGCCCGCCCGTTCAGTGCGAGCGGTTCCTGGACCGCATGGCGGGCCGCGGGGTGCCGCACGCCTACCTCACCTTCGAGGGCGAGGGGCACGGATTCCGCCGGGCGGAGACCATGGTGCGCGCACTGGAGGCCGAACTCTCGCTGTACGCACAGGTCTTCGGGCTCACCCCGCCCGGTGTCCCCGCCCTGGAGCTGAACCGGTGAGCCGGGTGCGGGAGCTGGCCCGGCCGGCCCGGCTCGCCGCCGGTGCCCGGGTGGCCGTCGTCGCGCCCAGCGGGCCGGTGCCCGAGGAGCGGGTCCAGGCGGGCCTGGACGTGCTCCGCGGCTGGGACCTCGACCCGGTCCTGGCGCCGCACGTGCTGGACCGGCACGGCACCTTCGACTACCTCGCGGGCACCGACGCCCACCGGGCCGCCGACCTCCAGGCCGCCTGGTGCGACCCGTCCGTGGACGCGGTGCTGTGCGCCCGCGGCGGCTACGGCGCCCAGCGCATGGCCGACCTGCTCGACTGGGAGGCGATGCGCGCGGCCGGACCCAAGGTGTTCGTCGGCTTCAGCGACATCACCGCGCTGCACGAGGCGTTCGCCACCCGCCTCGGCCTGGCCACCCTCCACGGGCCGATGGCGGCCGGGGCCGACTTCGTCAAGAACACGCGGGCGCAGGAGCACCTGAAGGCCACCCTGTTCGCCCCGGAGACGGTCCGCGAGATCGCCTCCGGCGGCACGCCGCTGGTGCCCGGCCGGGCCCGGGGCGTCACCCTGGGCGGCTGCCTGACCCTGCTCGCCGCCGAACTCGGCACCCCGCACGCCCGTCCCTCGGCGCGCGGCGGGCTGCTGTGCCTGGAGGACGTGGGGGAGGAGGCGTACCGCGTCGACCGCTGCCTCACGCAGTTGCTGCGCGCCGGGTGGCTCGACGGGGTCGCCGGGGTGCTGCTCGGCTCCTGGGAGGAGTGCGGCCCCTACGAACGGCTGCGGCCCCTGCTGGCCGACCGGCTCGGCGGCCTCGGCGTGCCGGTCGCCGAGCACGCCGGGTTCGGGCACTGCGAGGGCGCGCTGACCGTCCCGTTCGGCATACCGGCGCAATTCGACGCGGACACGGGTACTTTGACCCTCGACCGTCCCGCGCTGCGCTGACCGACGTAGGCTGACCCGCATGCCGCACATCCCGCCCCGCCACCTCGCCGAGGGCCCGCGCGTGGGCATCCGGCACTTCACCCACGACGACGCCGCCGAGTTCACCGCCCGGGCCCGGGAGAGCAAGGACCTGCACCACCCCTGGCTCTTCCCGCCGGACAGCGTCCAGGCGTACGAGGCCTACGCGGGCCGGTTGATCGAGGACCGCACCAAGGCGGGGTTCCTGGTGTGCGAGAAGGACCCGGACCCGGCCTCCGGGAGCACGCCCGGCGGCTCCATCGCCGGGTTCGTGAACATCAACAACATCGTCGAGGGCGGGTTCCTCAGCGGTGCGCTCGGCTACGGCGCCTTCGCGCACGCGGCGGGCCGCGGGCTGATGCGCGAAGGGCTGGACCTCGTGGTGCGGTACGCCTTCGGGCCGATGCGGCTGCACCGACTGGAGATCAACGTCCAGCCGGGCAACGCCGCCTCGATCGCGCTGGCCCGCGCCTGCGGGTTTCGCCTGGAGGGCTTCTCGCCGCGGATGCTCTACATCGACGGCGACTGGCGGGACCACCAGCGCTGGGCCATCACCGCCGAGTCCGTGACTTCCGGTTGACCTTCATCGTGTCCAGGTCCGTCACCGTGGACCGCAGATCGCGGAACCCGTAGCCGAGGCCGCGCAGCGCGACCTCCGCCCGGTCCTCCGCGATCGCGCCCGCCATCTCCTCGCCGTCCGCCGCGTCCGACACCACCACGTAACGCATGGAGAAGTGCTTGAGCGGCGCGGGCTCGTAGGACAGCGATCCCTCCTCGGTGAACCGCATGCTCGCCATCCCGTGCTCGCCCGCCTCGGCCAGCAACCGGGCACGGGCCTCCTCGGCCAGACCGTCCCAGGTGCCCCGGACGATCACCCGGTAGGTGTGCTGCTCAGCCACGGACTGCTCACTCACGTGCCGCTCTCCTCCGTCGTCTCGGCCGTCGCCTCCATGCGCGGGCCGACCGCCCGACCCTAAGCCCGCCGCGGCGCCGCGCCCAGCGGTTATCCGTGAGCCACGACGTCCGTTCCGCCGTCCCCGGACCCGCCCGGACCCGCCTACTGCTGCCGCCGGTCCACGTACTCGTAGATCGTCCCGTCCGGGTGCCGGGCGATCAGGTTGCGGCCCGCGGGCGTGGCGACCGGGCCGGCGATGATGTCCGCGCCCAGTGAGCCGAGGACCCGGTGCGTCTCCTCGACGTCCGTCACGGCGATGGTCGCGGCCACCTTGCGCAGCACCTCGAGCTGGGACTCGGGCCCGCTCATCAGCAGGAAGCAGCCGACGGCGGCGACTTCGACGCCACCGCGTTCGAAACGGAGGGCCTCGCCGCCGGCCAGTCCCTCGTAGAAGGGGATCGCCTTGTCCAGGTCGTCGACGTAGATGCGCAGTGTGGCTCCCAGAATGTCCATACGGAGGAGCCTAGTTGGGACCGCCCGCCGCGCACCTCCCGTCCGGCCATGGAAGCCGGAGCCGCGGGTACCCGCACCGCATGGACCGCATAGATCACTTGGAACACCTGGACAGGCAACTGGTCGACGAACTGGCGCAGGTGGCACGCGAGACCGTGCGCGACGAACTGCGCGAACAGACCCGCAGACAGCGCCGCAGGGCCGCGCTGTACGCCGCGTCCGACACCGCCGCCCTGTACGCGGGCGCCGCCGTCGCCCTCGCCGTGGGACTGGCCCTCGCCCTCGTCCTGCCCGGCTGGGCCGCCGCACTGATCACGGCCGTCCTCCTGGGCGTCGTGGCCCAGTTGCTGCGCGGTGCGGCCCGGCCGCACACCTCCGGGCCGGGCTCCGCCCACGGCACCGGCCCGGGGCACGTGGCCGGCGGCGGTGCGCCCGCCGCACCGCCCGGCGGACTCGGCATGCCGTACCCGCCGGTGCCGCCCGTGGCGCCCGGCGGCGCGGGCGGCGCGACCGGTGCCCCGGGCGCGGGCACGCCCGCTCCGGGCGGCACCGGCCCGGCCGCCCCGCGCCAGGACGACATCGACCCCGAGGCGCGGCACGGACGCGGCTGACCGGCCACGGACAGGGGTGCGCCCCGCACGGACAGTCGGTCCGTGCGGGGCGCACCCCTGTGCCGTCCGGCGGGCGTGTGCCTCAGGCGGCCTGCTGGAGCTGCGGCAGTACCTTGGTGCGGTAGAGGTCGAAGAAGCCGCGCAGGTCCGGGCCGATCTGGTTGACGTAGACGCGGTCGAAGCCGGCGTCGGCGAACTTCCGCAGTTCCGCGACGTGTTCGTCCACGTCGGCGCCGCACACGCGGTTGTCGCGGACCATGTCCTCGGTCACCAGCGTCTGGGCCTGCTCGAAGTGCTTGGGCGAGGGCAGCACCTGGCCCAGTTCGCCGGGCAACTGCTCGTTGGCCCACAGGCGGTGCACCGTGCGTACGGCGGCGTCCTTGTCGGTGTCGTAGCAGACCTTGGTGCCCCCGCTGACCAGTTTCCCGCCACCCCCGCCCTTGCGGTACTGCTCCACCATCGCGGCGTCCGGCATCATCGTGATGTAGCCGTCGCCGACCCGGGCCGCCAGCTTCGTCGCCGCCGGGCCGAACCCCGAGATGTCGATCGGCACCGGCTCGTCCGGCACCGTGTACAGGCGGGCGTTCTCCACCGTGTAGTGGGTGCCGTGGTGGTTGACCTCCTCGCCGCTGAACAGCCGGCGCATGATCAGGATGGCCTCCTCCAGCATCTCCAGGCGGACGTGCGCGGCGGGCCAGGCGTCGCCGAAGATGTGCTCGTTCAGCGCCTCGCCGGTGCCCACGCCCAGCCGGAACCGGCCGTCCGTCATCACCGCGCTGGTCGCGGCGGCCTGGGCCACCACCGCCGGGTGGATGCGCACGGTCGGGCAGGTCACCGCCGTTTCGACCGGCAGGGACACGGCGTCGGACAGGGCGCCGATCACCGACCAGACGAACGGGCTCTGGCCCTGTTCGCCGTTCCAGGGGTGGTAGTGGTCGGAGATCCACAGCGCCTGGAATCCGGCCTGCTCGGCCATCCGCGCCTGCTCGATCAGCTCCGCGGGACCGTACTGCTCGCACGAGAGGAAATAGCCGTACTCGGGCATGAGGGTGCCTCCGGACAGGAAGAGGGTGGGTCCGGGGCCGGGTACCCGGGCGCGGGGCCGGAAACCGGCGGCGCGGCGGCTTCCTCGCCCGGGGGCCGCCGCCCTCCCCGCGGACGTTTGGGCACCCCGGCCCAGGGGACGCGGAAGGCTCACGAGGTACGCGACAGCCCGGAGGCGAACCGTGAGCCGACCCCGCATCGTGATCGTCGGTGCCGGCTTCGCCGGGTACCGGACGGCCCGCACCCTGTCCCGGCTCACCCGGCACCAGGCCGACATCACCGTGCTCAACCCGACCGACTACTTCCTCTACCTGCCCCTGCTGCCCCAGGTCGCCGCCGGAATCCTGGAACCGCGCCGGGTCAGCGTGTCCCTGTCGGGCACGCTCCCGCACGTCCGGCTGGTGCTCGGCGAGGCCGACGGCATCGACCTGGACGGGCGCACCGTGCACTACACCGGCCCGGAGGGGGAGGAGGGCACCCTGCCCTACGACCGGCTGGTGCTCGCCGCGGGCAGCGTCAACAAGCTGCTGCCCGTCCCCGGCGTCGCCGAGCACGCCCACGGCTTCCGCGGGCTGCCGGAGGCGCTCTACCTGCGCGACCACGTGACCAGGCAGATCGAGCTGGCCGCGGCGACTGACGACCGGGCCGAGTGCGCCGCGCGGTGCACGTTCGTCGTGGTCGGCGCGGGCTACACCGGCACCGAGGTCGCCGCGCACGGCGCGATGTACACCGACGCGCAGGTCCGCAAGCACCCGATGCGCACCGGCATGCGGCCCCGCTGGATGCTGCTGGACGTGGCGCCCCGGGTCATGCCGGAGATGGACGAACGGCTCTCCCGCACCGCCGAGCGGGTGCTGCGGCAGCGGGGTGTCGACGTGCGGATGGGGACCTCCGTGAAGGAGGCCACGCACGACGGGGTGGTGCTCACCGACGGGACGACCGTCGCCACCCGCACGCTGGTGTGGTGCGTGGGCGTGCGGCCCGACCCGCTGGTGGAATCCCTGGGGCTGCCCATGGAACGCGGCCGGCTGCTCGTCGACCCCCACCTCCAGGTGCCCGGGCGGCCCGAGGTGTTCGCCTGCGGTGACGTCGCCGCCGTGCCCGACCTCGACCAGCCGGGCCAGTACACCCCGATGACCGCGCAGCACGCCTGGCGGCACGGGAAGGTCTGCGCCCACAACGTCGTCGCGTCGCTCGGCAGGGGGCAGCGGCGTGCCTACCGCCACCGTGACCTGGGGTTCGTCGTGGACCTCGGTGGTGCCAAGGCCGCCGCCAACCCGCTGGGCCTGCCGATGTCCGGCCCGGCCGCGGGCGCGGTCACCCGCGGCTACCACCTCGCCGCGATGCCGGGCAACCGCGTCCGGGTCGCCGCCGACTGGCTGCTCGACGCGGTGCTGCCCCGCCAGGCCGTACAGCTCGGCCTCGTACGGTCCTGGTCCGTACCGCTGGAGTCGTCCTCGCCCGAGGTCGCGCGGGTACCGGGGCGGCCCGGGAAGGACGCGGGAGGGACCGGCGAGCCGGCCCGGAGCCCCTCCACCGGCGAGCAGCCCGCCGCCAACCGGCACGGCGGTCGCCCCGACGGCGAACAGCCGAAGGCCCCACCGGACGGTGACCTGGAGAAGGCCCGACCGGACGGTGACCTGGAGACGGCCCCACCGGACGGTGACCTGGAGAAGGCCCCACCGGACGGTGATCCGGAGAAGACCTCACCGGACGGTGATCCGGAGAAGGCCCGACCGGTCGGTGAACCGGCCAGGAATCAACCCGGGGGCGAGTCGGCCAAGGCGCAGCCCGGCGGCGAGCCCGCCAGGAACCAGCCCGGCGGTGAACCGGCCAGGAATCAACCCGGCGGTGAACCGGCGAAGCGTCAGCCCGGCGGTGAACCCGCCAAGAACCAGCCGCACGGCGGGGCTGCCAAGAAGGGGCCGTCCGGTTCGCCCCGCGCGTCCGGCAGGCCCCGTCGTGCCGTGGAGGCCGCCGGAGCGCAGCGTCCCGCCCGGGGCGGCTCCGCCAAGCCGGGGAAGACCCCGCGCGGGGCCGGCGCGGGCACCGGCGGCAAGCGGCCCACCGCCTCGTCCGGACCGAGCCGCGCCGCGGGCCCGCCCGCCGAGCCCGGTCCCGAACCCCCGGCGCACCAGCCGCCCCCCGGACCCGACATCGCCCCCGGCCCCGTCAGGCGCACCGACGGCCGCGGCGCGGAAGGAGACTCATGAACACCGGTGAACTCGTCGACCTCGGACAGCAGTTGCGCGTCGACAGCGTACGGGCGTCCGCCGCCGCGGGCTCCGGACACCCGACCTCGTCGATGTCCGCCGCGGACCTGATGGCCGTACTGCTGGCCAACCACCTCCGCTACGACTTCGAGCGCCCCGACCACCCCGGCAACGACCGCTTCGTCCTCTCCAAGGGTCACGCCTCGCCCCTGCTCTACTCCGCCTTCAAGGCGGCCGGCGCCATCGACGACCGGGAACTGCTCACCTTCCGCAAGCAGGGCAGCCGCCTGGAGGGGCACCCCACGCCGCAGCGACTGCCGTGGGTCGAGACGGCCACCGGTTCGCTCGGCCAGGGGCTGCCCGTGGGCGTCGGCATCGCGCTGTCCGGCAAGCGGCTGGAGCACACCGACTACCGCGTGTGGGTGCTGTGCGGCGACAGCGAGCTGGCCGAGGGCTCGGTGTGGGAGGCCGCCGAGCACGCCGGACACGAGCACCTCGACAACCTCACCGTGATCGTCGACGTCAACCGCCTCGGCCAGCGCGGTCCCACCCGGCACGGCCACGACCTCGACGCCTACGCGCGCCGTTTCCGGGCCTTCGGATGGCACACGGTCGAGGTCGACGGCCACGACGTCGACGCCGTCGACCGCGCCTACGGCGAGGCCCTGTCCACCAGGGGACAGCCCACCGCGATCATCGCCCGCACCCTCAAGGGGAAGGGCGTCGCGGCGGTCGAGGACCGCGAGGGACAGCACGGCAAGCCGCTTCCGGAGGCCGAGGAGGCCGTCGCCGAACTCGGCGGACCCCGCGACATCGAGGTGCGGGTGCACGCGCCCGAGGCCGCCCGGGCCCTGCACTCGACGGGCACCGGGCAGACCGAGCTGCCGCGCTACGACCCGGGGGACGAGGTCGCCACCCGCAACGCGTTCGGCGAGGCGCTCGCCGCCCTCGGCACCGCGCGCGGCGACGTCGTCGCCCTGGACGGGGAGGTCGGCGACTCCACGCGGGCCGAGTTCTTCGCCAAGGAACACCCCGAGCGCTACTTCGAGTGCTACATCGCCGAGCAGCAGATGGTCGCCGCCGCGGTGGGGATGGCCGCGCGCGGCTGGGTGCCGTTCGCCACCACGTTCGCCGCGTTCCTGACCCGCGCCCACGACTTCGTGCGCATGGCCGCGATCAGCGGCTCCGGCATCAACCTCGTCGGCTCCCACGCGGGCGTCGCCATCGGCCAGGACGGGCCCAGCCAGATGGGGCTGGAGGACCTCGCGATGATGCGGGCCGTCCACGGCTCGACCGTGCTGTACCCGTGCGACGCCAACCAGGCCGCACGGCTGGTCGCCGAGATGGCGGGCCTGGAGGGCATCCGCTACCTGCGCACCTCGCGCGGCGAGAGCAAGGTGATCTACGGCCCCGACGAGGAGTTCCCCGTCGGCGGCAGCAAGGTGCTGCGCTCCTCCGACGCCGACCGGCTCACCGTCGTCGCGGCCGGGGTGACCCTGCACGAGGCGCTCGCCGCGGCCGACGCCCTCGGGCGGGACGGCATCCCGGTCCGGGTGATCGACCTCTACTCGGTCAAGCCCGTCGACCGGGCGACGCTGCGGGCGGCCGCCGAGGAGACCGGCTGCCTGGTGACGGTGGAGGACCACCGGCGGGAGGGCGGCCTCGGCGACGCCGTCCTGGACGCGTTCACGGACGGACGGCCCGTGCCCCGGCTGGTACGGCTCGCGGTCACGACGATGCCGGGCTCGGCGACCCCGGCCGAGGAACTGCACGCCGCCGGGATCGACGCCGAGGCCATCGAGGCGGCCGCACGGATGCTCGTGGAGCAGGCGATCGTGCCGTGAGGGCGAGCGGCGGCAGCGGCGGCGGGACGGGGACGAGGACCGTACGGGCCGGCCGGCGCACCCTGGAGATCCACCGGCCGGACAAGGTGCTGTTCCCGGCCGGTGACGGCGGCGCCGAGGCGTACACCAAGGGCGATCTCGTCGACTACTGCCGTGCCGTCGCCCCGTTCATGCTGCCCCACCTGCGGGGCCGCCCCCTGATGCTGGAGCGGCATCCGGACGGGATCGACGGACCGCGGTTCATGCAGAAGAACACCCCGGAGCACTACCCGGAGTGGATCGGCCGGGTCGAGGTCGGCAAGGAGGGCGGCACGGTCTGCCACACCGTCTGCGACGACTCCGCGACCCTCGTCCACCTCGCCGACCAGGCCGCGCTCACCCTGCACCGCTGGCTGTCCCGGACCGGGCGGCTCGACCGGCCCGACCGCATGGTCTTCGACCTCGACCCGGCCGGGGACGACTTCGAGACGGTCCGGACCGCGGCCCGGCTGCTCGGGGAGCTGCTCGACGAGCTGAGGCTGCCCTCGGCGCCGATGACCACCGGGTCCCGGGGGCTGCACGTCGTCGTCCCCCTGGACGGCCGCCAGGACTTCGACGGCGTGCGGGAGTTCGCGCGGGCCGTCGCCGACGTCCTGGCCGCCGCCCACCCGGACCGGCTCACCACCGCCGCCCGCAAGAAGGACCGCGGCGACCGGCTCTACCTCGACATCCAGCGCAACGCCTACGCCCAGACCGCGGTAGCCCCCTTCACCGTGCGCGCCCTGCCAGGCGCCCCCGTGGCCACGCCCATCACCTGGGACCAACTGGACGACCCGGGGCTGCACGCCCGCCGCTGGACCGTCGCCGACGCCGTGGAACAGGCCCGCACCCGGCCCTGGAGCGGGCTCACCGGCCGCACCCGGGCCCTGGGCCCCGCCCGGCGACGCCTGAACGCCCTGCGCGGCTGAGGTTTGGCGCCCACGCATACGGCCACCCGAGTGACGAGGTGGCCATGACGAACACCAAAAAGACGCCCGAATCCCAAGATTCGCACCGAAATTCACGCGAGACACAGGACTCGCACGAGTCGCACACATCACAGAAGTCTCATCGTCCCAAGCCTATGGAGGTTCTGCGCGAGGCGCGAGCCCAGCTTGCGGAGCTCACCGGCATGACGCCCGAGTCCGTGTCGTCCTTCGAGCAGACGGAGGAGGGCTGGGCGCTGGAGGTCGAGGTCCTGGAGCTGGAGCGGGTGCCCGACACCATGAGCCTGATGGCGAGCTACCAGGTGGACCTGGACGCCGAGGGACAGCTCACCGGCTACCGGCGCGTACGGCGCTATGAGCGCGGTCGGTCCGACGCCCGCGGCGGCCGCTAGACCGGCGCACCGCGCCCGCCCCGTACACGCGAACACACCACACCCGACACGATGGAGGAACAACCGGCATGACTGTCGTACCGGCACAACAGACCGGCGGCGGAGGCGGCAGCAGCGGCCTCTACGACGTGCTTGAGCTTGTTCTGGACAGGGGGCTCGTCATCGACGCGTTCGTGCGTGTCTCCCTGGTCGGCATCGAGATCCTGAAGATCGACGTCCGTGTCGTCGTCGCGAGCGTGGACACCTATCTGCGCTTCGCCGAGGCATGCAACCGGCTCGACCTGGAGGCCGGGCCGCGCAAGGACCCGGGGCTGCCCGACCTGGTCGGCGAGATGACCGAGTCCGGCGCCCGGGGCAAGTCCAAGGGGGCGCTGTCCGGCGCCGCCGAGACCATCTCCGACGCGTTCAAGCAGGCCCGTGACGAGGGCGGCTCCGAGCGTGAGACCTCGTCGCGTCCGCGTGCCCGCAAGGCCGCGCGCTCGCGCCGGAAGGAGGAGCAGGAGTGAGTACGTACGTCTACGGCATCACCGCCGCCACGCATCCCCCGCTTCCCGAGGGCACGGGCGGAGTCGGCGACCCGCCGCGCGAGGTGCGGATCCTCAAGGAGGGAGACCTGGCGGCCGTCGTCAGCGACGCGCCCGAGGACCTGCGTCCCAAGCGCAGGGAACTGCTCGCCCACCAGAACGTACTCAGCGAGATCGGCGCGGACGGCTGTGTGCTGCCGATGCGCTTCGGCAGTGTCGCCCCGGACGACGAGACGGTCACCGGGGTGCTCGCCGAGCGCGCCGGGCACTACGGGGAGCGCCTGAAGGCGCTGGACGGCCGGGTGGAGTACAACATCAAGGCCACCCATGTCGAAGAGGCCGTGCTGCACCACGTGATGGCCCAGAACCCCGAGATCCGCGCCCTGGCGGAGTCCAACCGGCAGGCCGGCGGCGGCACGTACGAGACGAAGATCCAGCTCGGCGAGATGGTCGCGGCCGCGGTCAAGGACAAGGAGGCCGAGGACGCCGGCACGCTGGAGCGCGCCCTGGAGCCGGCCGCCGACGCCGTGAGCGTGGGTCCCGAGTCCACGGGCTGGCTGGCCAACGTCTCGTTCCTGGTGAAGCGGGAGGCGGCCGACGCCTTCCTGGCCGCCGTCGAGCGGGCCCGCGCCGAGATGCCGCACCTCGAGGTCCGCGTCAACGGCCCGCTGCCGCCGTACAGCTTCGTCGAGCCCGGACCGGCGGAGCCCGCGGGCACCGCGGCCGGCGGGGCGGGCGCCGGAGCGGGGTGAGGACATGGGACTCATCTCGGAAATCCTCCTGCTGCCGCTCGCCCCGGCGCGCGGCAGTGGCTGGGCCATCAGACAGGTACTCGCGGAGGCCGAGCGGATCTACTACGACCCCGCCACGATACGGGCCGAACTTGCCCGCCTGGAGGAGCAGTTGGAGGCCGGGGAGATCAGCGAGGAGGAGTTCGACCGGCAGGAGGACGAGCTTCTGGACCGGCTGGAGACCGCTACGCGCACGAGCGCGGGATTGGGCAACGGGACGGCACCATGAACCGAATGGGACTGGGCCTCGCGATAGGGGCCGGATATCTGCTGGGACGCACGAAGAAACTGAAACTCGCGGTCGCCGTGGGCACCATGGTGGCCGGCAAGAAGCTGAACCTGACCCCGAAGGGCGTCGCCGAACTGGTCTCCGGGCAACTGCAGAACAACCCGCAGTTCAAGGAGATCGGGGACCAGCTCCGCACGGATCTGCGCGGCGTGGGCAAGGCGGCCTCGGGCGCGATGGTCGAGCGGCAGATGGACGCGCTGGCCGACCGGCTGCACGGGCGTACCGCGCAGGTGCGCGACCAGCTCTCCGGCGTGGCTTCCCGGGCACCCGGCGCCGGGTCCGGGTCCGACGACTCCCGCGACTCCGAGGTCTCGGAGGACTCGGAGCACGACGCGTACGACGAGTACGGGGAGCACGACGAGCACGAGGAGCCGGAGCAGCGCGGGGAGACCGAGGAGGCCGCGGAGGCCGGGGAGGCCGAGGGACCCGACGAGCCGCGGCGGGAGGAGCCGCGCGAGCGGCGCGCGCCGCGCCGTGAGCGGCCGGCCGGGAAGGCTCCGGCCGAGGCGCGGAAGACGGCCCGGAAGGCGCCCGCGAAGAAGTCCGCGGCCAAGGCCCCCGCGAAGAAGGCCGCCGCGAAGCGTGCCCAGCCCGCGAAGAAGACGGCCGCCAAGAAGACGGCCCGTGCCCGGCAGCCGAAGGGCGGTGGTGAGCGATGAGCGGCACCCTGGGATCAGCGGCCTCCGGGGCGAAGGACGCCGCGAAGAAGAACCCGCTGGCCGACGTGGCGCAGAGCGAGGCGGCCGACCGTCTGAAGGCGGAGGTGCAGGACTACCTCGCCGCCCAGGCCACCCGGCTGCTCACCGGCCTCGGCACCAAGCTCGGCGAGACGACCGGCAGGCTCAACGACATCGCCGAGGGCAACAGCCCCGGATTCGCCAAGCTCGCCCTCGACGGCGGACGCAAGCTCGCCGAGGGCAAGAGCCCGATGCGGGCCGCCTTCGAGGTCGGCGCCGGCAAGGTGAAGGACAGCGTGGCCGGCGCCTTCAAGAACCTCGGCGGCGGCAAGGGCGGCAAGAAGGGCGGCGGCGGTCAGAAGCCGACGGTCATCATCGAGTACGTCGACGTCGGTGTACCGCTGCGCACGGCCTACGACCAGTGGACCCAGTACCAGGACTTCAGCACCTTCGCCAAGGGCGTCAAGAGCGCGAACCGCGCCGACGACACGACCTCCGACTGGCAGCTCAAGGTCCTGTGGTCCAACCGGAGCTGGAAGGCGACGACCACCGAGCAGGTGCCCGACGACCGGATCTCCTGGACGTCGGAGGGCGCCAAGGGCTCGACCAAGGGAGTCGTCAGCTTCCACCGGCTCGCCGACAGCCTCACCCGCGTGGTCCTGGTCATCGAGTACTACCCGAGCGGCCTGTTCGAGAAGACCGGCAACATCTGGCGCGCCCAGGGCCGCCGGGCCCGGCTCGACCTCAAGAACTACGTCCGCCACATCACGTTCAAGGGCGAGGCCGACGACGGCTGGCGCGGCGAGATCCGCGACGGCGAGGTCGTCCGCAGCCACGAGGACGCCGTGGCGCAGGAGGAAGAGGACCGGGAGGACCGGCAGGACGGCCCGGAGCAGGAGCGGGAACCCGGCGACGACACGTACGACGACGGCTACGAGGAGGAGCCCGAGGACGAGGAAGCGCCGGAGGGCGAGCCCGAGGAGGGCTACGATGAGGAGCCGGAGGAGGACGAGTACGAAGAAGAAGAGGAAGAGCCCGGGGAGGACGAGTACGCGTCCCGTGAGGAGTACGAGGACGCCGAGGGCGGGAGCCGTCGATGACCACGCCCAGCCGGTTGCCCGAACCCTACGGCCAGGGACAGAGCGCCAACCTCGCCGACATCCTGGAGCGGGTGCTCGACAAGGGCGTCGTGATCGCGGGCGACATCAAGATCAACCTGCTCGACATCGAACTGCTGACCATCAAGCTGCGCCTCGTCGTGGCTTCCGTCGACAAGGCCAAGGAGATGGGCATCGACTGGTGGGAGAGCGACCCCGCACTGTCCTCGCGCGCCCGGCACGACGAACTCACCCGGGAGAACGCGGCGCTGCGCGAACGCCTGCGTGAGCTGGACCCGGGCCGTGTACCGAGGGAGGCACCGTGACCGGACTGCGCTACGTCTACGCTGTCTGCCGCCCCTTCGACACACCCCTGCAGGCCCAGCTCAACGGGGTGGCGGGCGACCCTCCCCGGCTGCTGCCGCACGGCGACCTGGTCGCCGTGGTCAGCCATGTGCCCGAGGCGGACTTCGGCGAGGAGGCGCTGCGCGCCCACCTGGAGGACCTGGACTGGCTGACCGCCACCGCCCGCGCCCACCAGCAGGTCGTCGACGCCCTCACCGCCGTGACCACCCCGCTGCCGCTCCGGCTGGCCACCGTCTTCCGGGACGACAGCGGCGTACGCGTGATGCTGGAGGAACGCGAGGCGGCCTTCCGGCGCACGCTCGACCGCCTGGACGGGCGGGTGGAGTGGGGCGTGAAGGTGTACGTCGAGCAGGAGCGGACGGACCAGGCGGACTCCGGGCGGTCCGCCGCGCCGGCCGAGCCCGAGCAGAAGCCCGTGTCCGGCCGGGACTACCTGCGCCGCCGGCGCCGGCAGTCCCGGGCCAACGAGGACCTGTGGAGCCGGGCCGAGGAATTCGCCACCGGTCTGCACCGGACGCTCTCCGGCCGGGCCGACGACGCGCGGCTGCACGCGCCGCAGAATCCCCGCCTTTCCGGGGCCGCCGGACGGAACGTGCTCAACGCCGCCTATCTGGTGGGCCGCGACGCTTCCGAGGAATTCGTCGAAATGGTGGACCGTACGAAGGACGGCGTCCCCGGAATCAGGGTGGAACTCACCGGTCCCTGGGCGGCCTATTCCTTCGCCGGAGAGCAGGCCGGGGCGGAAGAGGGCGCCGGAGAGAAGGCGGGGGAGGACTCATGACCGTCGTGGAGCGCCGGGAGATCGCCCTGGTGGACCTGCTCGACCGGCTGCTGGCCGGCGGGGTGGTCATCACCGGCGACGTCACGCTGCGCATCGCGGACGTCGACCTGGTCCGCATCGACCTGAACGCGCTGATCAGCTCGGTCAACCGCAACGTCCCCTCGCCGTTCGGGGACTGACATGACCGAACTCCCCGCGCGTGCCGAACCGCCCGAGCCCGGCAACCGCCGCCTCGACCTGGACCCCGACACGGTCGAGCGCGACCTGATCAAGCTGGTGCTGACCGTCGTCGAGCTGCTGCGCCAGCTCATGGAGCGCCAGGCGCTGCGCCGCGTCGACGAGGGCGATCTCAGTGAGGACCAGGAGGAGCGGATCGGGCTCACCCTGATGCTCCTCGACGACCGCATGACCGAACTGCGCGACCGCTACGGACTGCGGCCCGAGGACCTGAACCTGGACCTCGGGCCGCTGGGACCGCTGCTGCCCCGGGAGTGATCAGCACTCCCGGGGCAGCGGCCTCGTCACCGTGTGTCGGTCACCTGTCGTCAGTCAGTCGGTCATCGGTCGTTCACCACCGGTACCAGCGGCCCCTTCCGCCACCGGTCTTCGTCCCGCGGGCCAGGAAACCGATCAGCCACAGGACCAGGACCGCCAGAGCGATCCACCAGAGAACCTTCACCGCGAATCCGACGCCGAAAAGGACGATCGCGAGAAGCAGTACGAGCAGAAGCGGAACCATGATGTCGAACCTCCTGCCGTACTGGTTTCCCGGAATTCTCCGAACAGGCGCCAATCACGCTTCTTTCCGGCACAGAATTTCTCCGTGCAGGACGGCGAACCAGCCTTCCGGCTGCTTTCCCCACTCCCGCCAGGCGGCCGAGACGGCCCGCAGTTGCTCCCGCGTCGCATGACCGCCCCCGGTGGCGCGCTCCGCGTACGCCGACGCCAGGGTCCGGTCCGCCCACAGGCCGCTCCACCACTCCCGCTCCTCGGGCGTGGCGAAGGTCCAGGTGGCCGAGGTCGCCGTGACGTCGGTGAACCCGGCCTCCAGCGCCCAGGCCCTCAGCCGGCGCCCGGCGTCCGGCTCGCCCCCGTTGGCGCGGGCCACCCGGCGGTACAGGTCCAGCCAGTCGTCCATGCCCGCCGACGCGGGGAACCAGGTCATGGCGCCGTAGTCGGAGTCCCGCACGGCGACGATCCCGTTCGGCCGGACGACGCGCTTCATCTCCCGCAACGCCCGCACCGGATCGCCCACGTGCTGGAGCACCTGGTGCGCGTGGACCACGCAGAAGGTGTCGTCCGGGTAGTCCAGCGCGTGCACGTCGGCGACGGCGAAGCCGGTGTTGTCCAGGCCGCGCGCGGCGGCCGTGGCCCGGGCCGTCGCCACGATCTCCGGGGCCCGGTCCACGCCGGTGACGTGGCCGTCCGGCACCAGCTCCGCCAGGTCGGCGGTGATGGTGCCGGGGCCGCAGCCGACGTCCAGGATCCGCATGTGCGGCCGCAGCGACCCCAGCAGGTAGGCGGCGGAGTTCTCGGCGGTGCGCCAGGTGTGCGAGCGCAGTACGGACTCGTGGTGCCCGTGGGTGTAGACGGCGGTCTCCTGCGGCTTCGGCATGGTGGATCCCCTCTCCGGACGGTTCCGTCACGGTACGCCCGGCTGCCGCATGGTGAGACATGTGTTTTACGATGTGGACTGACACACCGTCAGGGCAGGCGTGGCGGGAGGCCGTCGGGGGAGGGGCCGTCAGGACAGCAGTCCGCCGCCGGGCAGCGGGCGGTACACCGTCAGCGCCTCGGGCAGCTTCTCCAGCGTCAGGTCGCCCTCGGTCTCGGTCAGTTCACCGTCGTACGCCATCAGCGTCCCGGGCGCGACCCCCGACAGGCGCAGCCGGGGCACCTGCACCGCCGCGTGGGCGGGGGAGCGGGTCAGCGGTCCCGCGAGGGCGGCGGAGAGCAGCCGCAGGGCGGGCCGGCTTCCTCCGTGCACCACCCGCACGTCCAACTGGCCGTCCGCCAGGTCGAGCCGGCGCCCCGAGGCGAGCCCCCGGCGGTGATAGGTGCCGTTGCCCGCGAACAGCATCCACAGCGGACGCCTGCGGCCGCGCACCTCGGCCTCCAGGGGATGCCGGTCGGCGCGCAGCACCCGCACGGCCGCCAGCACCCCGGCCGGCCAGCCGCCGATCCGGGGCGACCAGCGCTCCCGCTCGTGGACCAGCTCCGGGTAGACGCCGAGGCTGAAGGTGTTCAGGAAGACGCCGCGCCGCGCGCCGGAGGCGAACCGGCCCACGTCCACCCGCACCCCCTCGCCCCGCTCCAGCGCCCCGCACAGATCCCGTACGTCCTCCACGCCCAGGTCGTAGGCGAAGTGGTTGAGCGTGCCGCCGGGCAGGACCGCCAGGGGCAGGCCGTGGCGGAGCGCGACCTCGGCCGCCGCGTTCACGGTGCCGTCGCCGCCGCAGACGCCGAGCACCCGGGCGTGTCCGGCCGCCTTCTCCAGCTCGGCCCCCACGTCCTCCGGCTCGCACTCGACGACCTCGGCGTCGGGCAGCGCGTCGCACAGGGACCGCACCCGGTCCGAGGTGCCCGAGCCGATGTTGGCGACCATGACGAGACCCTCGCCGCCGGGCAGCGCCGGCACCTCGGCACGCGGCCGGGCCGGCGGGACGTGCTGGGCCCGCGTCGGCACCAGCCCCCGTACGGCGAAGGCGGCGCCCGCCCCGAGCGCCGCGCCGGCCAGGACGTCGCTCGGGAAGTGGACACCGGTGTAGACCCGGGACAGGGCGACCGCGGCCGCCACCGGGGCGACCGCCGCACCCCACGCCGGGGACTCCAGCGCGACACCGGTCGCGAACGCGGCGGCCGACGCGGCGTGCCCGGACGGGAAGGACGTCGTGATCGGCTGCCGCTTGAGCCGGCGCACCAGCGGAACCGGGTCGAGGACCGGCCGGGTCCGGCGCACCGAACGCTTGCCGAGGGTGTTGATCGTCAGCGAGGCCAGGCCCAGCGAGGCCAGTCCCCGGGCGGCGGCCCGACGGGCCCTCGGGGTGCGGGTCGCGGCCAGCGCGGCGCCCGCCGCGAACCACAGCACTCCGTGGTTGGCGCTGCGGCTCAACCGGGGCAGCAGGGGGTCGGCGCCCGGCCAGGAGCGGTTGGCGACGGCCTCGAACAGCCGCTGGTCCAGCCGCAGGAAGCCGGTGCGCAGGGGGTGCGGGCCGGGCGTCGGGGCGGTGAGGTCTACGTCGGGACTCATGGCTCCCACCTACCCCGCGGACGGTGTTTCCTGCCGTGGCGTTCCCCACGTGCCGCGGGTCCCCCGTCCCCCTGCCGAAAACGGTTTGCCCGGAGCCGGGCCGGAGCCGCAGAATCCGGTCCCATGGGTCACCTCGAAGCCGCCCACCTGGAGTACAACCTCCCCGACGGGAGGACGCTGCTCGGCGACGTCTCCTTCCGGGTGGGGGAGGGGGCCGTCGTGGCCCTCGTCGGACCCAACGGCGCGGGCAAGACCACCCTGCTGCGCCTGCTGGCCGGCGAGCTGAAGCCGCACGGCGGCTCCGTCACCGTCACCGGCGGCCTCGGCGTCATGCGCCAGTTCGTCGGCTCCGTACGGGACGAGACGACCGTGCGCGACCTGCTGGTGTCCGTGGCACAGCCGAGGATCCGCGAGGCCGCCCGCGCCGTCGACGCCGCCGAGCACGCGATCATGACGGTCGACGACGAGGCCGCCCAGCTCGCCTACGCGCAGGCGCTCTCCGACTGGGCCGAGGCGCGCGGGTACGAGGCCGAGACCCTGTGGGACATCTGCACCACCGCCGCGCTCGGGATGCCGTACGACAAGGCCCAGTGGCGACAGGTGCGCACCCTCTCCGGCGGTGAGCAGAAGCGCCTCGTGCTCGAGGCCCTGCTCCGCGGCACCGACGAGGTGCTGCTGCTCGACGAGCCGGACAACTACCTCGACGTGCCCGGCAAGCGCTGGCTGGAGGAGCGGCTCGCCGAGACCCGCAAGACCGTGCTGTTCGTCTCCCACGACCGGGAGCTGCTGGCCCGCGCCGCGCAGAAGATCGTCTCCGTCGAGCCCGGACCCGCCGGCGCCGACGCCTGGGTGCACGGCGGCGGCTTCGACTCCTTCCACGAGGCCCGCCGGGAACGCTTCGCCCGCTTCGAGGAGCTGCGCCGCCGCTGGGACGAGAAGCACGCCCAGCTCAAGAAGCTGGTGCTGACGCTGCGCCAGGCCGCCGCGGTCAGCCACGACATGGCCTCCCGCTACGCCGCCGCCCAGACCCGGCTGCGCAAGTTCGAGGAGGCCGGACCGCCGCCCGAGCCGCCGCGCGAGCAGGACATCAGGATGCGCCTGAAGGGCGGCCGCACCGGCGTGCGCGCCGTCACCTGCGAGCAACTGGAACTCACCGGCCTGATGAAACCCTTCGACCTGGAGGTCTTCTACGGCGAACGGGTCGCGGTCCTCGGCTCCAACGGCTCCGGCAAGTCGCACTTCCTGCGGCTGCTGGCCGGCGACGACGTGGCGCACACCGGGGCGTGGAAGCTCGGGGCGCGCGTGGTCCCCGGCCACTTCGCGCAGACCCACGCCCACCCCGAACTGCTCGGCCGCACCCTCCTGGACATCCTGTGGACCGAGCACTCCCAGGACCGGGGCGCCGCCATGTCACGGCTGCGCCGCTACGAACTGACCCAGCAGGCCGAGCAGCCCTTCGACCGGCTCTCCGGCGGCCAGCAGGCCCGCTTCCAGATCCTGCTGCTCGAACTCCAGGGCGTCACCGCCCTGCTCCTGGACGAGCCCACCGACAACCTCGACCTGGAATCGGCCGAAGCCCTCCAGGAGGGCCTGGAGGGCTTCGAGGGCACGGTCCTCGCGGTCACCCACGACCGCTGGTTCGCCCGCTCCTTCGACCGGTACCTGGTCTTCGGCAGCGACGGGCGCGTGCGCGAGACGCCGGAACCGGTCTGGGACGAACGGCGGGTCGAGCGGGCGCGCTGAGCCCGCCCGGCCCGCGTCACTTCCAGCGCAGCAGCGCCCCCAGGCCGCCCACCGGCGCCTTCCGGGCGGTCTCCGGCGGCTGCACCGGCGTCACCGAGATCGCGGGCGCGCCGGTCATCACCGCCGAGCGGAGCAGGGCGTCGTCCGCACGGGCCGACCAGGAGTTCTGCTCGCCCAGCGTCTTCAGCTCGGTGCGGCGCACCGCCACCTGGTCGGCGTCCTCGCCGATCCACACCTCGCGGTGCGTGTCGGGGGCGTCCGGGATCACCAGCAGCTCGTCGATGCGGTGCTCCCGGGCCGCCTCGACCAGCGCCGGCACGCCCTCGGCCGCGCCGGCCCGGCCCTCGTCGTCGGGCGACCTGGCCGCCAGGAACCGGTCCAGGTCCTGCCGGGCACGGCTGCGGACGTGCTCCTCGCGCAGCCCCTCCACGTCGTCGTCCAGCAGCCTGCTGCCGGCGCCGCGCGAGGCCTCGGCGACGCGTTCCCGCAGGCGGTCGGGGAGCCGCTCGTGCACCGAACGCCGCTCCCGGTCGTCGCCCACCAGGATCAGCAGGTCGGCGCCGGTCTCCTCCTGGCACACGGCGAGCGCGTCCGCGATCTCCGCCGCGTTGTGCTCCCAGGTGTTCTCCACCCGGAGCTGGAAGTGGCGCTCCGACCAGTCCGCGCTGCTCGTACGGTGCACCGGCCACTGCCGGCCGGTCACACCGCCCGCGTCGGAGCTGCCCAGCGCGCTGCGCAGCTCGAAGTCGGCGCCCTTGCGGTCGATGTACGCCACCACGCACACCGGGTCCTCGCCGGCCAGGTCCAGCAGCGGCGTGACGTGCGGCAGCGGGGCCCAGTCGGCGGTCGTCCCGCCGTAGGGCGGCCGGGCCAGCGGCGGATCGAGGACCACCTGCCCGGCACACGCGAACAGGGCCCGCCCGTGCGGATCGGTCGCGTGCCGCAGCTCGTCCACCGCCTCCCGCACCGCCCGGCAGGTGGCCTCGTCGGCGCCCTGCTCCGCCAGCTCCCGGGCCACCGCGGCGGCCGTCAGCTCGCGCTCGTGGGGGGTGTCCTCCGTGTGGCGGGAGAGGTCGACGTAGACGGAGGCCCAGGGTCCCTGGTGCTCGTAGAGGGGATGCAGAAACGCGAGGTCCATGTGGCTGCCCTCCCGGGTGCCGCTCGGGGGTGGTAGTGCTGCGGGGCGGGTACCCGGGACGCATGAACGAACACGACACGCGGGGCGGCACCATGACCGGAGTGGACCCGGGCCGCCTGGACGACCAGCAGTTGATGAAAGAGCTGGAGACCATCCACCGCACGCGCCACGACACCCTCCTGTACGGGTCGAACGACGCGCTGCGGGCCCACAACGACCGGATGGCCCGGCTCGAGGGCGAATGGCTGCGCCGCAACCCCCGGCGCCCGGTGGCCGCCGGCCGCACCCGCGAGGGCGCCCGGGAACGCGGCTGCGGGCAGGGCGCCGCGCCCGGCGGCTGAGCACGACGGCGGGCCACCGTCGGTCGCCCGCCGGTGGCCCGTCGTCGTGCTGTTCCCGTCGTGCTGTTCCCGTCGTGCTGTTCCCCGCCCCTCCCGGCCTGGGCGGTCCCCCTCTCCGGGCCTGGGCCCCGGGCGGTCTCCCGGGGCCCCGGCTGTCCAGATCTCAGCCGGCCGCCTTGGCGAACTCCGCGAGGTAGGTCTGGCAGAACGCCTTGAGGTCGTCCGGCTTGCGGCTGGTGACCAGGACGTTGCTGCCCCCGTCGCAGACCTTGACCTGCTCGTCGACCCAGGTGGCGCCCGCGTTGCGCAGGTCGGTCCGCAGACTGGGCCACGAGGTCAGGGTGCGGCCGCGCACGACGTCCGCCTCGACGAGCGTCCACGGTGCGTGGCAGATGGCGGCCACCGGCCGGCCCTGCTCGAAGAAGTCCCTGACGAACGCCACGGCCTTCTCGTCCGTCCGCAGGAAGTCGGGGTTGGCCACCCCGCCGGGCAGGACCAGGCCGCCGAAGGAGTCGGCGGACGTGTCACCCACCACCTCGTCGACCGGGAACGTGTCCGCCTTGTCGAGGTGGTTGAAGCCCTGGATCTCGCCGGACTGCGTGGAGACGAGCACGGGCTCGTGCCCGGCGTCCTTCGCCGCCTGCCACGGCTCGGTCAGTTCCACCTGTTCCACGCCCTCGGGCGCGGTGAGGAATGCGATGCGCATGGAGTTCGGACTCCCTTCCTTCATGTACCGGACGGACCGGACGGGCCGCTCTCGGTGAGGGCCACCGCCAGCTCCTGGACGTTGTCGTAGCGCGCCTCGTGCGGCAGCCGGTCGAGCCCTTCGACGAGGGCATCCGGCGCGTTTCCGCGACGCAGCGCGCGGGTCAGTTCCCGCGGTCCCGCGGGGAAGCTGCCCCGGGTCAGGTTCCGGGCCAGCTCGAGGCGCAGGGACTCCAGGTAGGTCGGGCCGCGGCCCGGTGTCACCGGTCCGTACATGACGTCCGGGTCGTCCTCGGCGGCCGGCTCCGGGTCGTTCCACTCCTCGCTGCGGGTGGGGTGCCCGGACCTGAGCAGACCCTGCAGTTCGTGCTTCATCTCGTCGTCGCGGTGGACGCTCATCCGGTCGCTGCCTCGCTGCATGTCTCCCTCCACATCCTCAGGGGGTGCCGACCGCGTACCCGGACACCGCGGGCCGACACGGATTCCCCCGGACGGGTACGTTCCGATTTCCGCCGGATCAGGAATCGAGAAGCGTGGGCGGCCGTGCCCCCTCTAGCGTGTGACCACCGAGGCACCGAGGGCGTCGTCCTTCAGCGGGCCCCCGACGGATGGAGACACGATGAGCAGCGCCAAGAGGCCGGGCACGCCGGGGCCCGGATCGCACGTCGCCGACAGCCACGACCTGATCCGCGTGCACGGCGCCCGCGAGAACAACCTCAAGGACGTCAGCGTCGAGATTCCCAAGCGCCGGCTGACGGTGTTCACCGGGGTCTCCGGCTCGGGCAAGAGCTCGCTGGTGTTCAACACCATCGCCGCCGAGTCGCAGCGGCTGATCAACGAGACCTACAGCGCGTTCGTCCAGGGCTTCATGCCCACCCTCGCGCGCCCCGAGGTGGACGTCCTGGAGGGTCTGACCACCGCGATCATCGTGGACCAGCAGCGGATGGGCGCCGATCCCCGCTCCACCGTCGGCACCGCCACCGACGTCAACGCGATGCTGCGCATCCTCTTCAGCCGCCTCGGCGACCCGCACATCGGGCCGCCCAGCGCGTACTCCTTCAACACCGCCTCGGTCCGGGCCAGCGGCGCGATCACCGTCGAGCGGGGCGACAAGAAGGCGGTGAAGGCGACCTTCCGGCGCACCGGCGGCATGTGCACGCACTGCGAGGGCCGCGGCACCGTTTCCGACATCGACCTCTCCCAGCTCTACGACGACTCCAAGTCGCTCGCCGAGGGCGCCTTCACCATCCCCGGCTGGAAGTCGGACAGCCAGTGGACCGTGCAGGTCTACGCCCAGTCCGGCTTCGTCGACCCGGACAAGCCGATCCGCGAGTACACCGACCGGGAACTGCGGGACTTCCTGTACGGCGAACCGGTCAAGGTGAAGGTCAACGGCGTCAACCTCACCTACGAAGGGCTCATCCCCAAGGTCCAGAAGTCGTTCCTGTCCAAGGACAAGGAGGCGCTGCAGCCGCACATCAGGGCCTTCGTGGAGCGGGCCGTCACCTTCACCACCTGCCCCGAGTGCGAGGGCACCCGGCTCAGCGAGGGTGCGCGCTCGTCGCGGATCGGGAAGATCAGCATCGCCGACGCCTGCGCCATGGAGATCCGGGACCTGGCCGAGTGGGTCCGCGAGCTGGACCAGCCGTCGGTCGCACCGCTGCTCACCGCCCTGCGGGACACCCTCGACTCCTTCGTGGAGATCGGCCTCGGCTATCTCTCCCTCGACCGGCCCGCGGGCACCCTGTCCGGCGGCGAGGCCCAGCGCGTCAAGATGATCCGCCACCTCGGCTCCTCGCTCACCGACACCACCTACGTCTTCGACGAGCCCACCGTCGGACTGCACCCCCACGACATCCAGCGGATGAACGACCTGCTGCTGCGCCTGCGGGACAAGGGCAACACGGTCCTCGTCGTCGAGCACAAGCCGGAGGCGATCGCCGTCGCCGACCACGTGGTCGACCTGGGCCCCGGCGCCGGCACCGCGGGCGGCACCGTCTGCTTCGAGGGCACCGTCGAGGAACTGCGGGCCGCCGACACCGTCACCGGCCGCCACTTCGACGACCGGGCCGCCCTCAAGGAGACCGTCCGCAGGCCCACCGGCGCCCTGGAGATCCGCGGCGCCCGCACCCACAACCTCCAGGACGTCGACGTGGACGTCCCGCTCGGCGTCCTGTGCGTGGTCACCGGCGTGGCGGGCTCCGGCAAGAGCTCCCTGATCCACGGCTCGGTCCCGCCCGGCGCCGACGTCGTATCGGTCGACCAGAGCCCCATCAAGGGCTCCCGGCGCAGCAACCCGGCGACCTACACCGGACTGCTCGACCCGATCCGCAAGGCCTTCGCCAAGGCCAACGGCGTCAAGCCGGCCCTCTTCAGCGCCAACTCCGAGGGCGCCTGCCCCACCTGCAACGGCGCCGGGGTCCTCTACACCGACCTGGCGATGATGGCCGGCGTCGCCACCCCTTGCGAGGACTGCGAGGGCAAGCGGTTCCAGCCCGCCGTGCTGGAGTACCGGTTCGGCGGCCGGGACATCAGCGAGGTGCTCGCGATGCCGGTGGACCGGGCCGAGGAGTTCTTCGGCGCGGGGGAGGCGCGCGTCCCGGCCGCGCACCGGATCCTCCAGCGGCTCTCCGACGTCGGCCTCGGTTACCTCACCCTGGGCCAGCCGCTGACCACCCTCTCCGGCGGCGAACGGCAGCGGCTCAAGCTCGCCACGCACATGGGCGAGAAGGGCGGCGTGTACGTCCTCGACGAGCCCACCACCGGACTCCACCTCGCCGACGTCGAGCAACTGCTCGGCCTGCTCGACCGCCTCGTCGACGCCGGGAAGTCGGTCATCGTCATCGAGCACCACCAGGCCGTCATGGCGCACGCCGACTGGATCATCGACCTCGGCCCGGGCGCCGGGCACGACGGCGGCCGGGTCGTCTTCGAGGGCACCCCCGCCGCCCTCGTCGCCGACCGCTCCACCCTCACCGGCGAGCACCTCGCGGCCTACGTCGGCGCCTGACGACGCGGGAGGCCCACGGCGCCGGAACCGCTACCGGTGGAGTCCGGCGCTGTGGGATCGTGGCCGGGTGACGACGCTGGAGGACCTGGCCAGGCTGCGGCGGGCCCGCGACCTGATGGACCGCGAGTACGCCGAGCCCCTCGACGTGCCGGCGCTGGCGCGCGTGGCCCTCATGTCGGCGGGGCACTTCTCCCGCAGCTTCCGCGCCGCCTACGGGGAGACGCCCTACAGCTACCTGATGACGCGCCGCATCGAGCGCGCCATGGCACTGCTGCGGCGCGGCGACATGAGCGTCACCGAGGTCTGCTTCGCGGTCGGCTGCACCTCGCTGGGGTCCTTCAGCTCGCGCTTCACGGAACTGGTCGGCGAGAGCCCGAGCGCCTACCGGGACCGCGACCACTCCGCCGGCGCCGCCATCCCGGCCTGCGTCGCCAAGGTCTGGACCCGGCCGGTCCGCAACGGAGAACCGGGCCGCGGCGGCGAGCCGGTCACGCCTGGCGAGCCGGTCAAGCGTGGCAAGGCGGTCGCGCCTGGCGAGGCGGTCGCGCGTGGCGAGCCGGTCAGGAACGGAGAAGCGCCGCCCGCGCCGCCGCCCGTAGCGTGACGCGCATGGACATCAGCCTCGCGCAGTGCTTCATTGCCGTCGACGACCACGACGAGGCGCTCGCCTTCTACCGGGACGTGCTCGGCCTGGAGGTCCGCGACGACGTCGCCTTCGAGGGGATGCGCCGGGTGACGGTGGGCTCCCCGGCCCAGCCCGGCGTGGACATCGTCCTCGAACCCCCGCTCGCCGACCCCAACGCGCCGGTCCCCGACCGGGAGGCCATGGCCGGACTCCTGGCCGAGGGCCATCTGCGCGGCGTCGTCTTCACCACCGACGACGTCGACGCCACCTTCGAGCACCTCCGCGCCTCGGGCGCCGAAGTCCTCCAGGAACCCCTCGACCAGCCCCACGGCGTCCGCGACTGCGCCTTCCGCGACCCGGCCGGCAACATCCTGCGCTTCGGCCGGCCGCGCCGGGGCGATTGAGAATTCGCGTGTTTGCCGCGGGGGACAGGGGGCAGGTGCAAGTCCAGTGCTTCGGACAGGAGGCACGTCCGTGGGAGCGGCACGGTCGTCGCCACGGACGCGTCCGAGCGAAGCCGGACGTCCTCCCACGGTGACCGCCCAGACCCTAGGGCCGCGTCGTCGTACCGGTGCCGCCCGCGTCACGTGCCGGAGGCCGTCCGCATCCCGGCGCCTCCCGTGCCGGCCGCACCGACCGGACCGTCGTCCGGTGCGACGGCGGGACCCCGCGCTCCGAGGGAGTTGCGACGCACCATGCCGATCCACGCCAGCGTGAAGCACCCGCACGACGACGCCCCCGACACGGCCGACGCCTTCCGCCGGCTCGCCGTTCTTCCCCCCGGTCCCGAGCGCGACGCGCTCCGTGACCGGATCGTGGAGGCCTGGCTGCCCATGGCCGAACGGCTGGCAGGACGGTTCCGCAGCCGCGGCGAGAGCTACGAGGACCTGCGCCAGGTCGCCGCCCTCGGCCTCGTCAAGGCCGTCGACCGCTACGACCCCGAACTCGGCAACGCCTTCGAGAGCTACGCCGTGCCGACCGTCACCGGCGAGATCAAGCGTCACTTCCGCGACCACATGTGGACGCTGCACGTACCGCGCCGGGTCCAGGAACTGCGCAACCGCGTGCGTTTCGCCCGCCAGGAGCTGTCCCAGACCGTCTCGGGGCGCGCGCCCACCGTCGCCGAGATCGCCGAGCGCGCCGAACTCGGCGAGGAGGACGTGCGGACCGGCCTGGAGGCGCTGGAGAGCTTCACCGCCCTGTCCCTGGACGCCGAACTGCCCGGCAGCGAGGACGGCTACTCGCTGGGCGACGCGCTCGGCGCTCCCGACCCGGCCCTCGACACGGTCGTGGACCGCGAGTCCGTCAAGGGCCGGCTGGCCGCGCTGCCGCCGCGCGAACGCGCCATCCTCTACATGCGCTTCTTCGACGACATGACGCAGAGCCGCATCGCCGAACAGCTCGGCATCTCCCAGATGCACGTCTCCCGGCTGATCAGCCGCTGCTGCGACCGGGTGCGGGAGCAGGTCCTGCGGGACCCGGACCCGGGGGCGTGAAACCCGGGGCTCACCCGCCCGGGCGCCCCGTTCGCGCGAACGGCGCACGGTGACGGGCGGCCCCGGGTCCGTCGGGCTGTGATGGCCGAGGGGCGCGAGTGCAGTGCCCCGCAAGCCGTCGCTCGAAGGAGCCCGTCCCATGCGCCGCACCGCCCGCGCCCTGTCCGTCGCCGTCCTGGCCAGTGCCGCCCTCGGTGTCTGCGCGGGGACCGGCGCGGCCGACCCCGGTGTCCCGCCGCCGCCCGCCGACGCCGGGCAGCCCGTGGCGCCGCCGGCCGGCGACGACACGGGCGCCGTACCTCCGCCGTCCGCCGGGGACGCCGTCCCGCCGTCGGCCGGACAGGCCGCCGCGCGGGTCAGTCCGGCGGACGCCGCCCCGGGCGACACGGTCACCGTCTCGGTCTCGTGCGGCCCGACCGGCGGGTCCGAGCCGGCCAGCCTCGACGCCACCTCGGCGGCCTTCGAGGAGGGCACCGTCACGCTGCGCAAGGTGGCGGACGACGGGGGAACCGCGTCCGGGCCGACCTACCGGGGCACGGCGCGCGTGGCCACCGCGGAGGACTTCGCGGACGAGGGGAGCGGACCGGACGCGGCGGCCCCGGAGGACGCCGTCGGCACGGAGGAATGGACGGAGCCGGAGGAGTCCGCCGGGGCCGCCGACGACTGGACCGTCGACGGCGCCTGCCCGGACGCCTCGGGCGGGGAGGACGGCGCTCCCTGGAGCACGACCATGAAGGTGCCGGAGGAGAGCGGCGCCGGCGCCGGTGCCGGGACCGGCAAACCGGCGTGCCGGGAATCCACGGCTCCCCGCGCGGGCAGCGACACGCACGGCACCCCTTGCGCCCCCACCCGTCCCGCCAATCCCTCCAAGCCCGGCTGCCCCGAACCCACGGCGGCCCCGCGCGGCGGGTCCGCCCCCCAGGGCACGCCCTGTGGCGGCGGGACGGCGGAGCACGGGGTGCAGGCCGGCACGGGCGGGACCTTCGGCGACTCGGTCCCCGCCCTGGTCGCCGGCGGCCTCCTGATCGCGGGCGCCTGCGGCGCGGCCGCCCACCGGCTGCGGCTGCACCTGCGCGGGGAGACCGGGAGACACTGACCCCGCGCGGCGGCCGCCCACCCGAGACACGCACAGCCGGAGCCGGAGCCGGAGCCGGAGCCATGACAGGGCGGCACGGTGGGTACGGGGATCACGACGCGAGCGGGCGGCAGGGCCCGACGGGGCAGGACCGGAGACCGCTCACGGCAAGGACAGCCGGCACGAACCGCGCGGAGGCAGCATGCGGCACACGGACCCCGACGGTTCGGCCGTCCCGCCCGGGGGCTCGGGCCGCCTGACCGAGGGCTCCGTCCCCCCGCGGGAGGGCTCGGCCGCGGCTCACGACGGTGCGGTCGCCGCTCCCGGGGACGAGGGCGCCGGACCCGGTGGGTCCAACGGGGCGCGCGGCCGGGGTGCCGTGGGGCACGGTCCCGTTCGGTACGGGCCGGACTTCTCCGGGGACGGGCTGCCGGTGCTGCCCGAGGTGGCGGCCGTGCTCGCGGCCGCCGGCGGCCGGGTGCGCGGAGAGCCGGCCGGGGGCGGCGCCGCCCTCCTGGAGGCCGCGAGTGGCTACTGGGAGCGGCGGGGACTGGCCTCCGGCCCCGGTCACCTCGCCGCGGCTCCCGGCGCGGGCGTCCTGCTGCTCGCGCTGACCGCCGCGCTGGGCGGCGACGTCCTGGTGCCCCGCCCCTGCGCCGCCTGGTGGGCGCCGTACGCACGTCTGCTGGGCCGGCCCGTCTTCCACGTGCCGACGCCCGCCGAGTCCGGGGGCGTACCCGACCCCTACGCCCTCCTGGAAACCGTCCGCCGGGTCCGTGCCGAGGGCGGCGATCCCCGCCTGCTGGTGCTGTCCGTCGCCGACGACCCGACCGGCACCGTCGCGCCCCCCGAGCTGCTGCACGAGACCGTCGAGGCGGCCGCCGCCGAGGGACTGCACCTGGTCAGCGACGAGACCTGGCGCGACACCCTGCACGACCCGCACGCCACCGTCGTCCTCAGCCCCGCCGAGATGCTGCCCGAGCGGGTCACCGTCGTCACAGACCTGGCCGGTGCGCTGCTCCCGCCCGCCTGGCCGGCCGCCGTCGCCCGCTTCCCCGCCGGCACCGCAGGCGACGGCCTGCACGCGCGCGTGCTCGACGTGCTCACCGCGCTCGGCGCCCGCGTCGCGGCCCCCGTCGCCGCCGCTGCCGGGTACGCGCTCGGCGAACCCGGACCGGTCACCGCCCGCCGCGCGGCCGCCGTACGCCTGCACGCGCGCCTGGCCGCCGCCGTGCACGCGACCGTCGTCGCCGCCGGCGCCACCGCCAGGCCCCCGCAGGCCGGCCGCCACCTGTACGCCGACCTCGGCCCGCTGCGCGACGCGCTCGGCGCCGAGGGGGTCGGCGACGCCCAGGAACTGGAGGACTTCCTCACCGCCCGGCTCGGCATGCCCGCCCCCGGCGGCCACCGCTTCGGCGACGACCTGCCCGCCCTGCGCGTCCGGCTCGCCACCGGCCCCCTGCTCGGCGCGGGCACCGACGAGCGGCGGGCGGAAGACCTCCTGTCCCCGGACCCGTTGGAACTGCCACACGTGCAACGCGCGTTGACCGCTCTGAAGTCGGTCCTCGACGGTCTCCGCGACGCTCAGCGATGGGAGCCCCCTCGATGACGCAGCAGCCCCGGTCGGCCACGAGCCCCCCCACGTCCGCCGCGGACACCGGCACGCCGTCCCCCCACCCTCCGCTCGCCGCCCCCCGGCCGCCCGCCGAGCACCGGGTGTGGCCGCGGACCTTCCACGACCGGCTGACCGCGCCCCTGCCCGGCCTGAAGGCCCTGGCCAGATTCGCCCGCGAGGGAGCGGTCAGACCCGGCCCCGCCGGACTCGCCGACATCCCGAAGCTGCCCCACGCCCCCGGCCCGCTGCCCCGGGCGGACGCGCGCACCGTCGCCGTCACCTGGGCCGGCCACGCGAGCTGGGTGGTGCGGATCGGCGGCCTCACCGTGCTCACCGACCCGGTCTGGTCCCGCCGCATCCTCGGCACCCCCGCCCGGATCACACCCGTCGGGGTCCCGTGGAGCGACCTGCCCCGTGTCGACGCCGTCGTCATCAGCCACAACCACTACGACCACCTGGACGCCCCCACCCTGCGCAGGCTTCCGCGCGACACCCCGGTGCTCGTGCCCGCCGGTCTGGGCCGCTGGTTCCGCCGCCGCCGCTTCACCCGGGTCACCGAGCTGGACTGGTGGGAGGCGACGGAGCTGGGCGGGGTCCGGTTCGACTTCGTCCCCGCCCACCACTGGTCCAAGCGCAGCCTCACCGACACCTGCCGCACCCTGTGGGGCGGCTGGGTGCTCACCGACCCCGACGGGCGGCGCGTCTACTTCGCCGGGGACACCGGGTACGGCCACTGGTTCACCCGCATCGGGCGCCGCTACCCCGGTATCGACCTCGCCCTGCTCCCCATCGGCGCCTACGACCCCCGCTGGTGGCTCCGCGACGTGCACTGCGACCCGGAGGAGGCGGTGCGGGCCGCCCAGGACGTCGGCGCGCGCCACATGGCCCCGATGCACTGGGGCACCTTCGTCCTGTCCGCGGAACCGGTCCTGGAACCCCTCACCCGGGTGCGCGCCGCCTGGCAGCAGGCCGGCCTGCCCCGCGAACGTTTGTGGGACCTGCCGGTCGGCGGCTCCCGGGTGCTGGAGTGACGCCCCGGACCGGTCCGCGCCGGCCTACGCCTTCGCCGGCCCCCGAAAGCGCCGCCACAGCCCCGGCGCCACGCTGACCAGCACCGTGAGGGCGATCGCCGCGGCCACCCCCTCCCACGGCTTGCTGAACAGCGCGCCGCTGAGAATCCCGATGAGCTGGTACGTCACCGCCCAGGCCAGGCAGGCCGGCAGGTTGCCCCGGGCGAAGCGGCGCAGCGGCCACTTCGCCAGCAGACAGGCGAGCATCACCGGGATCCGGCCGGCCGGCACCAGCCGGGACAGCACCAGCACCGCCACGTCGTGCTCGGCGAGCTTCTCCTGCGCCTGCTCCAGCCGGTCCTCCGGCGCCCGCGACCGGATCGCCTCCAGCCAGCGCGAGCCGTTCTTCGAACCGACCCCGCGCCGGCCCAGCCAGTACAGCGCCATGTCCCCGCAGAACGCGGCCAGCGAGGCCGTCACGAACACCATCAGCATGGCGAACGGCAGCGTCTGGTGCATCGCCACCACCGCCGCCGAACTGACCAGCGCGCCCGTCGGCACCACCGGCACCAGCGCCCCGATGAGCACGAGCAGGAACAGCGACGGATAGCCGAGCGCCTGCTGCGTCGGCTCCGTCGGTATGTCCAGCGTCGCGGCCGCCAGCCAGCTCACCGCGCGACCTCCACCCGCACGCTCTCGCCGTGCCCCAGCCGGTGCACCGCCACCCCCGGCGCGCGCAGCGCCGACAGGCGCACGAACTCCTCGCCCGGCGTGTGGAACTCGTGGGGGCGCACGGCGTCCATCCCGATCGGCCAGTACGTGCCGTAGTGCACCGGCACCGCCGTGCGCGGCGCCAGCCGGGCCAGCGCCTCGGCCGCCCGTCCCGCGTCCAGGTGCTCCGCGCCCAGGTACGGGCCCCAGCCGCCCACCGGCAGCAGCGCCGCGTCGACGGGCCCGACTTCCTTCTCCATGCCGTCGAACAGACCGGTGTCCCCCGCGAAGTACGTCCGGGCCTCGCCCTCGACGACGTACCCGAGCGCGGGGGCGCGGTGCGGTCCGACCGGCAGCCGCCGCCCGTCGTGCCGCGCGGGCACCGCACGCACCCGCAGGTCGCCGACGGTCGTCTCGTCGCCCGGCGCCACCTCGGTCAGCTCCAGGTGCCCGAGCCGGCGCAGCCCCGGCACCGCACGGCGTGCGCCCCGGGGCACGAGCAGGCGCGTGCCCGGCGCGAGCCGCGCGAGCGACGGCACATGCAGGTGGTCGGCGTGCAGGTGGGACACGAGCGCCACGTCCGCGCGCCAGGCCTCCGGCGGCGGCACCGCCCCCCGCCTGCGGCGCAGGTGGGCGAGCCGGCGTACGAACAGAGGATCGGTCAGCACGCGGACGTCCGAGTCCTCGACCGTGCAGGTGGCGTGACCCCACCACGTGAGCTCCACCGGCACCCCTTTGCCTCCTTCGCGCGACTCCCCGAAGCCTACGTCCAGGAGTAGGGTCGGCGGCGAAAACGGGAGGTGACGGGAGGTGAGGGGGGACCCCATGGGGCCGGTGCGGGTGACGGCGATCGCGAGTCTGACGCCACTGGAACAACTGGACGACGACCCCTTCCTCGTCGACTCCCGCAGCCAGCACGCCATGTGCGCCCGCTGGGCCGCGGAGCACGGCTACGTCGTCGCCCGGCAACTCCTGGTGCGCGGGCTGCGGCCCGACCACGACGCCCTGTGGGACGGGGTGCGGCCCGGCGAGGACCTGTTCGTGGCGCCGAGCCGCCGGGTGCTGGAGAGCGCGCTGTCCTCCGTCGAGGACTTCACCGCCGAGTGCGCGCGGCGGGGCGTCCGCGTCGAGACCGTGGGCCGGGCGGAGCCGTCGTACGACGCCCGGATGAAGGCGTGCGTGCACCGGAGGCTCTCGATGCCGACGGCCGGTTACGACGGCCGCTGACCGCCGCCCCGGGGGTGTGAACCGGACCCGGGGGGACAAACGGGCGCCCCGAAGCGTTGTGGCAGGGTGGGGAGGGCCCGCACGGACGACGGGCCGGGGACGTGAGGTGTGCGGGACGTGAGCGGAGGCCGCTGGCGCCGGGTCGCCAGTCAGATCGGGCGGAGTGTCGCGGTGTGGGCCGTGTCCACCCTCACCATGCTCGTGCTCGCCGGGATCCTGCCGGACTTCCGGCTCCAGTCGCCCGACGGGGACAGCGCGACCGACATCGCCATGACCGCCGCGGTCGGCGCCGGTGCCTTCGGCCTGCTCTCGGCCCTGGTCTGGCCGCTCATGGTCCGCCTGCTGCTCCTGGTGCCCGCCCTCGTCCTGGGCCTGCTGGTCTTCTTCCTCAACGGCGGGCTGCTGCTCCTGGCGATCGACGTCAACCCGGCCGGACGCGGCGGCGTCGCCCCCGAGACGGCGGTCGTGGTGGCCGCCGTCATGTCCGCCGTCGCCTCCGCCACCGGCGGCGCCCTGGCCGTGCGCGACGACGACGCCTACCGGCGCCGCCTCTACCGCCTCGCCGACCGCCGTCGCAGATCCGGGCCGCCCTGCCCGGCGGCACCCGGCACCGTCTTCCTGCAACTGGACGGCGTCGGCCACGACGTCCTGCTGGACGCCGTCGACCGCGGCGTCATGCCCACCGTCGGCCGCTGGCTCGGCCGCGACGGCACCTCCGCCACCCACCGGCTCGACCCGTGGCGCACCGACTGGTCCAGCCAGACCGGCGCCAGCCAGCTCGGCATCCTGCACGGCAGCAACCACGACGTCCCCGCCTTCCGCTGGTACGAGAAGGACACCGGCGAGGTCATGGTCAGCAACCGCCCGACCAGCGCCGCCGAACTCCAGTACCGCGCCGTGCGGCGCACCGGCGACGGCGGGCTGCTCAGCCTCGACGGCGCCAGCCGCGGCAACCTGTTCGGCGGCGGCGCCGACGAACAGGCCCTCGTGCTGTCCATAGCCGCCCGCCGCCGCAGCCGGGAGACCCGTTCCCGGGCCGGCTACTTCGCCTACTTCTCCGACCCGGCCAACGCCGTGCGCACCGCGATGTCCTTCGTCGCCGAGGTGTGCCGGGAGATCGGCCAGTCCACCCGCGCCCGCCTGCACAAGGTCCGCCCGCGCGTCTCCCGCGGCGGCCTCTACCCCTTCGTGCGCGCCTTCGCGACCGTCGTCGAGCGCGACGTCGTCGTCGCCGCGGTGATGGGCGACATGCTCGCGGGCCGCACCGCCGTCTACGCCGACCTGGTGGCCTACGACGAGGTCGCCCACCACTCCGGCCCGGGCAGCCGGGACGCCGCCAAGGTCCTCGGGCGGCTCGACCGGGCCCTCGCCCTGATCGAGAAGGTCGCCGAGCACGCCCCCCGCCCGTACCGGATCGTGGTCCTGTCCGACCACGGCCAGAGCCCCGGCGAGACCTTCCGCTCCCGCTACGGCCTGACCCTCGCCGACCTGGTGCGGGCCGGCTGCGGACTGCCCGTGCCGCGCAGCGCCCGGCGCACCCGCAGCGGCGCCGAGGCGCGCAACACCGTACGCGCGGCCCTGCACCGCCCCGTCGAGGAGGGCGCCGAACAACAGCGGCCCGCCGACACCCCCACCGGACGCCGCTCCGAGCCCATCGTGCTGGCCTCCGGCAACCTGGGCCTGGTCTCCTTCCCGGACGTGCCGCACCGGATGACCCGGGAGGAGATCGACGCCCGCCACCCCGCCCTGCTGCCGACCCTCGCCAACCACCCCGGCATCGGCTTCCTGCTGGTGCGCAGCGCCGAGCACGGCGGCGTCGTGCTCGGCGCGCACGGCGCCGAGGTGCCCCTGGACCGGCTCGACGAGGACCCGGGGCCACTCGCCCCCTTCGGCCCCGGAGCCGCCGACGCCGTGCGCCGCACCCACACCTTCCCGCACACCGCCGACATCATGGTCAACTCCTTCCACGACCCGGTCGACGGGGAGGTCCTCGCGTTCGAGGAGCAGATCGGCTCCCACGGCGGACTCGGCGGTGCCCAGTCGCACGCCTTCCTGCTGTCGCCGAGCGTGCTGTCCGCCCCGGCCGGCCGGGGCGAGGAGATCGTCGGCGCCGAGCAGGTCCACCGGGTGCTCCGCCGCTGGCTGCGCGAGTCGAACGGACCCCAGGTGCCGGTGGAGGCGGAGGAACCACGGCCGAACGTCGTCGAGGACGCGCCCTTTCCCGTGGCCGACGGGTTCGTACAGGACAAGAGCGCCTGACGGGGACGGCGCGGGGCCGCCGGGCCGGTCACCGCTCGGCACCCGCGACTGCCGTTCACCGTCCGGGAACCGGACTTGCGGGTGGGCCGGGCCGGAGTGTGATCGGATGGGGGCGGGAACCCGGCCGCCGGGCTCCCACCGCCCCAGTACAGCAAGAGAATTCGAGAGGAACCCGCCGTGGCAACCACGCGCTCCGCACACACCGTCTGGGAAGGCAACCTGCTCGAGGGCAACGGTGTCGTCACCTTCGACTCGTCCGGCATCGGCGAGCAGCCGGTGTCGTGGCCGTCGCGCGCCGAGCAGGCGAACGGCAGGACCAGCCCCGAGGAGCTGATCGCCGCCGCCCACTCGAGCTGCTTCTCCATGGCCCTGTCGAACGGCCTGGCCGGTGCCGGCACCCCGCCCACCAAGCTCACCACCTCCGCCGACGTCACCTTCCAGCCCGGCGAGGGCATCACCGGCATCCACCTCACCGTGGAGGGCACCGTCCCCGGCCTCGACAACGACGCGTTCGTCGCCGCCGCCGAGGACGCCAAGAAGAACTGCCCGGTCAGCCAGGCCCTGACCGGCACGACCATCACCCTGTCGGCCAAGCTGGCCTGACCTCGGCGGTCCGTCCGCCGGCATCCCCGTGCCCTCCCGCACACCTTGCGTGCCGGGAGGGCACGGCCGCCGCGGGAGGTCAGCGCCCGCCGGTCAGCAGCACCGGCGTGGGCAGGCTGCCGCCCGCCTCCTCGTACCCCACGGCCGTGACGCCCCCCGGGGTCCAGGCCACCCCGGTCAGGTACCGGCCGCTGTCCGTACCGCCCGACGGCACGGACAGCTCCGACCACCGGCCGTGCCGCAGCCGCATCACGTACGGTGTGCCGTCCGGCCGCTCCCCGGCCACCACCACGCCGGCGGGCGCGAGCGTCAGGTCGTTCACCCGCCCGGCGCCGGCGGGCGTCCGCACCTGCCGCCAGGAACGGCCGTCCCAGTGCGCGAGCAGGGCGTGCCCCGGGTCCTCGTCGTCCGCCAGCCTCCGGCCGGCCGCCCAGACGTCGCCGGCCCCGCGGGCCTCCAGGTCGACGAGTTCGCCGTTGACCCCGTCGTAGGGAACCGGTACGCGGGACCAGGAGACGCCGTCGTAGTGCAGCATCGCCGGCTGGTCCTCGGACGTGTAGCCGGACACCCACACGTCGTCCTCGGCGAGGGCGGTGACGGAGTAGGTCCACAGCGAGGCGGCGTCCGGCACGGGCACGAGATGCCACGCCTCGCCGTCCCAGTGCTCCACCACGGCCTCCGCGTGCGTCTCCTGGGTCGTCCCCCCGGGCTTGCCCGGAGTGGGCACCTCGCTGTCGACGACGATGAGCCAGCCGACCGCCCACACGTCGTCAAAGGCCCGTGCCGACACGTCCAGCAGTCCGGCGCCGGCGAACCTCTTCCCCTCCGGCGCCGGTGCGTCGACCACCCGCCACTCGGTGCCGTCCCAGTGCTGGGTGAGGAAGGCCCCCCGCGACTCCTCGTACTGGCCGACCATCCAGGCGTCGTCCTGGGACACGGCGCTGATCTGGCCGATCTGGCCGGAGCGGTCGGCGAAGGCCGGCATCGGCAACCTGCGCCAGGACCGCTCACCGTCGTCGCGGGTCAGCAGCAGCGGCGTCCTGGGCCGGGTCCTGCCCTCCTCGCCGACCCCCACTCCGTAGGCCCAGGTGGTGTCGCCGTCCACCCGGGTGACGCCGGTGAGCGCGGCGTCGCCCACCTCCGTCAGGTCCGCGGCCAGCCACCGTGCGTCGGCGTGTGCCGTGGCGGCCGACACCGTCACCACGGCCAGGGCCAGGGCCGCGACGGCGGTCGTCGTTCGTGCGCGTGCTCCACTCATGCTGGGTTCTCCCGCTGCGTTCTCGGTGTTCGACGTCTGCACTCCTTCTCAATGAGGTGGCGGGCGCGGGACGTTGCGGCGTCCGGCGACTTCCGCCGCCCGATTGGCCGGTCCGGGCCGCAACCGGGAGGGCGTGCCGGCGCACTTGAACGGTGAGACCGTCCGCGCCCGCGGACGGGGAAAGGGGGGCGGGGTGGAGCGCGGTGAGGACGCGTTGCACGACTTCGTCCGTGACAGACGCCTGGCGCTCTTCCGGAGCGCCTTCCTGATGTGCGGCAACCGCGACGAGGCGGAGGACCTGGTGCAGACGACCCTGGTCAAGGTGGTTCTCGGCTGGCGGCGGCTGCGGAAGCTGGACAACGTCGAGGCCTATGCCCGCAAGACGCTGTTCAACACGTTCATCGAGGGCAGGCGCCGGTTCTGGCGGCGTGAGCACGCCTACGGGGAGATGCCCGACCGGGCCGCCCCCGAGTCCGACTCGGAGACCGGGATGGTGGTGCGCGCGGCGCTGGCACGCCTCACACCGCGGCAGCGGGCGGTGCTGGTGCTGCGTTACTGGGAGGACCAGAGCGTCGAGGCGACGGCCGCGGTGCTCGGCATGCGGGAGAACACGGTGAAGAGCCACACGGCCCGCGGGCTGGCGGCGCTGCGCGCCCAGGTGGGGAAGGAACTGGTATGAGCGACGCCGGACACGACGAGGTGCGCGACCTGCTGGCCCGGGCCGCCGAGGGGGCCGGCGGTCCCTCGTTCGGCACGGCGGCGGTGTTCGCCGAGGCGTCCCGAGTGCGCCGAAGGCGCCGGGCGGTGGTGGCCGGCGGGGTGCTGGCCCTCATGGCCGGTGCTCTGACCACGGTGTCCGCCCTGCCCCCGGGCGAGGCGGACCGGCCCTCCGCCTCCGCCCTGTCCTCCCCTTCCGCCCCTCCGGAGCACACCGGGCTGACCGGGGGTTCCGGACGGGAGGAGAGGCTCGCGGGGCTGCTGCCCGCCGACGCCGGGGAGGTCGAGGAGGTCTCCTGGGCCGTGCTGCTGAAGGGCGCGGACCTGGCGGGCGCCACCAGTGGGGAGTCGCGGGGCGCCCTGGACGGCGAGTACGCCGTCCACCGGCCCGACGGCGTCGGCTACCTCGGGGTCGCCCTGCGCGACCAGAGCTACGTCGAGGCCAAGTTCCCGGACGAGAAGGACCCCGCGGCCAACCTCTGCGCGCGCACGGGGTCCGGGGCCGCGCGCGTGGACTGCGTGCGCGAGGAACTGGCCGGCGGCCGGGTGCTGACCGTGTGGCGGCAGTCGCGGCAGCACGAGGAGGGAGGCGTGGAGTGGGGCGAGGAGCTGACCGGCCGGCTCGCGCTCCCCGACGGCCGGGTCCTGGTCGTCCGCGACAGCGCCGGCTACCGCGGTCCCGGGCAGCTCGGCCCGCCGCTGCGGACCCCGCCCCTGACCCGGGAGCAGTTGCGCGCCCTGATGCTGCGGCCGGAACTGGTGGCGGGGCGGTAGCCCGCGCGGGTCAGGAGCCCGCGCGTTCCCAGCCCCGCCGGTCCGGGCGCGGCCCCAGTTGCCGCGGGTCGCGCGACCGGTAGACCACGTACGGGCGGGTCAGGTACTGCAGGGGCGCGCTGAACATGTGCACCAGCCGGGTGTAGGGCACCAGGGCGATCAGCACCATCCCGACCACCGCGTGCACGTGGTACAGCACCGGCACGCCCTCCATCAGGTCCGTCCGCGGGTTCAGCGTGAACAGGCTGCGCGCCCAGGGGGCGATGGTGCTGCGGTAGTCGTAGCCGTTGCCGGAGGTGTCGGAGAGCTTGGCGATCATGCCCAGCAGCAGGGCGCCGAGGAGGAGGACGTACATGAGCTTGTCGTTGGCCGTGGTGGCGCGGAAGACCGGTGCGTTGGTGCGGCGCCGGTAGACCAGGACGGCGATCCCGGCGACCGCGAGGACCCCGGAGACCGTGCCGCCGTAGAGCGAGAACAGGTGGTACGCGTGCTCGCTGATGCCGATCGACCGCGTCCAGGACGCCGGGACGAACAGGCCGATCAGGTGGCCGGCGAGGACGAAGAGGATGCCGTAGTGGAACACCGGCGAGGCGATGTTCAGCAGCTTCGACTCGTAGACCTGCGACGAGCGCGTCGTCCAGCCGAAGCGGTCGTAGCGGTGCCGCCAGACCAGGCCCGCCAGCAGCAGCGCGAAGGCGGCGTAGGGCAGGACGCCCCACAGGAAGACGTTCATCGGCGGGCTCCGGTGGGTGCGGGCGGGAGGGTGGCGCACACGGCGTCCAGGACGCACGCGTAGGGCGTGCCGAAGGAGGTGAGCCGGGAACGGAGCTGGTCCAGGGCGTCGCGGTGCTCGGTGAGCATGGTCAGGTCCCCGGTGCGGGAGGCGAACTCCAGGACCGCCGGCAGGAAGTCCGGCAGCTCCTCCCCGGTGAACTCCAGGCCGTGCCGCCGGTACAGCTCCTTGAAGCGGACCAGGGACATCCCCCGGTTGCGGGTGTCGCCGTCGGTCCACCAGCTCAGGTACAGGCTGTGCCGGTTCCGGAAGTCGAAGACCTCCACGTAGTGCGCCTGGAGGTCGCCCTGCTCGGTCGCCGCCGCGTGGTCGGTGAAACCGCGCAGTTGCGGGGCCGCCTCGCGCAGCAGGGGCAGCCGGGCGCGGAAGTCGTCGTCGGGATACGTCAGACAGAGCGCCGCCGCCTGGTGGAGCACCTCGAAGCCGGGCATCGGATCAGACCTCCCTCTCGTCGTCCGCGGTCTGCCGCCTGCGCAGGATGTGGAAGTTCTCCACCGGCACCAGGGGCAGCCGCTTGCGTCCCGAGTCCCCGCCGAACGGCCCGTCGCCGCCCATGCCCGGCCCGCCCTCGGTGTCCAGGCTGCACGTGTCCGGCAGCGCGGAGGCCTCCAGCCGGTGCGCGTCACCGACGGCAGCCGTCGGAATCACGTACCGCTCCTCGTACTTGGCGAGCGCCAGCAGCCGGTACATCTCCTCGATCTCGGCCGCCCGCATGCCGACGCCCTCGCACACGGCCGGGTCGGGGTCCTCGCCGAGGTTGACCGACCGCATGTGGGCGCGCATCGCCGCCAGCTTCTCCAGCGACGCCCGCACCGGTCCGGTGTCCCCGGCCGTGAACAGCTCGGCCAGGTACTCCAGCGGGATGCGCAGCGTGTCGATCGCGCCGAACAGGTTGTCCGCGTCCTCGCCGTCGTGCCCGGTCTCCGTCAGCGCGTCCACGACCGGGGACAGCGGCGGGATGTACCAGACCATCGGCATCGTGCGGTACTCCGGGTGCAGCGGCAGGGCGACCTTGTACCTGCTGACCAGCGCGTGCACGGGGGAACGCCGGGCCGCCTCGATCCAGTCGTACGGGATCCCCGCCTCCTCGGCCGCCCGCCGCACCCCGGGGTCCCAGGGGTCCAAAAAGACGCCCAACTGCGCCTCGTAGAGGTCGCGTTCGTCCGGTGTCTCGGCGGCCCGCGTCACCTTGTCCGCGTCGTAGAGGACGACTCCCAGGTACCTGAGCCGTCCCACGCAGGTCTCCGAGCAGACCGTGGGCTGGCCGACCTCGATGCGCGGGTAGCAGAAGGTGCACTTCTCCGCCTTGCCGGTGCGGTGGTTGAAGTACACCTTCTTGTACGGGCATCCGGTCACGCACATCCGCCAGCCCCGGCAGCGGTCCTGGTCGACCAGGACGATCCCGTCCTCCGAGCGCTTGTACAGCGCCCCGGACGGGCACGACGCCACGCACGACGGGTTGAGGCAGTGCTCGCAGATGCGCGGCAGGTAGAACATGAACGTCTCTTCGTACGCGAACCGCACCTTCTCCGCGGCCTGTTGGCGGGTGCGCTCCACCATGGGGTCCAGGTCGCCGTAGGCGGGGGCGCCGCCCAGGCTGTCGTCCCAGTTCGAGGACCAGCCGATCTTCATCGGCTTGCCGTCGAGCTGCGAGACGGGCCGCGCGACCGGGTAGTCGGTGCCGAGCGGGGCGTCGGTGAGGTTCTTGTAGTCGTACGTCCAGGGCTCGTAGTAGTCCTTGATCTCCGGGAGCCGCGGGTTGGAGAAGATCCCGGCGAGCTTCTTGAACCGGCCGCCCGCCTTGAGCTTCAGCGCGCCCCGCCGGTTCAGCTCCCAGCCGCCCCGCCACCTCTCCTGGTCCTCGTAGCGGCGCGGGTAGCCCTGTCCGGGGCGGGTCTCCACGTTGTTGAACCAGACGTACTCCATGCCCCGCCGGTTGGTCCACGCCTGCTTGCAGGTGACCGAACAGGTGTGGCAGCCGATGCACTTGTCGAGGTTCATGACCATCGCGACCTGGGCCATCGGGCGCATCAGTACTCGACCTCCTGGGAGCGGCGCCGGATCACCGTCACCTCGTCGCGCTGGTTGCCCGTGGGGCCCAGGTAGTTGAAGGCCCAGGACAACTGGGCGTAGCCGCCGATGAGATGGGTCGGTTTGAGGAGCAGGCGGGTGAGCGAGTTGTGGACGCCGCCGCGCTTGCCGGTGGTCTCCGTCAGCGGGACGTTGACCGTGCGTTCCTGGGCGTGGTGCATGTAGACCGTGCCGGGCGGCATGCGGTGGGAGACGATCGCACGGGCCACCACCACGCCGTTGCGGTTGACCGCCTCGATCCAGTCGTCGTCCGCGACCCCGATCGCCGCCGCGTCCTCGGCCGACATCCAGATGGTCTGACCGCCCCGGGACAGCGCCAGCATGAACAGGTTGTCCTGGTACTCGGAGTGGATCGACCACTTGTTGTGCGGGGTCAGGTAGCGGACCGTCACCTCACGGTGCCCGTCGGGACCGAGGCGCGGTTCGCCGAACAGCCGGTGCATGTCCAGCGGCGGCCGGTACACCGGCAGCGCCTCGCCCAGCTCGTGCATCCAGTCGTGGTCGACGAAGAAGTGCTGCCGCCCGGTGAGGGTGTGCCAGGGCTTGAGGTGCTCGGTGTTGAGCGTGAACGCGGTGTAGCGCCGCCCGCCGGCCTCGCTGCCCGACCACTCCGGCGAGGTGATCACCGGCACGGGTGCCGCCTGGGTGTCGGCGTAGGTGATCCGCCTGCCCTCGTGCTCGGCGGCCAGGTGGGCCATCTCCTGCCCGGTCTTCGCCTCCAGGGTGCGAAAGCCCTGCGTGGCCAGGCGGCCGTTGGTGGTGCCGGACAGGGCCAGGACGGTGTTGGCCGCCTTCACCGCCGTGTCCAGCGCCGGACGCCCGTCGGCCGGGCCGCCGCGCACCGTGCCGTTCAGGTCCCGCAGCCGGGCCACCTCCTCGTCCGGCTTCAGGGTGATGCCCTTGGCGGGCAGGCCCTTGGCCTCCACCAGCGGGCCCAGCGCGGCGAACCTGGCCCCGACCGCCGTGTAGTCGCGCTCCACGACGACGAGGTTCGGCATGGTCCTCCCGGGCTCCGGGGCGCACTCCCCGCGCCGCCAGTCCCGTACGACGCCGCCCGGCTGGGCGATCTCGCCGGGGGTGTCGTGCTGGAGAGGAGCCGCCACCAGGTCCTTGCGCACCCCGAGGTGCTCCTCGGCCAGCTCGCTCAGCTTCTCCGCGAGCGCCTTGAACGTGTCGAAGTCGGTGCGCGCCTGCCACGGCGGGTCCACCGCCGGGGAGAAGGCGTGCACGTAGGGGTGCATGTCCGTGCTGGACAGGTCGTGCTTCTCGTACCAGGTCGCGGCCGGCAGCACCACGTCGGAGAGCAGCGTCGACGAGGTGTGCCGGAAGTCGAGGGACAGCAGCAGGTCCACCTTCCCCTCGGGCGCCCGCTCGTGCCAGACCACGTCCCGGGGCCGCTCGCCGGGCGCCGCCTCCTCGGCCCGCAGCGAGGACTGGGTGCCCAGCAGGTGCTTGGTGAAGTACTCGGCCCCCTTGCCCGAGGAACCGAGCAGGTTGGCCCGCCACAGGGTCACGATCCGCGGCCAGTTCTCCGGCGCGTCCGGGTCCTCGCCCGCGAACTTCAGCGTGCCCGCCTGCAGTTCGGCCACCGCGTTGGCCACCGGGTCGCCGAAGGACTCGCCCAGCTCCAGCGGGTTGCGGTCGAAGGTCGGGTACGAGGGCATCCAGCCCGTGCGCGCCGACAGGGCGAGGCAGTCCGCGCCCGCCATCCCCGCGAGCCGCCCCTCGCCCAGCGGCGAGGCGAGGACGTCGGCGCGGAAGCGGTCGTAGCGCCACTGGTCGGTGTGCAGGTACCAGTACCCGGTGCCGATCGCCTGGCGCGGCGGGCGCGACCAGTCCGACGCGGCGGCCAGCGACGCCCAGCCGGTCAGCGGACGGCACTTCTCCTGGCCGACGTAGTGCGCCCACCCGCCGCCGTTGCGGCCCTGGCAGCCGGTGAGCTGGAGCAGGGCCAGGAAGGCGCGGTAGATCGTCTCGGAGTGGAACCAGTGGTTGGTGCCCGCGCCCATGAGGATCATGCAGCGGCCCTGGGAACGCTCCGCCGTCCGCGCGAACTCCCGGGCGATGCGCACGCACGCCGCCGCCGGGACCGAGGTGTGCGTCTCCTGCCAGGCCGGGGTGGCGGGCGCCTCCGCGTCCTCGTACGACGCCGGCCACCGCCCCGGCAGGTCCGGCCGGGCCACCCCGTACTGGGCGAGCAGCAGGTCGAAGACCGTCGTCACCAGTGGCCCGGTCGCCCCGCCCAGCCGCGTCGCCGGCACCCCCCGGCTCAGGACGTCGCCGCGCCCCTGCCCGTGCGGGCCGCCCTCGGTGTCGAAGCGGGGGAGCAGCACCTGGACGCCGGACGCCATCGCGTGGCCGTGCAGGCTCAGCCGGGGGCGCACGTCACCCAGGTCCAGGTTCCACCTCCCCCGGTCGGCCTCGTTCCAGCGGAAGCCCAGCGAGCCGTTCGGGACGACCGCGCGGCCCGTCCCCTCGTCCAGCACGACCGTCTTCCACCCGGCGTCCTCGCCGCCCTGCCCCAGGTCGGCGGCGCGCAGGAACTTGCCCGGGACGTACCCGCCGTCCCGCTCGGTCAGCGTCACCAGGAACGGCAGGTCGGTGAAGCGCCGTACGTAGTCGTCGAAGAACGGCGTGACGCGGTCGACGAAGAACTCCTTGAGGACCACGTGTCCCATCGCCATCGCCAGCGCGGCGTCCGTGCCCGGGTGCGGGTGCAGCCACTGGTCGGCGAACTTCGTGTTGTCCGCGTAGTCGGGGGAGACCACGACCACCTTCTGGCCCCGGTAGCGGGCCTCCGCCATCCAGTGCGCGTCCGGCGTGCGGGTCACCGGCACGTTGGTGCCCCACATGATCAGGTACGCCGCGTCCCACCAGTCGCCCGACTCCGGCACGTCCGTCTGGTCGCCGAAGACCTGCGGGGACGCCACGGGCAGGTCGGCGTACCAGTCGTAGAACGACAGCATCGGCGCGCCGATCAGCGAGTGGAAGCGGGCGCCCGCGGCGTGCGACACCATCGACATGGCGGGGATGGGGGAGAAGCCCGCGATGCGGTCGGGGCCGTGGGTGCGGATGGTGTGCACGTGGGCGGCGGCCACCATCTCCACCGCCTCGTCCCAGCTCGCCCGCACCAGGCCGCCCTTGCCGCGCGCCCGCTGGTAGCGCGTGCGCCGCTCCGGGTCGCCCTGGATGTCGGCCCAGGCCAGCACCGGGTCCTTCAGCCGGGCCTTCGCCTCGCGGTACATCGTCAGCAGCACACCGCGCACGTAGGGGTAGCGCACCCGGGTCGGCGAGTACGTGTACCAGGAGAACGCCGCACCCCGGGGACAGCCGCGCGGCTCGTACTCGGGGCGGTCCGGGCCGACGGAGGGGTAGTCCGTGGCCTGGGTCTCCCAGGTGATGATGCCGTCCTTGACGTACACGTTCCACCGGCACGAACCCGTGCAGTTCACGCCGTGCGTCGAGGTGACGACCTTGTCGTGGCTCCAGCGGTCGCGGTAGAAGGCGTCCGACTCCCGCCCGCCGACCAGTCCGATGCTGTGCAGGTCGGGAGCCGGGGTGCCCGGCCGGAAGAACCGGCCCGCGCGCAGCAGCGCCGCGCCCGGTTCGGTGGGCGGTGTCCGCGTGTCGGTCACGTGCGCTCCCTTGCTCACCCGGTCCCGGGTGCTCGCCAGGCCCTGGTTCCCGAACCTAGGGCCGGGCGCGGGAGCGCACCCGTTCGCGGCGCCCGTACGGGTCAGGGCACGGCCGCCGGACCACCGGATCAGAGCTTGCGGGCCACCCCCGCGTACACCGGCACGATGCCCTCCGTCTGGGCCGCCACGTCCTCGGGGTCCGGCCGCCAGCCGGTGACCGGGATGATGCCGGGACCCAACAGCTCCAGGCCGTCGAAGAAGCGGGCGAAGTCGGTGAGGGAGCGCGGGAAGAACGGTGTGCCGCCGCGGGCGAACAGCTCCGCGGCCTTGCCCACCGCCTCCGGGTTGAGGTCGGGCGTGACCTGCGAGAGGACCAGGAAGCTGCCCGGTGCGAGCGCGCCGGTGTACCGCTTGAGCAGGCCGTACACGTCGTCGCCGTCGGCCGCGTCGCCCAGGTAGTGGGTCAGGGCCACCAGCGACAGGGCGACGGGCCGGCCGAAGTCCAGGGACTCGCCCGCCAGCCGAAGGATCCGCTCCGGCTCCCGGACGTCCGCGTGGACGTAGTCGGTGGCGCCCTCCGCCGAGCCGTGCAGCAGCGCCTCGGCGTGCCGGAGGACGATCGGGTCGTTGTCGGCGTAGACCACCCGCGACTCGGGCGCCACGGACTGTGCCACCTGGTGCAGGTTCGGTTCGGTGGGGATGCCGGTGCCGATGTCCAGGAACTGGCGGATCCCGGCCTCGGCGAGGGTGCGGACCGCCCGGTGCATGAACCGGCGGTTCGCGCGCGCCCCGCGCACCGCCGTGTTGTCCGCCGCGAGGATCTTGCGCGCCAGCTCCTCGTCCACCGGGTAGTTGTCCTTGCCGCCCAGCCACCAGTCGTAGACCCGGGCGGGGTGCGGCCGGCTGGTGTCGACGGGGGCGGGCGCGGGCTCGGTACCGGTCATGCGGGGTCGTCTCCTCGTGACTGCGTGGGCTGCGTGGGCTGCGTGGGCGTCGTGGACTGCGTGGATGTGTGCAGGTCTTCGCCGGTCAGAAGTTCTCGCGGTAGGCGCGCAGGATCTTCTCGGTGCGCTGGGTCGAGGCGGCGCGCGCCGTCATGTGGTCGAGGACCTCCAGGTGCGCCGACACCTCCGCGCGGGAGTCCAGGTACAGGGCGCCCGTGAGGTACTCGGTGAAGACCATGTCGGGCAGCTCCGGCTCCGCGAACCGGAACAGTGTGAACGGCGCGTACGTCCCGGGGTGCGGCCCGTCCTCGAACTCCGCCACCTGGAGCGTCACCCGGTCCCGGGCGGCGAACTCCAGCAGCTTGTCGAGCTGCTCGCGCATCACCCGGCCGTGGATGCTCACCGGCCGCTTCAGCACCGTCTCGTCCATCACCACCCACAGGTGGGGCGGGTCCGGCCGCTCCAGCAGCCGCTGGCGCTCCATGCGCAGGGCCACGTGCCGCTCCACCGCGTCCCCGCCCACGTTGCCGATCGTCCCGGACTCCAGGACCGAGCGCGCGTACTCCTCGGTCTGCAGCAGGCCCGGCACGAAGTGCGGCTCGTAGGACCGGATGATCCGCGCGGCGCCCTCCAGGCTCACGTACAGGCTGAACCAGTCCGGCAGCACGTCGTGGTACCGCTGCCACCAGCCCGGCTGGTTGGCCTCCTCGGCGAGCGCGACGAACGCCGCCACCTCGTCGGCGGCGACTCCGTACGCCGTCAGCAGTATCTGGACGTACGGTATTTTCAGCGCGACCTCGGCCGTCTCCATGCGCCGCACGGTCGCCGGTGCCACGCGGAGCACCTTGGCGGCCTCCTCGCGCTTGAGGCCCGCCGTCTCCCGCAGTTCCTGAAGCCGTCTGCCGAGGACCACCTGGCCCACGGTGGGTGCGGCCCGCCGCTCACTCACGCCACGCCTCCCCAACGTGCCCAAGTCTCACCGCAGTCTGCCATGTTCCTCCGCCGGTCTCACAGGGGTGTTCGTGGATCATTCGCGGACCGGACGCACGACCGGCCCGACGGCGGGGCCGGCTTCAGGACATCAGGGTGTGCAGGTACTTGCCCGTCGCCGGGTCGGCCGGGAGCAGCGTCTCGATGGCCAGCTCGGCGACCGTCACGTCCATCGGGGTGTTGAAGGTGGAGATGGACGAGACGAACGACAGGACGTGTCCCTCGTGCTCGATCCGCATCGGCAGCGCGAAGTGGGGCACCGGCTCCTGGGGCTCGCCGCCCGGCGCGCTCTCCGGCACCGGGTACGCAGCCACCTCGTCGTACAGCTCCCGCAGCGGCTGCGAGCGGTGCAGGGCGATCTGCCGGCCCATCTGCTCCAGCAGGTGCCCGCGCCACTCGCGCAGGTTGCGGATGCGCGGCGCCAGCCCCTCCGGGTGCAGCGTCAGCCGGATCGCGTTCATCGGGGGTGCGAGCAGGTGCTGCGCGACACCGTCCATCAGCATCGTGATCCCCCGGTTGGCCGCCAGCACCCGGTACGTCCCGTCGACGACCAGCGCCGGATACGGCTCGTATCCCCGGATCAGCCGCTCCATGCCCTCGCGCAGGGCGCCGAGCGCGGGGTCCTCCAGCGGGGTCTCCGGGTAGCGCGGGGCGTAACCGGCCGCGAGCAGCAGCGCGTTGCGCTCGCGCACGGGGACGTCCAGGTGCTCGGCCAGGCGCAGCACCATCTCCTCGCTCGGCCGGGAGCGGCCCGTCTCGACGAAGCTGATGTGGCGGGCGGAGGAGTCGGCGCGCAGCGCCAGCTCGAGCTGGCTGACCCGCCGCCGCTCCCGCCAGGCCCGCAGCAGCGGGCCCACGCCCCGGTCGGCGGTGGGTGCGGTACCGGACATGAGTGCGGTCATGCACGAAACCGTAGTGGACGGCGGGACGCGCCGGAGCGGCCGCGCTGTGGCACGCTGAAGCCGGCCCGACCGTTGAGCACCCCCCCCCAGCGAAGGAGCGCAGCACATGCCCGTCGAACCGCTGTCGTCGCAGGAGATCGAGGAGCACCTGGCCGCCCTGCCCGGCTGGTCCCTCGACGCCGGCCGCCTCACCCGCTCCTACCGGCTCGGCTCCCACTTCGCGGCCACCGCGATGGTCGTCCACATCGCGCAGGTGCAGGAGGAACTGGACCACCACTCCGACCTGACCCTCGGCTACGACACGGTCGCCCTCGCCGTGCACACCCACAGCGCGGGCGGCGCCGTCACCGCGAAGGACGTCGAGCTCGCCCGCAGGGTGGAGGACCTGGCCGCCGGTCACGGGGCACACTGACGATGTGCTCGACTACGACAAGGAAGCGGAGCGGTACGACGAGTCCCGCGGCGGCGAGCCCCGGGCCGCGGCGGCCGCGGACGCCGTACTGAGCCTGGTGCCGCCGCACGCCCGCCGTCTGCTCGACGTGGGCTGCGGCACCGGCATCGTCACCCGGCGGATCGCGGCCGGGCGCGAGGGCCTGCGGGTGACCGGGGTGGACCTCGTCCCCGCCATGGCCCGCCGCGCCACCGCACGGCTGCCCGGAGCCGTCGCACTCGCCGACAGCCGCCGACTGCCCTTCGCGGACGGCGAGTTCGACGCCGTCACCAGCGTGTGGCTGCTGCACCTCGCGGGCGGAGCCGGGAACACGCGGGCGATCGTCGGCGAGTGCGCCCGCGTGCTGCGGCCCGGCGGGGTGTACGTGACCACGGTGGACAAGGGCGCCTCGCACAACGTGGGCAGCGACATCGACGCCGTCCTCGCCTCCCGCCCGCCCAGCACCGCGCACGACGCCGCGCACCTGGTCGAGGCGTACGCCCGGGACCACGGCCTGCTCCCCGCGGGCGGGGCCCGCTTCACCGGCCACGGCCAGGGGCGCAGCCCCCGCCGCACCGTCGCCGACCTGCGGCGCGGCTGGTTCGTCACGCTGCCGCCGGGCGAGCCGCTCGCCGAGGGGTTCGCGGCGAGGCTGGCCGCCCTGCCGGACCAGGACCGGCCGCGGCCCGACCCCGTCTTCACCCTCGCGGCGTTCCGGAAGCCAGGGGGAAAGGGCGGCAACCCGGCCGCCCCGGGCGGCGACTGAGAGACGGAATCCATCCGTCCTCCAGGAGGTTCGTCCCGTGAGGCACCCCCACACCCGCCCCCACACCCGCCCCCACCGCAGACGCCCCCTCGCCCTGGCCGCGGCCCTCGCCGCCGCCGGACTCCTCGGCGCGGGCCTGACCACGCTGGCCCCGGACACCGCCGAGGCCGCCACCGCGCGCCAGGTCGAGGCCCTGGACCGGGGCGTCGTCAGCGTCCACACCGACGCCGGGAACCTGGTGAGCTGGCGCTGGCTGGGCACCGACCCGGACAACGTCGCGTTCAACGTCTACCGGGCCGGCACGAAGGTCAACTCCAGCCCGGTCACCGGTTCCACCACCTTCTTCCACTCCGGCGCCCCCGCCCAGGCCGACTACACGGTCCGCGCGGTCGTCAACGGCACGGAGCAGGGCGACTCGGTCCACGCCGTCCAGTTCCGCGCCGGCTACAAGGACGTGCCGATCAGCCCGCCGGCCGGCGGCACCACCCCCGACGGCGTCTCCTACACCTACGAGGCCAACGACGCCTCCGTCGGCGACCTCGACGGCGACGGTGCCCTCGACATCGTCCTCAAGTGGCAGCCGACCAACGCCAAGGACAACTCCCAGTCCGGCTACACCGGCAACACGGTCGTCGACGGCATACGCCTGGACGGCACCCGCCTGTGGCGCGTCGACCTGGGGCGCAACATCCGCTCCGGCGCCCACTACACCCAGTTCCAGGTGTACGACTACGACGGCGACGGCCGGGCCGAGGTCGCCATGAAGACGGCCGACGGCACCAGGGACGGCACCGGCGCGGTCATCGGCAGCTCCTCCGCCGACCACCGCAACTCCAGCGGCTACGTCCTGTCGGGCCCCGAGTACCTCAGCATGTTCGACGGCCTCACCGGCAGGGCCCTGGGCACCGTCGACTACGTCCCCGCCCGCGGCACGGTCTCCTCCTGGGGCGACTCCTACGGCAACCGCGTCGACCGCTTCCTGGCCGGCACGGCCTACCTGGACGGCTCCCGCCCCTCCGTGATCATGGCGCGCGGCTACTACACGCGCACCGTGATCGCCGCCTGGGACTGGCGCGACGGCCGGTTCACCCGCCGTTGGACCTTCGACACCAACTCCTCCACCAACAGCGGCAAGGGCTACGACGGCCAGGGCAACCACCAGCTCTCCGTCGCCGACGTCGACGGCGACGGCAGGGACGAGATCGTGTACGGCGCGATGGCCGTCGACGACAACGGCAACGCCCTGTGGACCACCCGGAACGGCCACGGCGACGCCATGCACGTCGGCGACCTCGACCCGTCGCGCGCGGGCCTGGAGGAGTTCAAGGTCGACGAGGACGGCTCGAAGCCCTCGTCGTACATGGCGGACGCGCGCACCGGCCAGATCCTCTGGTCCACCGGCGCGAGCGGCGACAACGGCCGCGGTGTCTCGGGCGACATCTGGTCGGGCAGCGCGGGCGCCGAGTCCTGGTCGTCCGCCGAGAGCGGCATCCGCGACCCCAAGGGCACCGTCGTGAGCAGCCGCAAGCCCTCCAGCACCAACTTCCTGTCCTGGTGGGACGGCGACACCGTCCGCGAACTCCTCGACGGCACCCACATCGACAAGTACGGCACCTCCGGCGACACCCGTCTGCTCACCGGTTCCGGCGTCGCCTCCAACAACGGCACCAAGGCCACCCCGGTCCTCTCCGGGGACATCCTCGGTGACTGGCGCGAGGAGGTCGTCTGGCGCACGTCGGACAACAAGGCCCTGCGCATCTACTCCAGCCCCCACGACACGGACACCCGCATCACGACCCTCCTCCACGACACCCAGTACCGCACCGCCCTGGCCTGGCAAAATACGGCCTACAACCAGCCCCCGCACCCGAGCTTCTTCCTCGGCGCGGGCATGTCCACGGCCCCGCGGCCGTCGGTCTACACGCCCTGAACACGGGGCGGGTCGGGCACGGCCGGTCTCCCGGCGGTCCCCGACCCGCCCTCCGCGCTCAGCCGGCCCCGCAGCTCCGCCCGCCCAGCGAGAACGCGGCCGGTTCCGCGTTCGTCCCCGACCAGCTCCCCGTGAACCCGAAGCTGACCGAGGCGCCGGGCGCGACCGCCGCGTTCCAGCCCACGTTGCGCGTGGTCACCGCGGCGCCGGACTGGGTGTGCTCGGCGTTCCACATCTGGGTCACCTGCTGGCCGCCGGGGAACGACCAGTTCAGGGACCAGCCGTTCCAGGCCGAGGCGCCGGTGTTGGTGAGGCGGACATCCGCCTGGAAGCCGCCCGACCACTGGTTCGTGACCGTGTACGTCACCTCGCAGGCGCCGGTGGGCTCCGGATCGGGGCCGGGGCCCGGACCGGGGCCGCCGGTGTCCGAGGTGTCGCCGTAGAGGACGCCCCGCCCGTTGGTCGCCACGTACACGCGGCCGTAGACCCGCGGATCGCCGGTGATGGCGGCGCCGGTCCAGCCCCACTGGTGGGCGTCGTCGTTGACACGGGTCCAGCTCGCGCCCTCGTCCGTGGAGCGGAAGATGCCGCGGACGCCGCCGATCTCGGCGCTCGTGAACAGCGTCTGGTAGGAGGCGCCCGGGGCCGCCTTGCCGAAGCCGACGGTGTCCGCCGCGTCGACGTTCGCCAGCTTGGTGAAGCTCGCGCCGCCGTCCGTCGAGTGCCACAGCCCGTACGGGCCGGCCGCCGTGCCGCCCGCGAGCCAGACGTCGCCCTCCCCGCCCGGCAGCGCCTTGAAGCGGACGCTGTCACCGGTGGGCAGGCCGGTCGCCGCCGACGCGGTGAAGGTCGCGCCGCCGTCCGTACTGACGTAGAACTTCCCGGACTTGAAGCCGTAGAACGTCGCGGGGTCCACCCGGTCGGACTCGACGACGGCGCCCGCCGGGATGCCCGTCGACGCCTGCCAGGACGTGCCGAAGCCCGTCGTGTACTGGACGCCCGCGCCCTGCGGGCTCCACACGAAGCGGTCGCCGTCCGCGCCCGCCGCGACCGTGCCGCCGCCGCTGACGCCCGACGGGTCGGTGCCGCCGAACCAGTTGGCGCCGTTGTCCGTGGAGAACGCGATGTGCGGACCGGAGTCGAGATCGCCCGCGCGGACCACGACGTCCGGCTTCTTCTCCGCGAAGTCCAGGCTCGTCGTGGAGGTGAAGTTCGGCGAGGTGTACATCATCGACGGGACCTCGGTCAGGCTGGTGTGCCGGAAACCACCGATGTCGCCGAGCGCGCTGAGCAGCGGGGCGCCGGACGGGGGCGAGGCGAGGTCGTTGACCGCCGTCTCCTCCAGGCCGCGCACCATCGGCGCGACGGCGAAGGTGCCGCCCTCCTCGTCCCAGTCGGTCAGGTTCTCCGTGCCGTAGACCGTGGCGCCCGTCCCGTACATCATCCGGTCCGAGTCGAACGGGTCGATCTCCAGTGCCTCCGTCATCCAGCCCAGCTTCGGCGTCTGCTCGGGCGGCGCCGGGTTCGCCCCCCAGGTGAGCCACGGGGACGACGACACGTCCATCGTGTAGCGGTTCTCACGGTTCGGGTACGACGTGTAGCTCCACGCCTGGGTCCACGTCGCGCCGCTGTCCGTCGAGCGGAAGATCTGCGTGTCCGGCCACCACGAGCTGTACGCCGTCGCCATCACCGTCCCCGGGCGCTGCCGGTCGACGGTGAGGCCGCCGAAGCCGAAGTACGTGTCCGCCTCCGCGACCGGGCTGATGTCTGTCCACGTGCCGGTCGCGGTCGCGTACCGGTACAGCCGGCCCTTGCCGCCGTCGTACGGGCCGCCCGTGTCGCTGTAGGCGAGGTACAGGTAGCCGTTCTCCGCGTCCAGCACGCCCTTGTGGGCCAGGTACCCCGTGGGCTGCCCGGCGAGCCGCTCCCACGTCGCCCCCGCGTCCGTCGAGCGGTAGACCGCGTTCTCCTTGTCGGCGACCCCGACGTAGACCGTCCCCGTGGCCTTTCCCGCGCCGCCCGTCGACTCGTCGAAGGTGACCCAGGTGATGCCCTGGTTGTCGGAGGCGTAGCCGGAGGTGTCGCCCGGGTCCTGCGCGTAGTTGCCCGGGTTCGGGAACGCCGTCACCTCGGACCAGGTGACGCCGGCGTCGGTGGACCGCCACAGGCCGTGGCCGCTGGGCGCGCCGAGGTAGAGCACGTCGTTGTCGTGCGGGTCGACGGCCAGGCGCTCGCCCATCCCGCGGCCCGGCATGTTGCCGCCCAGCTTGAACGGCAGGTCCGTCTTCGCCCAGGTCGCACCCCGGTCGGCGGAGCGCAGCACCGCGCCGTTGCCGGGGTCCCAGTCGTTGGTGTAGGTGCCGACCGCCGCGTACACCCGGTCGGGATCGACGGAGTCGGAGGCGATGCCGACCACGCCGGTGTGGCCCCAGTCGTCCCAGCCGACGTGGTCGAGCAGCGGCGTCCAGGTGTGGGACGACTCCTGCCAGCGGTAGGCGCCGCCGATGTCGGTGCGGGCGTAGGCCAGGTCCTTCTCGGTCCGGTTGAAGACGATGCCGGGGACGAAGCCGCCGCCGTCGATGCGGGCGTTCTTCCAGGTGTAACTGTCGGCGGCGAGCGCCGGCTTCGGGGCGTCGGCGGCCAGCGCCGTGGGCGGGCCGCCCACGAGCAGCCCGGCCGCGAGGGCCAGCAATGCGGTGAGCATCCGGGTTCTTCGCACGGTGGGGACCGTCCTTCCGTCAGGAACAGAACACATGCGAGGACCGGGCGGCCCCAGGCGTGAGCAGGGGGCCGCCCGGTCGGTTGGTCCCGTCGTCCGGTGACGGGACCGTGCACGCGGAACGCCGGGCGGGGCTATTCCAGGAGTTCCGCGTACGAACCCATGGCGAGGGCTATGTCCGCCTGGGCCCAGAACCGGTGGTACGTGAACGTGGGCGCGGCACCGCCCTGGAGGTAGCTCTCGATCTTCGACCAGGCCGGGTCGTCCTGGTAGAAGGACCGGATCGAGGCGAAGGTCGACGACGCGTCGACCGTGTCGCCGTTGGGCATGGTGCCGCTCCAGCCGCTCGGGACGTAGATCCCGTCGTCGAAGCGGTTGTAGTCGGCACGGGTCTCCGGGACGGCGATGCCGAGCGCGTCCTGGTTGTTCTCCCACATGCCGTCGAGCAGCGCCTTGGCGGTCGAGGCCGCCTCGGTGTCGCCCGAGCGGTCGGCGTAGTACGTCAGGGTCTTGGCGTACGCCGCCGCCACACCGACGTCGTCGGTGTAGTCCGCGACCGTCACGTGCAGGCCGGCGTTGTCGCCCGGGGACGACGCGTTCCAGGTGTCGGGCTGTCCGGACCACTGGAGCGTCGACGGGATCCGGAAGGTGCCGTCCGGGTTGACCGTCGTCTCCGACAGCGCCCAGTCGACCCACTTGTCCAGGACCGCCTTGGCGTCCGCGTCACCGCTCTGCTGGTAGTACTCGGCGACCCGCTCCATGGACCACGCCTGGAAGCCGAACCACTGGTTGGACGGCGGGTCGTGGTACACCGGCTTCTCGTCGTAGTACATCCCGTAGAAGGTCGGCGTGCCGGCCGGCGGGGTCGCGTAGCGGCCCGCCCAGCTGTTGGTCGCGCCGCCCGCGATGGCGCCCTCGTCGGACTGGAGCCAGCGGTAGAACTCCAGTTGCCGGTCGAGGGACTTGGCCCAGTCGGACGCGCCGGTCGCCGACTTGGGCTTCAGATCGGCGTCGGTGCTCAGGGCGTAGGCCGCCAGCGGGTTCTGGTAGCCGCCGTGGGTGTGGCTGGAGCCGATGCGCCAGGCCCAGCCCGCCGAGGTGTCGACCGCGCCGCCCCAGGCGTAGTACCAGGACAGCAGGTAGTGCGAGGAGTCCTTCCCGGTGCCGGCCGGGCAGTTCGCCGGTCCGACGCAGTCGCCGACCTTCTTGAAGTACTTGTCGAACATGGCGTAGCGCAGGTAGTCGCCCATCTTCGCGGCCTTGCCGAGGGTCGCGGAGATCTCGTCGCCCTTGCCCTGCTCGCCGGCCCAGACGTCCGCCCAGTACGCGGCCTGCACGGCGCGCGCGTCGGCGTCCGGGGCGTTGGTGAACTTCCACTGCTTGGCGTAGGAGGCGTCACCGGTGAACAGGTCCAGGTAGCCGTTCTTTCCGCCGTACTTGAACGCGTCGCAGGTCGGCTGCGGCACCGTCTCCCACACCGACTCCTGCGCGCCGCGCTGGAAGGTGTTGATGTACGACGGGCCGGTGTCGGAGGGCCCCGCCTCGCACTTGCCGGGCGAGTTGCCGTAGCCGTAGGTGTTGTCGACGTCCTGGAGCCAGTGCATGCCGTACACGTCGTCCGTGCCGTACGCCGATTTCAGTTCGCCCGCGATCGGGTCCGCACCCACGGGCACGGTGCCGTCCAGCGGTGCCGGGTACTCGTTCGGCGTGTCCAGCTCGGGCGCGTAGGTGGCCGGCTTCGACGCGTTGTACGAGGAGTTGGTCGGCTGGTCGGCGTGGGTGGGGATCATGTACTTCTCCATGATCTCCCAGGCGTTGTTGAACTTCTCCCAGTCGCCGGTCACCTTGCCGTACATGGCCTGGAGCCACAGCAGGTAGCTGTACGCCTCGGACGTGGTCTCGTGGCCGTGGTCCGGTGCCTCGACGATCAGCGTCTCGACCGAGTGGTACGGGATGCCCTCGGGGGAGAAGTAGCCGTTCGCCGGGTCGGTGATCTTGCCGTACAGCTCCAGGAAGCGGGCGTCGTAGTCCTTCGCCGCCGCCAACTGCGTGACGGTGACCGCGGCCTTGCCGTGGCCGGGTGCCGTCGACTCGAAGACCGCCGAACCGCTGCCCGAGGCGTCCGCCGAGACGGTCACCCGCTGGGCGGTGTCCCAGTTCGACGGGGTGAAGGTGAGGCTGGCGCCGCCGGTGAGCGTGAGGCCCGTGTTGCCGCTCGCCCGGGTGGTCGTGACGGTCACGTTCGCCGTCGGCTGCTGTGAGAGCTTGACGTCGTAGGCCGCCGACTTGCCCTGCTGGACGCCCAGTTGGCCGGGGGAGGCGACCACGGCCGGTCCCGAGGCGACCGTGATGCCGACCGGCGTGGAGCTGGCGGAGGCGCCCGTGCTGTCGTAGGCCTTCGCCACCAGGGAATGACTGCCCACGGCCAAGCCGGTGGCCGAGTGCGTGTAGGGCGCGCTCGTGTCGGTGCCGAGCAGGGTGGTGTCGTCGTAGAACTCCACCTTGCTGATCGTGGCGCCGTCGGCCGCGGCCGACGTGGCCGCCAGCGGAACCGCCTCGCCCCGCGAGTAGACCGCGCCGGCCTCCGGGCTGGTCAGGACCGTGATCGGCGGCTGGTGGGCGCCGGCGCAGGAGGTGCCGTTGACCGCGAAGTCGGTCGGCGCGGCGTTGCTGCCGCTGTACGTGAACTGACCGCCGGTGGAGACGGCGGCCCCGGCGGCGATCCGCGCGTTGTACGACGCGTTGCGCACGGTGACGTTCCGGCCGGACTGGGACCAGGTGCCGCTCCAGCCGTTCGTCAGTTTCTGGTCGCCCGCGTAGGAGTAGGTCAGGGTCCAGCCGTCGATGGCGTCGGAGCCCCGGTTGGTCAGCGTCAGTTCGGCGGTGAAGCCGGAGCCCCAGTCGTTGGTCTTGTAGTCCACGCTGCACTGGAGCGCGGCCGCCTGGGCGGGGGTCGCGGTTGTGCCCAGCATCGTGAGGGGGAGTGCGAGGGCCGCCAGGGCGGCGGTCCACCAGCGCCGCGCGGTGCGGCGTCTGTGGCGGTGTCCGGGGTGCATGGTGCTGGTTCCTCCTTGCGGCTCGGGGAGGGGGTGGAGGAGGAGCAACAAGCCTTGAACCAGTGGGAGCGCTCCCATAGTGGGGAGGCCGCCAAGAGGGGTCAAGATGTGTGAACAGTCGAAAAGATTCGACGGGTCCCGGCGGAGAAAGTCGGTAACTCCTCTGTTCTTTGCCGTCACTTGGCGCTACGTTCACTGCACCAGTGGGAGCGGTTCCACCAGTCGACGCGTCCGTCACGGCGCGCCCGAACTGCAAGGAGTCGCTCATGCGCCACCCCCCGTTCCACCCCCCGCGTTCAGGACTTTTAGCCGTGGCCGCAGCCGTGGCCGCCAAGTGTCCGACGCCTTGCCGGCCCGTGGGCCGGATCGCTCATCCCGTGGGCAGTTCCCCCGTGCCCGCGGGTCGTTCCTGACCTCCGATCAGACGGCACCCCCAGGCCGATCGGCAGGGGGCCGCGCCGTGCACGGTGCGGCCCCGGACGACAGCAGCTCCCCCACGAAAGAAGGAACCCGCACTCATGACCCGTACCAGAACCGCGATGCTCGCCGCCCTGACCCTGGTCGCCGGCGCCTCCGGCACGGCACTGGCCGCCCAGTCCGCGAGCGCCGGAGCCGCGGCCGCCGCCTGCACTGTCGACTACCAGGTGCAGAACGACTGGGGAAGCGGATTCACCGCTGCCGTGACCGTCACCAACAACGGTGCCGCCACGTCCAGTTGGTCGCTGGGGTGGACGTACGCCGGCAGTCAGAAGGTCACCAGCGGCTGGAACGCGAAGATCAGCCAGAGCGGCGCCGCCGTCACCGTGACCAACGAGTCCTACAACGGCACCCTGTCCACGGGCGGCTCGGCGAGCTTCGGTTTCCAGGGCACCTACAGCGGCAGCAACGCGATCCCGGCCACCTTCACGCTCAACGGCGTGACCTGCAACACCGACGGCGGAACCGACCCCACGGACCCCACCGACCCGACGGACCCGACCGACCCCACCGGCCCGTCCGCCCGGGTGGACAACCCCTATGACGGCGCCAAGGTCTACGTGAACCCCGAGTGGTCCGCCAACGCCGCCGCCGAACCCGGCGGGGACCGCATCGCGAACGAGCCGACCGGTGTGTGGCTCGACCGGACCGCCGCCATCGAGGGCGTCAACGGCGGCATGAGCCTGCGCGACCACCTGGACGCGGCGCTGGAGCAGAAGGGCTCCGGCGAGATGGTCGTCCAGCTCGTCATCTACAACCTGCCGGGCCGCGACTGCTCCGCGCTCGCCTCCAACGGCGAGCTGGGCCCGACCGAGATCGACCGGTACAAGACCGAGTACATCGACCCGATCAAGGAGATCCTCGGCGACTCGAAGTACTCCTCGCTGCGGATCGTCACCACCGTGGAGATCGACTCGCTGCCCAACCTCGTGACCAACACCGGCAGCCGTCCCACGGCCGTGCCCGCGTGCGACACGATGAAGGCCAACGGCAACTACGTGAAGGGCGTCGGCTACGCCCTGGCCCAGCTGGGCGACGTGCCCAACGTCTACAACTACATCGACGCCGGCCACCACGGCTGGATCGGCTGGGACGACAACTTCGGCGCCAGCGCCGACGTGATCAAGCAGGCCGCCACCGCCGAGGGCGCCACCATCGGCGACGTGCACGGCTTCATCACCAACACCGCCAACTACAGCGCGCTGAAGGAGGAGAACTTCGGCATCGACGACAGCGTCAACGGCACCTCCGTGCGCCAGTCGAAGTGGGTCGACTGGAACCGGTACGTGGACGAGCTGTCCTTCGCCCAGGCCTTCCGCAACGAGCTGGTCTCCAAGGGCTTCGACTCCGGCATCGGCATGCTGATCGACACCTCCCGCAACGGCTGGGGCGGTTCGGCCCGGCCCGCCGGACCCGGACCGCAGACCAGCGTCGACGCCTACGTGGACGGCGGCCGCTTCGACCGGCGCATCCACCCCGGCAACTGGTGCAACCAGTCCGGAGCCGGTCTCGGTGAGCGTCCGCAGGCCAGCCCCGCCGCCGGGATCGACGCGTACGTCTGGATGAAGCCCCCGGGCGAGTCCGACGGCGCCAGCGAGGCGATCGACAACGACGAGGGCAAGGGCTTCGACCGGATGTGCGACCCGACCTACGAGGGCAACGTGCGCAACGGGAACAGCCCCTCGGGCGCGCTGCCCAACGCCCCGATCTCCGGGAAGTGGTTCTCCGCCCAGTTCCAGGAGCTGATGAAGAACGCCTACCCGCCCCTGTCGTGAGCGGACGCCCGCGCACCTCGCGCGGGTGAGCCCCGGGGCCCGGCCTCGTGCGCCGGGCCCCGGTGGTCCGCGCCCGCATTTGCGGAAGTGGCAACACCGGTTGCCCCCGGACGGCGGGTCGTCGCACCCTGACGGCACGCGAACGGGAGGCTGACCGGTATGGCACACGACCACGGCGACATCGACTGGGCCGAGATGGCCCCGCACTTGGAGGCCCAGGCCGAGCTGTACGCGCCGCTGTACCGGCAGGCCCTGGCCTGGCTGGCCCGGAAGGTGACCGCACCCGGCCTCGTCGTCGACGTCGGCAGCGGCCCCGGCGTCGTCACCGGGCTGTTCGCCGACGCCTTCCCCGGCGCCCGCGTCGTCGCCGCCGACGGCGCCGCCCCGTTGCTGGAGCGGGCCCGCGCCCGCGCCGAGCGGCTCGGGTTCGCCGACCGCTTCGGCACCCTCGCCGGCGACCTGCCCGATGCCCTGGCCGACCTCGACTACCCCGCCGACCTGATGTGGGCCGCCCAGAGCGTCCACCACCTGCCCGACCAGCGCGCGGCCCTCGCCGCCCTCGGCGGGCACCTGGCGCCCGGCGGCACGCTGGCGGTCCTGGAGGGCGGACTGACCGCCCGCTTCCTGCCCCGCGACATCGGCATCGGACGACCCGGGTTCCAGGCCAGGCTCCGCGCCGTGGAGGAGGACGCCTTCACCGCGATGCGCGCGGACCTGCCGGGCTGTGTGGCCGAGACCGAGGACTGGACCGCGATGCTGACCGCCGCCGGACTCGCACACACCGGCACCCGCAGCTTCCTGCTCGACCTGCCCGCGCCCGTCACCGCCGCGACCCGCGACTACGTCGCCACGTCCCTGTCCCGGCTGCGCGAGCGCATCGGCGAGAGCCTCGACAGCGAGGACCGCGCCACCCTGGACCGGCTGCTCGACCCCGCCGACGAGGCGGGCGTGCACCGCCGCCCGGACGTGTTCGTGCTGGTGGCGCACACCGTGTACACGGCGGTGCGACCGGTCCGAGGCAGGGCTTGACTTCGAGAGCGCTCCAAGTGATGGACTGCCGCCGTCCGTGAGAGACACCTACAGACAGGGGGGAATCATGAGCGACACAGCGGTCACACTCATCACCGGCGGCGGCAGCGGCATCGGGGCGGCCGTCGCCCGGCGGCTGCTGGAATCGGGGCAGCGGGTGGCCGTCACCGGACGCGGGCAGGAGAGACTGCGGGCGTTCGGCGCGGAACTCGGTGACCCGGAGGGCCTGCTGACGATCCGCGGCAACGCCGCCGACCACGGCGACGTGGCCGCCGCGGTCGAGGCCACGCTGAAGCGGTTCGGCCGGCTCGACACGGTCGTCGCCAACGCCGGGTTCGCCACCCACGACTCGGTCGCCGAGGGCGACCCGGCGGGCTGGACCGAGATGGTGCTGACCAACGTGCTGGGCCCGGCCCTGCTGATCAGGGCGTCCATCGACGCGCTCCGGGAGACCCGGGGGCGGATCGTGCTGGTGGGCAGCGTCGCGGGCTTCGTGAACACGCCGGGCAACATCTACGGCGCCACCAAGTGGGCGGTGACCGGTCTCGCCGAGAACACCCGGCGGGAGGTGACGCAGTGGGGCGTGGGCGTCACCCTCATCGCGCCCGGCCGGGTGGAGACCCCGTTCTGGGACGGCACCGGCGCCCTGCCGCCCGGGGACCTGCTCACCGCCGACCAGATCGCCGACTCGGTCGTCTGGGCCATGGGACAGCCCGCCGGGGTCGACGTCAACACGGTGGTCGTACGGCCGGTGGGGCAGCCCAACTGACGCCGTGCGAAGGGGCCCGGCCGTCCGGACGGCCGGGCCCCTTCGCACGGGGGCGCTCAGGCGTTGAACTCCGCCGGGTCGGGACCGAGCCGGCGGTCCTCGTTCAGCGCGCTGATCGCCGCGAGGTCCTCGGTGTCCAGGGAGAAGCCGAACACGTCGATGTTCTCCTTGATCCGGGACGGCGTCACGGACTTGGGGATCACCACGTTGCCGAGCTGGAGGTGCCAGCGCAGCACCACCTGGGCCGGGGTGCGCCCGTGCTTCTGGGCGATCGCGACGATCGCGGGGATGTCCAGGATGCCCTTGCCCGAACCGAGCGGGGACCAGGCCTCGGTGGCGATGCCCTGCTCCGCGTGCACCTCGCGGGCGGCGTGCTGCTGGAGGTGGGGGTGCAGCTCGATCTGGTTGACGGCCGGGATCACCGACGTCTCGGCGGTCAGCCGCTCCAGGTGCTCCGGCAGGAAGTTGGACACGCCGATGGCGCGGACCCGGCCGTCGGCGAGCAGCTTCTCGAACGCCTTGTAGGTGTCGACGTAGGTGTCCTTGGCCGGCGCGGGCCAGTGGATCAGGTAGAGGTCCAGGTACTCCAGGCCCAGCTTCGCCAGCGAGGTGTCGAAGGCGCGGAGCGTGGAGTCGTACCCCTGGTCGCTGTTCCAGAGCTTGGTGGTGACGAAGAGGTCCTCGCGGGCCACGCCGGAGGCGGCGATCGCCCTGCCGGTACCCTCCTCGTTTCCGTAGATCGCCGCTGTGTCGATGCTGCGGTACCCGGCCTCCAGCGCCTGGGCGACGGCGGTCTCCGCCTCGTCGTCCGGCACCTGCCAGACGCCGAAGCCAAGCTGGGGCATCTCGACGCCGTTGTTCAGGATGATCGGGGGGACCTTGCTGCTCACGAGCTCTTGATCCTTCGGTTGTGGTCAGGTGGTACTCCCATCGTCAACGATCACGAGCCCCCGCGCATTCCTGACCGTGGAACTCACGCCCGGTAAAGTGCCTCGACCTCGGCGCCGTAGGCGTTCTCGATGGCCTTGCGCTTGAGCTTCAGCGAGGGCGTCAGCAGCCCGTGCTCCTCGGTGAACGGCTGGGCGAGGATGCGGAAGGTGCGGATCGACTCGGCCTGGGAGACCAGCGTGTTGGCCGCGACGACCGCGCGGCGCACCTCCGTCTCCAGGTCGGCGTCGTGCACCAGCTCGGCCGGGGACATCCGCGGCTTGTTGCGCATCGTCAGCCAGTGCTCGACGGCCTCGTGGTCGAGGGTGATCAGGGCGGCGACGTAGGGGCGGTCGTTGCCGACGACGATGCACTGGTTGACCAGCGGATGATCGCGCACCCGCTCCTCCAGCAGGCCCGGCGAGACGCTCTTGCCGCCGGAGGTCACCAGGATCTCCTTCTTGCGGCCGGTGATGGTGAGGTAGCCGTCCTCGTCCAGGGAGCCCAGGTCGCCGGTGGCCAGCCAGCCGTCGTGCAGGGTCTCGTCGGTGGCCTTCGGGTTGTTCAGGTAGCCCCCGAAGACGTTGCCGCCGTTCAGCCAGATCTCGCCGTCGTCCGCGATGTGCACGCTCACACCCGGCACGGGCTGCCCCACGGTGCCGTAGCGGGTGCGCTCGGGCGGGTTGGCGGTGGCGGCCGCGGTGGACTCGGTCAGGCCGTAGCCCTCGTAGATCTGCACGCCCGCGCCCGCGAAGAACAGCCCGAGGCGCCGGTCCATCGCCGAGCCGCCCGACATGGCGTTGCGGATGCGTCCGCCCATCGCGGCCCGCACCTTGGAGTAGACGAGCTTGTCGAAGAACTGGTGCTGCATCCGCAGCCCCGCCGAGGGCCCGCTCCCGGTTCCCCAGGCCCTCGCCTCCACCGCCTCGGCGTACTTCACGGCCACGTCGACGGCCTTCTCGAAGGGGCCCGCCTTCCCCTCCTTCTCCGCCTTGCGCCGTGCCGCGTTGAACACCTTCTCGAAGATGTACGGCACGGCCAGGATGAAGGTCGGCCGGAAGGCCGCCAGGTCGGGCAGCAGGGCCGCGGCGTTGAGCTGCGGCTGGTGGCCGAAGCGGACCCGGCCGCGGATCGCCGCGACCTCCACCATCCGCCCGAAGACGTGCGCGAGCGGCAGGAACAGCAGCGTCGCCGCCTCGTCGCCCCGCCTGGAGTGGAACACCGGCTCCCAGCGGTCGATGACGGTGTCGGCCTCCCACATGAAGTTCCCGTGCGTCAGGACGCAGCCCTTGGGGCGGCCGGTGGTGCCCGAGGTGTAGATCACGGTGGCGACCGACTCGGGCGTGACCGCCTTGCGGTGCCGGTGGACCACCTCGTCGTCGAGGTGCGCGCCCGCGTCGTACAGCTCCTGGACGGCACCGGCGTCGAGCTGCCACAGCCCGCGCAGGTGCGGCAGCCGGTCGATGACGGTGGCGATCGTCATCGCGTGGTCCTCGTGCTCCACCACCGCCGCCGTGACCTCGGCGTCGTACAGCATCCACATGCACTGCTCGGCCGAGGAGGTCGGGTAGACCGGCACCACCTGGGCGCCGATCGTCCACAGGGCGAAGTCGAAGAGGGTCCACTCGTAGCGCGTGCGGGACATGATGGCGACCCGGTCGCCGAAGCGGACGCCCTGGGCGAGCAGCCCCTTGGCGAGGGCCAGCACCTCGTCGCGGAAGGCGCCGGCGGTGACGTCCCGCCACTGCCCGGCGTCGTCCTTGCGGCCGAGGGCGATGTGCCCGGGGTCCTCCTCGGCATGCTCGAAGACGACGTCGGCCAGACCGCCCACCGGTGGTGCCAACGTCGACGGAGGACTGGTGAACTCGCGCAAACCCACTCCCCGCTTTTGGACGACGCCCCCGCACGGCGGTGAAAGCTACCCCACCCGACGCGCGGACGGGAGGGGCGGCAAAGGGGAGCAGGGCTCATGTCCGCGCTGGTCAGCGAGAGGAAATGCGCTCACATGGGGAAGGGTCGGACAGTTTCCTGACGGTTGAGTAAGTTTCGGTGCCGTAATCTCCACCGAATCTGTACGACCCGCCTACCGCCGGTACGCGGCTGCCGGAGGCGCCTCCTCTTCTTGCCGCGCGAGCGCCACGGAATCCGTACACGGCGGTGCCGAGCGCGTCCCCGGGCTGCGTCCAGCACCTGGAGGCGTCGCCGTTCCCGCGCCGGGTGGAGCAGCTCACCTGTGCGAGGCCGTGCGTCGAGGGCGGTGCAGCCGGTCGGCACCCGCCAGGATCGCCGCCGCCAGCGCGTCCGCCGCTCCCTGGGCCGAGGGGCGCCGCCGGCCGTGCACCAGCACGAAGTCGACACCGCCCAGCTCGGGCAGCCCGGCCCGGTCCGGCACCCGGACGAGACCGGGCGGGACGAGACCGCGCGAGTGTGCCATCACGCCCAGGCCGGCACGGGCGGCCGCGATCAGGCCGTTGAGGCTGCCGCTGGTGCACGCGACGCGCCATTCGCGGCCCTCCCGCTGCAACGCGTCCAGGGCGAGCGCACGCGTGATGCCGGGCGGCGGATAGACGATGAGCGGTACCGGGCGGTCCGGTTCCAGACGCAGCCGCTCCGCGCCGATCCACACCAGCCGGTCGCTCCACACGGGCTCGCCCCGCGGGTCCTCGGGCCGCCGCTTGGCCAGCACCAGGTCCAGCTTCCCGGCCGCCAACTGCTCGTGCAGTGTGCCCGACAGCTCCACCGTCAGCTCCAGGTCCACCTCGGGGTGGTCGTGCCGGAAGCCCTCCAGGATCTCCGGCAGCCGGGTCAGCACGAAGTCCTCGGACGCCCCGAACCGCAGCCGCCCACGCAGCCGGGTGCCCGTGAAGAACGCCGTCGCCTGCTCGTGCACCTCCAGGATCCGGCGCGCGAACCCGAGCATCGCCTCCCCGTCCTCCGTCAGTTCCACGGAGTGCGTGTCCCGGCTGAACAACTGCCGTCCGGTGGCGTCCTCGAGCCGCCGCACGTGCTGGCTCACCGTCGACTGGCGCAGGCCGAGCCGCCGGGCGGCCTGCGTGAAGCTCAGGGTCTGGGCCACCGACAGGAACGTGCGCAGGTGCGAGGGGTCGTACATGACGCCAGGCTAGCGCTGCTCATCGGTGATCGTGATGACAGTCAGAGCGGTATACCGGATTCCCGATCGCCGGGCGGGGGAGCACGATGGAGCGGGGACCCGTGACCCCCACCGGAACGAGCGAGAACGAGCAAGCAGCGAGCAAGTGGAGCACCGTGAGACGCCTGCGTTGGCCGAGTTGGATGCCGATCGACCCGTACGTCCTGCTGCTGCTCGGCACGGTGGGCCTCGCGGCGCTGCTGCCGGCCCGCGGCACGGGCGCGGACGTCGCCTCGGGCGCCTCCACCGGCGCGATCGCGTTCCTCTTCTTCCTCTACGGCGCCCGGCTCTCCACCCGTGAGGCGATGGACGGCGTACGGCACTGGCGGCTCCACGTCACGGTGCTGGCCTGCACCTTCGTCGTCTTCCCGCTGCTCGGCCTCGCGTCGCGCGGTCTGGTCCCGGTGCTCCTGACCGACCCCCTCCACCAGGGCCTGCTCTTCCTCACCCTGGTCCCGTCGACCGTCCAGTCGTCGATCGCCTTCACCTCCATGGCCCGCGGCAACGTGCCCGCCGCCATCTGTGCCGGGTCCTTCTCCTCGCTGGCCGGCATCGTCGTCACACCGCTGCTGGCCGCGGCCCTGCTGGGCGGCGGCGGGGGCGGGTTCTCCGCCGACTCGGTGGTGAAGATCGTGCTTCAGCTCCTGGTGCCGTTCGTGGCCGGGCAACTGCTGCGCCGGTGGATCGGGGGCTTCGTCGCCCGGCACAAGAAGGTGCTCGGGCTCGTCGACCGGGGCTCGATCCTCCTGGTCGTCTACACGGCGTTCAGCGAGGGCATGGTGCAGGGCATCTGGCACCGGGTGAGCCCGGTGCGGCTGGCCGGGCTGCTGGCCGTCGAGGCGGTGCTGCTGGCGGTGATGCTCGTCCTGACCTGGTACGGGGCGAAGGGGCTCGGCTTCGGGCGGGAGGACCGCATCGCGATCCAGTTCGCCGGGTCCAAGAAGTCGCTCGCCGCCGGGCTGCCCATGGCGAGCGTCCTGTTCGGCGCCCAGGCATCGCTCGCGGTACTGCCGCTGATGCTCTTCCACCAGATGCAACTGATGGTGTGCGCTGTGATCGCCAAGCGGCGGTCGCACGACCCCGAGGCGGTCCCGTCCCAGGAGCGGCCGGCCGCCCCGGAGCGCACCGAGGTGGGCACCGCCGGCCGGTCCGCGTGAACCGACCGCAGCCGGGTGCCCCGTGCCCGTCGGGGGCGCGCCGCTTCGCCCGCGCGGCCAACGACGAGCTGCCGGCGCCGCTCACCGAGGACGAGCGGGCGCGGCTCATGGATCTGGTCCGGCGGGTCGCCGGTACGGAGGCGGAAGGCTGACGCGGACGACCGGCGTGGACGACCGGCGTGGATGACCGGCGCGGACGACCGGAGGACGACCGGCGCGGTCGAGGCGGGGCCCCTCGGGCGCAGGGGGCGCTCCCCGCCCGGCCGGGGCCCCGCCGCCGTGCAGCGGGGAGGGCGGGGTCAGCCCTGGGCGGCGGCGGCCCGCAGGACGACGCGGTCCTCGCCCGCGTACACGTTCATGGAGCGGCCGCGCAGGAAGCCCACCAGCGTCAGGCCCGTCTCGGCGGCGAGGTCCACCGCGAGCGAGGACGGCGCGGACACCGCGGCCAGCACCGGGATGCCCGCCATCACGGCCTTCTGCGCCAGCTCGAAGGAGGCCCGGCCCGACACCAGCAGGACGGAGCGCGACAACGGCAGACCGCCGTTCTGCAGGGCGCGCCCGACGAGTTTGTCGACGGCGTTGTGCCGGCCCACGTCCTCCCGCACGTCCACCAGCTCGCCGTCCTCGGTGAACAGCGCCGCCGCGTGCAGCCCGCCGGTCCGGTCGAAGACCCGCTGGGAAGCGCGCAGCCGGTCGGGCAGGTCCGCCAGCAGCTCCGGCGCGACGCGCACCGGGGGAGTGTCGGCGATGGGCCAGCGGGCCGTCGTGCGCACCGCGTCCAGGCTCGCCTTGCCGCACAGCCCGCAGGACGAGGTGGTGTAGACGTTCCGCTCCAGGGTGATGTCCGGGACGCGCACGCCGGGGGACGTCCGCACGTCGACCACGTTGTAGGTGTTGGAACCGTCGACCGTGGCGCCCGCGCAGTACACGATGTTCTGCAGGTCGCCCTGCTCGGCGAGCACGCCCTCGCTGACCAGGAACCCCGCGGCGAGTGCGAAGTCGTCGCCCGGGGTGCGCATCGTGATCGCGAGGGGTTTGCCGTTCAGCCGGATCTCCAGCGGCTCCTCGGCGACGAGCGTGTCCGGCCGGGTGGACACCGCGCCGTCCCGTACGCGGATCACCTTGCGTCGTTCCGTGACTCGTCCCATGTTCGTGCCCCTTGCGCCGGTCGGTGTGCCGGTCAGTCCCGGTTCTGTACGTGCTGGTAGCCGAAGCGGCCCTTGATGCACAGGTTGCCGTGGGTCACCGGGTTGTCGTGCGGAGAGGTGACCTTGACGATCTCATTGTCCTGCACATGGAGCGTGAGGTTGCAGCCCACGCCGCAGTAGGCGCACACCGTCGTCGTCTCGGTCTGCCGTTCCTCGTCCCAGGTGCCCGCCGCCCGCATGTCGTACTCCGACTTGAAGGACAGGGCGCCCGTGGGGCACACCTCGATGCAGTTGCCGCAGTAGACGCACGCCGAGTCGGGCAGCGGGCCGTCGTGCTCGACCGAGATCCGGGCGTCGAAGCCGCGACCGGAGACCGCGATGGCGAAGCTGTTCTGCCACTGGTCGCCGCAGGCGTCCACGCACTTGTAGCAGAGGATGCACTTGCCGTAGTCGCGCACGTAGAGGTCGTTGTCGACGCGCGGGTCCTCGTCGACGCGGGCCGCGTCCGGGCCGAAGCGGTCCGGCTTCGCCTCGTACTCCTTGATCCACCGGGAGACCCGTGGGGTTGTGGAGAGGTTCACCGAGGAGGCGAGGAGTTCCAGGACGACCTTGCGGCTGTGCCGGGCGCGCTCGGTGTCCGTGCGCACCACCATGCCCGGCTCGGCCCGCCGCGAGCAGGCGGGCGCGAGGGTCCTGGCGCCCTCGACGTCCACCACACAGACCCGGCAGGCGTTCTTCGGGGTGAGCGTGTCGCCCTCGCACAGGGTCGGGACGTCCTTGCCGGCGGCCCGGCAGGCGTCCAGGATCGTGGACCCCTCGGGGACCCTGGCCTCCTGCCCGTCGAGGGTGAACTCCACCAGGCGGCGCGGCACTCCGAGCGGTATCGCGGTCATTCGTAGGCCCCCAGACGGTCGATGGCGGATTCCACGGCGTTCCACGCGGTCTGCCCGAGACCGCAGATCGAGGCGTCCCGCATCGCGCGGCCGACCTCGCGCAGCAGCGCGACGTCGTCGGCCGCCGCGGCGCCCGTGCGGTCAGCGATCCGGCGCAGCGCCTCCTCCTGGCGCACGGTCCCGACCCGGCACGGCACGCACTGTCCGCACGACTCGTCGCGGAAGAACTCGGCGATGCGCAGGAGGAGGCGGGGGAGCGGGACCGTGTCGTCGAAGGCCATGACCACGCCGGAGCCCAGGGTCGTGCCCGCCTCGCGGGTGCCTTCGAAGGTGAGCGGGATGTCCAGCTCGTCGGGGCGGACGAATCCGCCGGCGGCGCCGCCGAGCAGGACCGCGCGGAGGTTGCCGCGGACCCCGGCGAGGGCGAGCAGCTCGCCCAGCGTCGCGCCGAAGGGCAGTTCGTAGACGCCGGGGCGGGCCACGCTGCCGGACACGCAGAACAGTTTCGGGCCGGTGGACATCGGCGTGCCGATCGCGGCGTACGCCGGGGCGCCCATCGTCAGGACGGGGAGGACGTTGACCAGGGTCTCCACGTTGTTCTCGACGGTGGGTCTGCCGAACAGGCCCTTCTCGACGGGGAAGGGCGGCTTGGAGCGGGGCTCGCCGCGACGGCCCTCGATGGAGTTGAACAGGGCCGTCTCCTCGCCGCAGACGTACGCGCCGGCGCCGCGCCGGATCTCGATGTCGAAGGCGTAGCCCTGGCCGAGGACGTCGTCGCCGAGCAGGCCGCGGGTGCGGGCCTGCTCGATGGCGTGGGTGAGGCGGGCCAGTGCGCGGGGGTACTCGCCGCGGAGGTAGAGGTAGCCCCGGTGGGCGCCGGTGGCGTAGGCCGCGATCGTCATCGGCCCTCCGCCGCGCCTTCGCCCTCGGCCCCGCCGCCGTCATCCGCGAGGTCACCGACGCCGGCCTGGTCGGCCGGGGGGGGGCCGCCCTCCCCCCCCGCCCCAAGGGGCAGGGGGCCGCCCCCCCCCCGCCCAACCAGGCCGGGGTCGGTGACCTCGCGGATGACGGCGGCGGGGCGGAGGGCGAAGGCGCGGCGGAGGGCCGTGTCCCCGCCGTGGGCGCGGTAGTCGTCCAGGGAGGCGGGGTCCGTGGTGCCGATGCGGCGGAGGAGGGTGAGGGCGGGGTCGCCGGACTGGGGGACCGCCAGGGCGGGGGCGGGTT
>NZ_JOGV01000017.1:0-115110 GCF_000721365.1 Streptomyces sp. NRRL F-5650 | reverse complement strand
CCCCCGCACGCCCCCCGCCACCGACCCGCCCCGGAGGGACATCCGCCCGTGCACAACACCACCGCCGTGCTCATCGAACTGGGAGCGATCATCCTCGCTCTCGGACTCCTCGGCCGCCTCGCCGGCCGCGTGGGCTTCTCGCCCATCCCCCTCTACCTGCTGGCCGGGCTCGCCTTCGGCCAGGGCGGCATCCTGCCCCTGCAGGCCAGCGAGGAGTTCACCGCCACGGGCGCGGAGATCGGCGTCATCCTGCTGCTGCTCCTGCTCGGCCTGGAGTACAGCGCCTCCGAACTGGTCACCAACCTCAAGACCCAATACCCGTCCGGCGCGGTCGACTTCATACTGAACGCCGTACCCGGCGCCGTGGCGGCACTGATCCTCGGCTGGGGCCCGGTGGCCGCCGTCGCGCTCGCGGGCGTCACCTGGATCTCCTCCTCCGGGGTGATCGCCAAGGTCCTCGGCGACCTGGGCCGGCTCGGCAACCGCGAGACCCCGGTCGTCCTCGGCGTCCTCGTCATCGAGGACCTCGCCATGGCCGTCTACCTGCCGATCCTGACGGCCCTGCTCGCCGGCGTCAGCCTGGCCGGCGGCGCGGTCACGCTGCTGATCTCCCTGGGCACCGTCGGCGCCGTCCTCTACCTCGCCCTGCGCCACGGCCGGCTGATCAGCCGCGCGGTCTCCTCCGACAGCGCGGAAACCCTGCTGCTGGTGGTCCTCGGCCTCACCCTCGTCGTGGCGGGGCTCGCCCAGGAACTCCAGGTCTCCGCCGCGGTCGGCGCCTTCCTCGTGGGCATCGCCCTGTCCGGCGAGGTCGCCGAGGGTGCCAGCAGCCTGCTCACCCCGCTGCGGGACCTGTTCGCCGCCGTCTTCTTCGTCTTCTTCGGCCTGTCCACCAACCCGGCCGACATCCCGCCGGTCCTCGTCCCGGCCCTGATCCTCGCCGCCGTCACCGCGCTCGCCAAGGTCGCCACCGGCTGGTACGCCGCGCACCGCGCCGGTCTGCGAGGCGGTGGCCGCTGGCGGGCGGGCGGCACGCTGGTGGCGCGGGGGGAGTTCTCGATCGTTATCGCCGGGCTCGCGGTGGGCGTCGAACCCCGTCTCGGTCCGCTGGCGACGGCGTACGTCCTCATCCTCGTCGTCCTCGGCCCGCTCACGGCCCGCTTCACCGAGCCTCTCGCCCGCCGCCTCACCCGCGGCCGCGGCAAGACGGCGGACACGCGGAACGCGACGGCACCCGAGCCCACGACCCCGGAGTCGACGCACGCCAACGCGTAGTCGCGACCGCCGGGGGACGGGAGGCCGGGTACCAGGGGCATGCCGGCCGGCCCGTGGGGGCCGGTGGGGCGAGTGCGGGGGCCGGCGAGGACGAGTGGGGGCCGGCGAGGACGAATGAGTGGGGGCCGGCGGGGACGAGTGGGGGCCGGCGAGGACGAATGAAGGCGGGTGGGGCCGGTGGGGTCCGGGCGCCTCACTCCCGCCCGAGGATCTCCGAAGCCGTGTCCACGCCCTCCCGCGTACCGATCACGATCAGCGTGTCACCCCCGGCCAGCCGGAAGTCCGGCCCCGGCGACGGCAGCGCCTCGGTCCGCCGCAGCACGGCGACGACGGAGACGCCGGTCTCGGTACGGATGCGGGTGTCGCCCAGCAGGCGTCCGTTCCAGTGCGACGTCGCCGACAGCCCGACCCGCTCGGCGACCAGCCCCAGCTCGGTCGTCGACAGCAGACTCGGACTGTGGTGCGCGGGCCTGAGCGCGTCGACGACCAGGGCCGCTTCCTGAGCGTCCAGTCGGACGGACAGCGCGGGGTCGTCGTCGGAACCGTTCTTGCGGTACGCGCTCAGCGTCCGCACCCCGTCCCGCTCCGCCACCACCGACAGCCGCCGCCGCTCCCGGGTGACCAGGTCGTACCGCACCCCGATCCCCGGCAACGGTGTCCTGCTCGTACGCGCAGCACCCACGGCCGCCTCCCTGTCTGCCCAGGCCAGTCCTTCCGGCAACCCGGGACACCTTAGGCCCTGCCAGCCCGGACACCGTCACCCCCGTTCCACTTCCTGACGCCTCTCTTACGCCGTGCCGCCCTCCTTGTCCGGCATGACGACAAGACTGATGAGGTGGCGGACGCGTCCGTCGTCCGGTCTGCGCCCGGTGCGACGGGCGACCACGTCCTCCAGTTCCGCGACGAGTTCGGTGAACTCCTCGTCCGTCAGCCAGACCGCGCCCTGCCGGTAGAGGACGCCTTCGCGGACGGGCTCGGTGTCGTCGCGGGAGAGGTAGCGGTCGAAGTCGGCCATGAGGGCGCCGGTGAAGACGGTGAAGGCCTGCCGGTGGTCGTCCTTGGTCATGGCGGCGCGGGCGTCCTCGTCGACGAGGGCCTCGTCCTGGCGGACCCGGTAACTGCGCTCGACGGTGCCGCGTACGCGCTTCTCCTGGCTCACCTCCAGGACTCCGGCCTCGGTGAGCGTGGCCATGTGGCGGTACATGGACGCGGGCGAGACGTCGGGGAGCCGTTCGCGTAGCTGAGCGGTGGTCAGTTCACCGGCTCCGACCAGGGTTTGCAGGATGCGCATGCGGACCGGGTGGAGGAGGAGGTTCGAGGTAGCCATGGGGCTAATGTTCTCACATCTGATAACGTTCTCGTAGTTGAGAGCGATCAAGCGTAGTTGAGAGCGATCGAGAGAGGCGGAGCCTTGCCCGAAACCGACCTGACGGTCACCGCGGACGACGGGACCCCGCTGGCCGGCACCTTGAGCCTGCCCGCTGGCCCCGGACCGCACCCCGCCGTCCTCCTGCTGCACGGTTCGGGTCCCCTGGACCGCGAGGGCAACACGCCGAGGCTGCCGCTGAACCTCGGGCGCCCGCTGGCCGACGCCCTGGCCGGGGCGGGCGTCGCCGCGCTGCGCTACGACCGGCGCGGCGCGGGTGCCACGCCCGGCGCCTGGGAGGAGACCGGCTTCACCGACAACCGCCGCGACGCCAGCGCCGCCCTGCGCCGCCTGGCCGCACACCCGGACGTGCGCCCCGACGCCGTCGGCGTCGTCGGCCACAGCGAAGGCGCCCTGCACGCGATGACCCTCGCCGCCCGGCAGGAGGTGGCGGCGGCCGTACTGCTGGCCGGGTTCGCCCGCGGGGGCGAGGCTGCCTTCCGCTGGCAGGCGGCGTCGGTCTTCGGCGGCCTGCCCGCCCCGGTCCGCCTCCTGCGCCGCCCGCTGGGCGCTCTGGGCGAGCGCGTCCTGGCCCGCGTCAAGCGCACCAGCACCGACGTGGCGCGCATCGCCGGTCTCAAGGTCAACGCCCGCTGGATGCGCGAGATGCTCGTCCACGACACCCGTGACGACCTGGCCGCGGTCCCCGTCACGGTCCCCGTGCTCGCCGTCACCGGCGACAAGGACGTCCAGGTCCCTCCCGCCGACCTGGAGGAGATCCGGCGCCTGGTGCCCGGCGGCGCCACCGAGGTCCACCGCGTTCCCGACCTGACCCACGTACTGCGCCGCGACCCGGACCGGCCCACGCTCCGCTCCTACCGCCGCCTCCTGCGCGAGCCGGTCGACCCGGAGCTGCTCGCCCTCGTCGCGGCCTGGCTCGGTGCCCGCCTGTGCGAGCCCTCGGCCGCCCCCGCGGACGAGCGGCGCACGACCCGCCCCTGACGCGCCGACGAACCGAAGTCGGCCCCGCACGCACCACGCACCACACACCACACACCCCCCCCGATCACCCAAGCCCCACCACACCCATCACCACGGACAACCGAAGGTTTGGCATGCCCACTTCACGCACGGCGTCGCACGGCACCCCACTCGGCGCATCCGTTCCCACCTCGGCACCGGCCGAGGGCCGCCACTACCGCGGCGACCTCCCCCTCTTCATGGTCATCGCCTTCGCCGTGAGCTGGCTCTGCTGGGGCGTGGCGATCGCACTGGGCGGCACGGAGACCAACGAGGCCGCCAACGCCCCCTACGTGCTGGGCGCCTTCGGCCCCTTGGCAGGCGCCCTCGTCATCCGCCTGCGTCGCCGCCGACGGGGTGAGCCGGTCCCGGAGCACGTGGTCCCCTTCCGGGCGGCACTCCTGCTCAAGGCCGTACTGCTGCTGGTGCTGGGCTCGGCGACCGTACTGGTCGCCGCCCTGCTGGCGAGCCGTGCGGGCGGTCCCGAACTGAGCCTGGACGTGGCGAAGGACGCCGTCGAGGACTTCGGCGGGCCCGCGGCCTTCCTCGTCGGCATGCTGGTCAGCGGCCCGCTGTCCGAGGAGCCGGGCTGGCGGGGCACCGCCTACCCGAGGCTGCGCGAAAAGCTGGGCACCCTCCAGGTCTGCCTGGTCCTGGGCGTCACGTGGGCCGTGTGGCACCTCCCGCTCTTCTTCATCGACGGCACGGTCCAGCACGACCTGGGCCTCGCCACCCCGAGCGGCATCCTGTTCGTCGCCAGCAACATCCCGATGGCCATGCTGGTCACCGCGGCCTACGAGCGCGCCGGCATCGTCGCCTCGATCGCGGTGCACTTCGCGGTCAACGCGACGATGATCCTGCTCGCCGTCGAGGAGCCGGAGGTGCAGGCCATGATCCTCGGCATCCAGGCCCTGACGGTGACGGCCCTCCTGCTCACCCACCGCACGGGACGACGCCGCCCGTAGGCTCCACGCCCGGTGGCCGGGACCATCTCGTCGGGGAGCGCCTGCTCGCGGCCGGATGAGCCGGCAGGTCGCCCGCGTCCGGGGCCTATGGGGGCTTTCCGAGGAGAACTGCGTCGTCGTTTCGCAGCCGACGCGTGACACCATGCTGGCCGCCGTGGACAAGGCCGCCGCCGAGGCCACGGACACGCTGGTCGTCTACTACGCGGGTCACGGATTGCTCTATCCGCTCAGCAGCGACCTCCATCTCGCCGTGCCGGAGACAACCAAGGACAAGTCCTACACGGCCGTGAAATACGAAGACCTGCGCGAGATCCTGCTGAGCGCCAGACGGGTCAGACGCAAGGTCGTCATTCTTGACTGCTGCTTCAGCGGGACCGCGCTGCGCGGCGCTCTCTCGGCGGACGACGCCGCTGCCGTGCGTCTCGCCGGTGTCCAAGGCACGTCCGTCCTCGCCGCCTCGCACGCAACCAAGCAGGCCCTGGCTCCCCCTGGAGAGGACTACCCGGCCTTCACCGGCGAACTTATCGCCCTGCTCGACAAGGGGAACCGGGAACAGCCGGAACTGCTCTCCATGGCCGACATCTTCGACCACGTCGACCAGGCGCTGCTGCAGAAGGGACGACCCCGGCCCCAGCAGCTCAATCGCGACCACGGTGCTCACATCTGCGTCGCTCGTAACAGGGCTCCGAGGCCGCCCGAGCCGATATCTGACGAGAGCGAGTCGCGTGCGGAGGCGGAGGCAGCACGGCGCCGGAGGAAACGGAAGAGATGGCTCGGCGTGTTCGCAGCCTTGGCCACCCTGTCCTTCGCGGCCGTCGCATGGTTCGACCCGGGCGGCAACGCCGGGAAGGACGACGCCGGTGATTCGGGCAAACCGACCGCACAAGCGGGGATCGAGTGCGGGAGGGCGAACTTCACTTTCGACACGGGCGACGGTGCAGGGAGGCAGGAGGTGTCCGTCAAGGTGGTGCACGACGCCGCCTGCAAAGGGGACTTCGACGCAATGGAAGTTGCCATGGACCGCGGGGGCTTCAGCGGTGCCGGCTTCAACTCGGTCAACCCGGACAAGGTCATCGCCGAGTGGAAGAAGAGGAAGAACCGCACGGACTTCCTGCAAACACTGGTGACGCTGCTGGAGCGCGAACCAGAAGTCTCACAGGGCGGACTGACCTTCTCGAACGGCAGCCAGGTGGCTACCTGGGCGAGAGGCGCCGGCACCCAACCCGACGCACAACTCAGGTGGACAGGCTACTTGGACTGCTCACGCGCCCCTGACTCTTCAACCGAAGTCTGCGACTATTACGGGTGATCTTCGACTTGACTCGAGGACGATGGCAAACGGGTTGAGAGCTCCCGCGCAGCGACTACACACCCGCCAATGCCGGCCGATCCCCCACCGGAGGCATCGTTCTGACCATCACCGGCATCGCGGTCGGTGCGCTGAGGGAGGGGCCGACGGAGATCACCTCTCAGACCTCTCCCAAAGAAGCGGTGAAACCAAGCAGGGGCCTGACCCACTCTCGCGGATCAGGCCCCTGACCTGGTACTTCACTGTCGGGGTGGCGGGATTTGAACCCACGACCTCTTCGTCCCGAACGAAGCGCGCTACCAAGCTGCGCCACACCCCGATCGTCGCTGCTCGTCGCGGCGACGTCGTTTACTTTAGCCCACCGGTGGCCGGAGACGAAATCCGGTTAGCGGGGGCTCCGGCCCGGACCCGGGCGGGTGTGGTCCAGGGCGACCAGGAGGACGGCCAGGGCGTACAGGGCGAGGCCGACGAGAAGGGCGTTGCCGAGGACGATCTTGTAACCGTGCTGGTCGACGTCGAGGAAGGGATAGAGGTAGCGGTCCTCGGAGCCGGGGAGGAGCAGTGCGCCCCGGGCCAGGGAGAAGACGAGGTAGGCCAAGGGGTACAGGAGCCACGCGGGGGCCTGGCGCAGGTGCAGGCGGCCGGGGGCGGTGAAGAGGAGCCAGTCCAGGGCCGCGGCCACCGGCACCGCGGTGTGGAGGATGTGGGTCGCGGCGGTCTGCCAGGTCGGCCCGGCGGCGTCCGGCACCGCGAACAGCGTCGAGGCGCTTTCGGGGAGCAGGTGCTGGACCAGGCCGGCCGCGACGACGTAGAAGAGGGCCGCTCCAGTGAGGCCGCTCGGCAAGGGGTGGTGGGCGGACCAGGCGCACCGGGCGGAGGCGAGCATGACCAGGGCCAGCAGGATGCCGCTCTGGACCGTGAAGTGGCTCAGGGCCGCCGGGGGCGGGCCGTTGCCGACGAGCAGCTCGATCACCACGCCGGTCAGGGCCAGCAGCGCGGTCGCGCCGCGGAAGACGGCGACCAGGCGACGGCGGGTCGGGATCAGCACGGCGCGGGCCGGTACGACGGTGGGCTGCAGGACGACGTGGCCCGGGATCGGGGGGAGGTCCGGGATGTCCCTGGGTATCGGCGCGGTCATGGCCTCAACGTAGGCAAACCGGGCATAGGGGGCTATGTGGGTGGGCCGTGTGGGTTACCCGTGGCCCCCTGCCCAGGCCCGCCGGGGCGGCTCAGCCCCGGCCACCGGAGCCGACCACCGGAGTTGACCACCGGAGCTGGCCACCGGAGTTGACCACCAGAGACCACTGGAGCTGACCACCAGGGCTGACCAAAGCGCACCGGAATCCCGAATCCCCCAGAGGGCCCGTCAGTCGTCCCGCCCCACCAGCGTCAGCAGCGTCGCCTCCGGGGGGCAGGCGAAGCGGAACGGGGTGTAGCGGTTGGCGCCGCAGCCGGCCGAGACGTGGAGGTAGGAGGTGTGGCCGCCGGAGGTGTGCGTGGACAGGCCCTTCACGCGGTCCGTGTCGAGGTCGCAGTTGGTGACCAGGGCGCCGTAGAAGGGGATGCACAACTGGCCGCCGTGGGTGTGGCCGGCCACGATCAGGGGGTAGCCGTCCGCCGCGTACGCGTCCAGGACGCGCAGGTACGGGGCGTGCACCACACCCATCGAGAAGTCGGCCGTGCCGGACGGACCGCCGGACACCTCCGCGTACCGGTCCCGCTTGATGTGCGGGTCGTCCAGTCCCGTCAGCTCGACCGACACACCCTCGATCTTGAGCGTGCCGCGGGTGTTCGTGAGGTTCTGCCAGCCCGCGGCGTCGAAACCGTCGCGCAGGTCTTCCCACGGGTTGTGGACGGCGCCGACGACCGGAGGGTTGCCGTTCAGGCCGTGGCGGCCCTGGACCTTCTCGAGCAGGTACCGGGCGGGGTTGCGGGGCCGGGGGCCGTAGTAGTCGTTGGAGCCGAAGACGTAGGCGCCCGGGAACTCCATCAGCGGGCCCAGCGCGTCCAGGACCTCGGGGACGCCCTCCGGGTCGGACAGGTTGTCGCCGGTGTTGAGTACGAAGTCGGGGCGCAGGCCGGCCAGCGAGCGCAGCCAGCGCTGCTTCTTGCGCTGACCGCCGACCATGTGGATGTCGGAGACCTGGAGCACCCGCAGGGGGCGCATCCCGGAGGGGAGGACGGGGACCGTCACCCGCCGGAGGCGGAAGGAGCGGGGCTCGATCCCCGTCGCGTAGATCAGGCCGGCGGCACCAACCGCCGTGATTCCCAGGGGTACTCCGTATCGCGCGCGCATATGTCCATCGTGTCAGAAGCGGCCGGCGGGCGGCGGCGCGAGGCCCTCCGGGGGCGAGTGCGCCTGGGGCGCGTAAATCAGCGGGCGCCGGTCCTCGCGCACCTGCGACAATCAGGTCCATGACCACGCTCAAGTCGAAGCTGCACGACGACCTCAACTCCGCGATCAAGGAGCGTGACGAGCTGCGCTCCTCGACGCTCCGGCTGACGCTCGCCGCGATCACCAAGGAGGAGGTCGCGGGGAAGGAGAAGCGGGAGCTCTCCGACGACGAGGTGCAGAAGGTGATCACCCGCGAGGCGAAGAAGCGCCGTGAGGCCGCCGAGGCCTTCGCCCAGGGCGGTCGCCCCGAGCAGGCCGAGCGGGAGAAGGCGGAGGGCGAGGTGCTGGCCGCCTACCTGCCCAAGCAGCTCTCCGACGACGAGCTGAACGCGATCGTCGCGCAGGCCGTCGAGGAGGCGAAGGCGGCCGGCGCCGAGGGGCCGCGGGCCATGGGCGCCGTGATGAAGATCGTGAACCCGAAGGTGGCCGGGCACGCCGAGGGCGGCCGGGTCGCCGCCGCGGTCAAGAAGCTCCTGGCCGGCTGAGGAATCGCCCACGCCCGACGCTCCACGCCCGACGCCCGACGCCCGACGCCCGACGGCCGACGCCCGACGCCCGACGGCCGACGCCCCACGCCCGACGGCCGACGCCCCACGCCCGACGGCCCACGCCCGACGGCCGACGCCCCACGCCCGACGCCCCACGCCCGACGGCCGAGAGGGGCGAGCGACGAACCGACGCCCGCGGCAGCCGCCAGCGGCCCCCGTCGGCCGGACGGCCGATACGGCGGGCCCCTGGTGGCCGGATGGCCGACTCGGTGGGTCCCCGGCGGCCGGGTCGGTTGACGGCGGGCATCCGACGGCCGCGACGCGACGGCCGTCACCGGCCCCCGGCGGCCGGCGGCCGACTCGGTTTGGCACCGGCGGCCGAAAGGCGAGTGACGAACCGACACCCGCGGCAGCCGTCAGCGGGCCCCGGTGGCCGGACGGCCGGCACGGTGGGCCCCCGATGGCCGCGACGGCCGACAGCGGACACCCCGTGGCCGGGGCTGTGGCCGGGGCCGGGGCCGGGGCCGGAACGAACGGTGCCCCGTCCCGTCCGGGGACCGGCACCCGCCCCTCCCCGACGGGACGGGGGTTTCCGCTCCCCCGGGGGACCGGCTCCCGCCCCACCCGTACCCCCGCCGCCCGCACGGGCGAACACCGCGTTCCTCCCCTCTTGTGAACGCCCGTCTCCCGCCCCGCATGAAAAGCGCGAAAGCACCCCCTTGCGGGCGCGAAAGCGCCCCCTTGCGCGCACTTCCCTTCCCCCGGCGCTTTTGCGCCGTTCTGTTCACGGCGAAATCCGGCCTTCGTGTTCCCGCTCCGCCCGAGTCCTTCTCGCAGCCGCCCGGATGATCTAGGTTCCTACTGGTCAAGCGCAGCCCACGGGCTGCTGGGGTGGGAAATGTCGTTCTCCGGGGGGAATCAGGGCATGCCCAACCCCATGAATGCCGCGGCCATGCCGACGCGGTGTGCGCCGGCCTCTTCCACCCCGCCCTCGAATTCCGGCGGCAGGAAGGGACCCAATGGCCGACGAGATGGTGCTCCGCGCCCAGAGATTCATCAACACCACATACGGGAACGGCGCCACCCTCGGAATTTCCAAACTGGAGGAGAACGGTCGTACCGGCTGGACCGTGATGTATGCCCTGACCCGGGCACTGCAGTACGAGATGGGTATCTCCGCGCTGTCGGACAACTTCGGCCCGACCACGCTCGCCACGCTCGCCGAGAAGTACGGCAAACTCGACGAGACCACGATCCCGTCGGCGAACTTCTGCCGGATCATCCAGTCGGCGCTCTACTGCAAGGGCTACGACGGCGGCGACATCGACGGGACCTACAACGACCGCGTCAAGGCGGCCGTGGCGAAGCTGAACGCGAACATGGGCGTCGGCGGCACCTACCCCGGCAGTTCCCTGTGGCCGAAGGTGGTCAAGGGGCTGATGAACATGGACGCGTACGTCACCGTCAACGACGGGTCGGAGACCATCAGGTCCATCCAGCAGTGGCTCAACGGCCGTTACGTGCTCCGCAAGGACTTCTACATCATCCCCTGCGACGGGCACCACTCCCGGGACGTCGCCAAGTCGATGCTCTTCGCCATCCAGTACGAGCTGGGCATGGCCGACGGCGTGGCGAACGGGGTCTTCGGCCCCGGGACCCAGAGCGGCCTGAAGAGCCACACGGTGTCCACCGGCTCCTCCGGGGTGTGGGTGCAGCTCTTCACCGGGGCGATGATCCTCAACAAGCGGCCGGTGTCCTTCACGAGCTCGTACACGTCCTCGCTGGCCGCGAGCGTCAGTACCTTCCAGTCGTTCATGAAGCTCGCCGTGACCGGCCAGGGCGACTTCGGGACCTGGGCCGCCCTGCTCGTCTCCTACGGCGACCAGAGCCGGGCGGGCGAGGCGTGCGACGGCGTCACGAAGATCACGCCCGCCCGGGCCCAGGCGCTGAAGGCCGCCGGCTACAAGTACGTCGGGCGGTACCTCTACAACCCGTCCACCACGTCGCTCCCGGAGAAGGAGATCCAGCCGGGTGAGCTGGCGACCATCAAGGAGTACGGGCTGCGCTGCTTCCCCATCTACCAGACGTGGGCGCGCTCGGTCGACTACTACAGCGTCGAGCAGGGCGTCACCGACTGCATGACGGCGTCGTACAAGGCGGAGGAGCACGGGTTCAAGCCCGGCGCGCGCATCTACTTCGCCGTCGACTACGACGCGGTGGACGACGAGGTGACGTCGTACATCCTGCCGTACTTCCGCAGTGTCAGGGACGAGATGAACCGGCTGGGCAGTCCCTACAAGATCGGGGTCTACGGGCCGCGCAACGCCTGCTCCCGGATATCCGCGGCGGGCTACGCGGACGCCAGTTTCGTCTCGGACATGTCGTCCGGGTTCTCCGGCAACCTCGGTTACCCGATGCCGGAGAACTGGTCCTTCGACCAGATCGTCACCAAGACCGTCGGCTCGGGCGACGGCCAGATCGAGATCGACAACAACATCGCCTCGGGCCGCGACACCGGGCAGGGCGACTTCTACCCCACGCCCTCCGAGAAGCTCGACATCGGCTTCGACATCGATCTGCTGCCCGCCCTGCTGCAGGAGATCGAGGCGTACATGGCGAGCATCGGCAAGCCCGGCGGCGAGCGCATCTACACCCTGCGGGAGTGCCTCGAAACGATCATCAGCCACGACGCGGCGATCACGTCGGGAGCCCGCAGGTACCGGATGCGCAAGGCGCTCATCCAGACCTCGGCGTTCTGGGAGTTCTGCCACTACAGCATCAAGGACCTGACCGAGGACGCCGGTGTGAACCTGTACCACACCGGGATCATCCCCGACTGGGCCAAGGACTTCCCCGTGGTCAACCGGCTGGTCGACAGCAGCACCGGCATCGCCAAGATCTCCGGCCGCACCTGCATCCTGGCGCGCAACAACTCCATCCGCGCGGGCCTCCTGGAGGGCACCCTCCTCGACGCGACCTCCGACGACGACCGCTGGGCCATGTGGCAGAAGGTCAACCAGGACAACGTGTTCAACCTGAGCACCGTGCCGCACATGCACATCTGGGGTGCCGACGGAAAGGCGGGCGACCACGCCGAGACCCCGATCCGCCGCCCCGCGCTCGACTACGACGAGACCGAGATCTACGAGGTGCTGCGCCGGTACCAGGGCTTCGGCACGGAGGCGGAGGCCCACGCCAAGGAACGCATGCCGCTCTACGCGATCTTCGAGAAGTACAACCTCGCCATCCGCGGGGTCTGACGCACGTGATCACGGCAGCCGACCCCTGGCAGGGGCACGACACCACCGTGCTCTTCACCGTCCTCCTCGTGGCGGCACCGGCCCTCGTCGCCCTCCTGGCGTACCTGTGCTCTCGGTTCACGGGGCGGGCCCGCCCGCACCGCACTCCGGCCCGGGTGTGGCGCGACGTGTCCCTGGCCGCGGTCGCGGCGGGCCTCGCCGTCTACCTGTGGGCCCTGCTGGACCTGTTGTTCCTCGGGGACCAGGAGCAGGCGCAGGAGTGCGAGCGGCAGAAGCCCGACGGGGCGGTCCTGGTGGGCCGCAGGGGGGACTTCGTCCCGCTGCGGCTCGTCTGCGAGGTGGCGGACGGCCGTGACTACTCCGTCGTCGTCCCCGGATACGTCAGTCCCACCCTCACCGTCGTGCTGGTGCTCGCGCTCCTCGGTGCCGCGGTCTCCGCGTTCCTGCACCACCGGCAGCGCACGCCGGCACAGAAGAAAGGATGAGCCGTTGAACAACCCCGGCATTCCCCGCCGTACCACTCTGCTCGCCGCCGCCGGTGTCACCGCCGCCGCGAGCCTCACCACCACCGGCCTCCTCGCCTCCCCGGCCGCCGCCGCGCCGCAGCCGGTCAGGAATGACGCGTTGAAGGAGGCGCTGCGCCGCGCGAGAGCGCGTCACCGCCGGCTGCGCACCGGCCGCCCGTCCGTCAACGGGTGGGAGATGCAGAACGCCGCCGACGCCGACGGTGCCGTCGTCACCTGCGCCGTGCCGGGCACGGGGCTGACCGTCCCGCTGCGCATGGGCGACACGGAAACCGTGCTGGTGCACGTGATCCGCCGCTTCCACTACGAGGTGGACGCCCTGGGCGCGGGCACGGGTCCCGGGGCGCTGGCGGGGTGGACGCCGCCGTCGGCGGTGCGCGACGGCGCGCGGCCCGAGTCGAACCTCGCCTCCGGCACCGCCGTCGTCATCAGGCCGGGTTCCTATCCGCCGGGTGTGCGGGACGGTTTCACCGGTGCCCAGGTGCTGACCGTCCGGGACATCCTCGCCGACACCGAGGGTGTCGTCCGGTGGGGCGGCGACGACCGCCGCCCGTACGAGGGGCTGTTCTACCTCGACGTGCCGCCGGGCGACGTGCGGCTGGGGCGTGTCGCCGCGAAGATCCGCTCGTGGAACGAGGCGCCGGGCGCGGGGGCGGGTGCGGTGCCCGACGTGTCGGAAGCCTCCCGTCGCCGCCGGGCCGAGCGCTACCGCTGACGGACCGGCCGGTTCGGCACGGCCTGCGAGAGGGTGTCCGCCGCGGCGGGCACCCTCTCGGTCCGTACGGCGGACGCGCGGGGCGGGAGCAGGCCCAGCTCCTGGGCCCGGGCCCCCAGGGCCACCCGCCCCTTGGCCCGCAACTGCTCCATGAGCCGCTGTACCCTGCGCTGCACCGTGCGGTGCCCCACGCCGAGCCGCCGGGCGATCGAGGCGTCACTGAAACCCGCGTACAAGAGGTTCAGAATCATTCGGTCGTCGCCGCCGAGGGCGGAAAGGTCGGCACAATCTTCCGGTCTGACGGTCAAAAGAACCCCGATGTGATGTGCGGCTGTTGTGCGCGCACCATTTTAAATGATCTCTGCCGGACGGGGAAGACGAGCAAATGAAGGGTTGGGCGACAAAAGGGCGGAACGATGGAATTCCATCATTCCGCCCGTGGCGGCGGTCGCCGTTGTGACGGCGACCGCGGGCCGGCTCAGTACCAGGGGGTGCAGCGGGCGTCGCCCGACGGGTCCTCGACGCAGGCGCGCATCATGTGGGTCGAGGGGTTGTAGTACATCGGAGTGCGCGTCCAGTAGTAGTTCGTCCCGCCCGGAATCTTGGCGGTCCAGCCCGAGGCGCCGCCCTTCTTCAGGCCGAGCCGCCAGTAGCACTCGGACTGGTCCTTGGTGCAACGCTGGACGTAAACGCTCCAGTTCTGCTCGTTGGAGCCGCTGATGTAGTGCAGCCGGGCCCAGCTGTACTGGTCGCCGTCGGTCTTGCCCCACCGCAGCTCGTACATGAAGGAGCTGCCGAGGTCGTAGGGCCCGTACGGGCTGACCGGACCGGACTGCCACGTCTGGATGTTGGGGTCGTGGCCGTCGCAGCCGAAGCCGGCGCAGGCCTGGGCTCTCGCCTGTGCCGGGCCGGGGAGCACGAGGACCAGGGCGAGCGCGCTGAGCAGTGCGCCGAGCATCGCCCCGATCCGTGAACGAAGTCTCATTTCCCCTCCATGAGCGACCGCGATGAAAGGCACCCGGTGGCGGGGCCAGACGCGACTATGTCACGGCACCGGGCGAACGGAATCGCTTTCCGCCGGGCTGGCGTAATCACGTCGAATGGGTTTGGAGGTCATTTGGTCCGGAAGAAAACGGTCCCTCCCCCGTTCCGGGAAAGGGACCGTTTCGTCCTGGCCGTGTGCTGCCGGGGAGGGTCAGTGGCGTCCGCCCGGCCCGTTGCCGGGGCCCTGGATCAGGTTGCCGCCGGGGAAGCCGCCCGGCCCGCCGTTGCCGGTGCCGCCGTCGGGCAGGCCGCCGATGAAGCCGGCGTCGTCGCCGTTGCTCCCGTCGTCGGGCTTCTTCTTGTCGCGGCCCTTGTCCTTGTTCTTGTCCTTGTCCTTGTCCTTCTTCTCGTCCGGGATGTCGACGAGGTTGAACGAGGGGGAGTCCTTGCCCGACAGGGCGCCGGTCATGGCGTCCTTCCAGATGGGACCCGGGACCGCGCCACCGAAGACCAGGTCGTGGTACTGCCCGCCGATGGTGATGTCCTTCATCTGCACCTGCTGCGAGGCGCTGCCCACCCAGACGGCGCCCGACAGGTTCGGCGTGTAGCCGACGAACCAGGCGTTCTTGCGCTCGTCGGTCGTACCCGTCTTGCCGGCGTTGTCACGGTCGGTGAGACCGGCCGCCTTGCCCGTGCCGGAGTCGACCACGCCCTGCAGCAGGGTGCTGACCGTGTCGGCGGTCTTCTCGCTCATCGCGCGCGAGCACGTCGACTTCGGCACGTCGAGCGGCTTCTGCTCGTTGCCGATCTTCTGGGTGATCGACTCGATCGCGACCGGCGTGCAGTACATGCCCCGGGAGGCGAAGGCCGCGTACGCGCTCGCCATCGTCAGCGGGGCCACACCCTTGGAGCCCAGGGAGACCGCGGGGACCTCCGGCAGCTTCTCGCCGCTGCCCTGGACGACGTGCAGGGCGTCCGTCATCTTCATGACCGGGCACAGGCCGATGTCCGCCACCATCTGCACGAAGTAGGTGTTGACCGAGAGGGCCATCGCCTCCTTCAGCCGGTACGGGCCGACCTCCGACTCGCTCTCGTTGGGGACCTTCTCACCCGCCGTGTTGAGCCACGGCTTCCCGCTGCACGTCTGCACCGGCTCGGGGTAGGGCATCTCGTACGGCGACGAGTACTCCTGCGTGGGCGGGCGTCCCTCCTCCAGCGCCGCCGCCGCGACGAAGGGCTTGAACGTGGAACCGGTCGGGAAGCCGTAGTTGGAGCCGCCCAGCCCGTGGTCCACGGAGTAGTTGATCTCGGTTTCGTTCTTGCCGTAGCCGTACGGCTTCGACTGGCCCATGGCGAGGACCTTGCCGGTGCCCGGCTCGACCAGCGTGCTCGCGGCGGCCACCGAGTCCGACTGGTTCACGTGGTCCTTGAGCGACTGCTGCACCGACGCCTGCGCCTGCGGGTCGAGCGTCGTGCGGATGGTCAGGCCGCCCTGGTTCCAGACCTTGGCGCGGTCCTTGCGGGTCTTGCCGAAGACCTCGTCGCTCAGGAACACCTCGCGCACGTAGTCGCAGAAGAAGCTCGCGTTCTTCACGGCCGTGATGCAGCCGTTCTTGGGCTTGCTGACCTTCAGCCCGAGCGGTGCCTTCTTCGCCTTCTCCGCCTCGGCCGGGGAGATGTCGCCGACCTGGGCCATGCGGTTCAGGACGACGTTGCGCCGCTTGGTGGCCTCGGCCTCGTCGTTGACCGGGTCGTACCGGCTGGGGGACTGGACGATGCCGGCCAGGAGGGCGGCCTCCTGGACGTTGAGGTCCTTGGCGTGCTTGGAGAAGTACCGCTGGGAGGCGGCCTCGACGCCGTAGGCCTGCTGGCCGAAGAAGGTGATGTTCAGGTAGTTCTCGAGGATCTTCTTCTTGCCCAGCTCCTCCTCGACCTGGATCGCGAGCTTGAGCTCCTGGATCTTGCGGCCGATGGTCTGCTGGGTGGCCTGGGCGACCTTCGTCGGGTCGTCGCCCGCCTCCTCCACGAAGACGTTCTTGACGTACTGCTGCGTCAGCGTGGAGGCGCCCTCGGAGACCTCGCCGCTGCGCGCGTTCTTGTTGACGGCGCGCAGGACGCCCTTGAGGTCGATCGCGCCGTGCTCGTAGAACCGCGAGTCCTCGATGGCGACGATCGCCTTCTGCATGTAGGGCGAGATGTCCTTGAGGTCGACCACCGTCCGGTCGCGCGAGTAGACCGTGGCGATCGTGCCGCCCTCGGCGTCGAGGATGGTGGTGCGCTGGCTCAGCGGGGGAGTCTTCAGGCTGGTCGGGAGGGCGTCGAAGCTCTCCACCGAACCCTTCGCGGCCAGCCCCAGCGCGCCCACGGCGGGCAACGCGATGCCGGCCAGCACTGCTCCCGCGAGCACACTGACACCGAGGAACTTGGCGGCCTGCTGCGTTGGCGACAGACCACCGCCCGAGCGCTTCTTTGGCATGGAGGCAGCCTACGTTCTCATTCGCCGGACACGCGTATATGCCTTGGCCTAAGCTGCACTCAACTGTCACAGCAGTGCGGCCACGTATCAATACGTCCGGCGACCCCGAATCGTTCCGGACCCGCTCGATTTTTCTCGAGGGGCCCCGCTGGGGGGCGCGTTGATGTGTGCCGGCGTGTGCCACGGCGCGTGGGGTGCGTGTCCGAATCCGCCTCGTGTGTCAATCGGTGTCCGTTGTGACCCAACAGAGATGATCCGAATGTCGGGATCGTCGCACATGTCGCCAGCTCACTCCCCCGGGTGATCTGCCGCGTACTCATAGTCCGTTCGGGCCATTCAAGATTGGGCCCGAAGGGGGTGTTGCGCTGTGCCCACCTTCCGTAACGTCCTCAACTGGCGGCGGTGAATATGCCGCTGCCGCCGTGGGGGAGCCTCGATTCGGGAGAGGACGGCGCCGGTATGGGCTGGGTAACCGACTGGAGTGCGCAGGCCGCCTGCCGCACTACTGATCCGGACGAACTGTTCGTTCAGGGAGCAGCGCAGAACAGGGCCAAGGCGGTGTGCACCGGATGTCCGGTGCGGACCGAGTGCCTGGCCGACGCGCTCGACAACCGCGTCGAGTTCGGCGTGTGGGGAGGCATGACGGAACGGGAGCGTCGCGCACTGCTGCGCAGGCGGCCCACCGTGACCTCCTGGCGCCGGCTCCTGGAGACGGCGCGGACGGAGTACGAACGAGGGGCCGGCATCGTGTCCCTCGAGGACGACGAGGTGTACGAGGACTACGCGGCCGTGGTCTGAGCCCCGGCGGGGCTCACGAGGTCCGGACCAGGTCCTGCCCGGCCGGACAGGGCCCTGTGGGCGGCACGGATCAGGCGCCCGGCTCGGGCAGCTCGGGCCGGCCGGTCGCCAGGCGTGCCCCGATGTCCCGCAGCCCCGCGAGGTCGTGCACGTCGCCGGGGAGCGCGGCCACCTCGGTGACCGCCACGTCGGGGTGACGCGCGGTGAAGCGGTCGCGCGTGCGCTGCTCGCGGGCGAGCAGGTGCATGCGTTCCGCGTGCAGCCGCAGCAGTCCGGCGGCGAGCGCGTCGACGGACCGCCCGTCCGCGTCGGACACCGCCGTGCCGGAAGCTCCCGCGTCGGGTGCGGTCGGGCCGACGGCCGCCGGGTCGGGAGCCCCGGGAGAGGTGCCGTCGCGGTCCGAGTCACCGGGGGCGGACTCGGCCGACTGCGAACTGCCGTGTGGGTCGGGAGAGTTGGCGGGGGTGGTACGAACTCCAGCTTTCCCGCCGTCCTGATCCACAATGCGGGGCTCTTCAAGATTTTCCGCAGCGGCCAGTGCCCGCTCGGCCGACAGCCGGTCGGCGCCGCTGCCGTGGACGCGGTTGAGTACCAGACCGGCGAGCGGCATGTCCTCGGCGGCCAGCCGCTGCACGAAGTACGCGGCCTCCCGCAGCGCGTCCCGCTCCGGCGCCGCGACCACCAGGAACGCCGTCCCGGGCGCCTGGAGCAGCTTGTACGTGGCGTCCGCGCGGGTGCGGAACCCGCCGAACATCGAGTCCATCGCGGCCACGAAGGTCTGCACGTCCTTGAGGAACTGCCCGCCCAGCACCTTGCCCAGGACGCCGGTCATCATCGACATGCCGACGTTCAGGAACTTCATCCCGGCCCGGCCGCCCACCTTCGCCGGAGCCAGCAGGACGCGGATCAGCTTGCCGTCCAGGAAGGACCCCAGGCGCTTGGGCGCGTCGAGGAAGTCCAGCGCCGAGCGGGAGGGCGGGGTGTCGACGACGATGAGGTCCCACTCGTCCTTCGCCCGCAACTGCCCCAGCTTCTCCATCGCCATGTACTCCTGCGTGCCCGCGAAGCCCGCCGAGAGCGACTGGTAGAAGGGGTTGCCCAGGATCGCCGCGGCCCGGTCGGGGTCCGCGTGGGACTCGACGATCTCGTCGAAGGTCCGCTTCATGTCCAGCATCATGGCGTGCAGCTCGCCGCCCGCCGCGTCGTCCACGCCCTTCACCCGGCGCGGGGTGTTGTCGAGCGAGTCGATGCCCATGGACTGCGCGAGCCGCCGGGCCGGGTCGATGGTGAGGACGACCACCTTGCGGCCCCGCTCGGCCGCGCGCAGGCCCAGGGCCGCCGCCGTGGTCGTCTTGCCGACCCCGCCGGACCCGCAGCACACGACGATGCGGGTCTGCGGGTCCGCCAGCAGGCGGTCGACGTCGAGAGCGCGCGCGGCCTTCAGGCGCCGCGCGCCCTCCCGCTGACGGGCCGGGTCCTCCGGACTCATGCGATCCCCTGCTTCCGCAGTTCGGTGGCCAGTTCGTACAGGCCCGCCAGGTCCATGCCCTCCGCGAGCAGCGGCAGTTCGTGCGTCGGCAGGCCCAGCCCGCCGAGGACCGCCCGCTGCTCCTGCTCCAGCGCGTACCGCTCGGCGTACTCCCCGGCCTGTGCGAGCAGCGGGTCCACGAGCCGCTCGGCGTGGCCGCCGCGCCGCGCCCCGCCGAGCCCGGCCCCGGAGAGCGACTTGGCCAGCGCCGTGCGCGGTGTGTCCCGGACGAGCTCCAGGTCGGTGGCGTCCAGGACCTGGGGGCGGACCATGTTGACGACGACCCGGCCCACCGGGAGCCGTGCCGTGCGCAGCTCGGCGATGCCGTCCACGGTCTCCTGGACCGGCATCTCCTCCAGCAGCGTCACCAGGTGCACGGCGGTCTCGCGCGACTTCAGCACCCGCATCACGGCCTGCGCCTGATTGTGTATCGGGCCGACCTTGGCGAGCCCGGCCACCTCGTCGTTGACGTTGAGGAAGCGCGTGATGCGGCCGGTGGGCGGGGCGTCCATGACGACGTAGTCGTAGACGAACCGTCCCCGCCTGTCCTTGCGCCGGACCGCCTCGCACGCCTTGCCGGTCAGCAGGACGTCCCTGACCCCCGGGGCGACGGTCGTCGCGAAGTCGATCGCGCCGAGCTTCTTCAGGGCCCGCCCGGCACTGCCCAGCTTGTAGAACATCTGGAGATAGTCCAGAAGGGCCAGTTCGGCGTCGATGGCGAGGGCGTACACCTCCCCGCCCCCGGGAGCGACGGCGATCTTCCGCTCCTCATAAGGCAGCGCCTCCGTTTCGAAGAGCTGCGCGATGCCCTGGCGGCCCTCGACCTCGACGAGAAGCGCGCGCTTCCCCTCGGTGGCCAGGGCCAGCGCGAGGGCCGCGGCCACCGTGGTCTTGCCGGTACCGCCCTTGCCGCTGACGACCTGGAGCCTGCTCACGTATTCGAGCGTAACCAGTCCGCGCACGGAGTACTCCGGAGGCTGTGGACAACGTCGCCCCGACCGGCCCGCGCGGGGGCCCGGGCAGCGGTCGCAGAGGCGCCCCGGACAGCGGCTAGAGTCGGCCGCATGACCAAGTGGGAATACGCAACCGTGCCGCTGCTCGTCCATGCCACGAAGCAGATTCTGGACACCTGGGGCGAGGACGGCTGGGAGCTCGTCCAGGTCGTGCCCGGGCCGAACAACCCCGAGCAGCTCGTGGCCTACCTGAAGCGGGAGAAGCAGGCGTGAGCGCCGTGGAGGCGAAGCTCGCCGAGCTGGGCCTGACGCTGCCCGAGGTCGTCCCGCCGCTGGCCGCCTACCAGCCGGCGGTGCAGTCCGGACCGTACGTCCACACCTCCGGCCAGCTCCCGATGCTGGACGGCAAGCTGCCGGTCACCGGCAAGGTGGGCGCCGAGGTCACCCCGGACGAGGCCAAGGAGCTGGCCCGCACCTGCGCGCTGAACGCCCTGGCCGCCGTGAAGTCCGTCGCCGGTGACCTGGACCGCGTCGCGCGTGTCGTCAAGGTCGTCGGCTTCGTCGCGTCGGCCACCGACTTCACCGGCCAGCCCGGTGTGGTCAACGGCGCCAGCGAGCTGCTCGGCGAGGTCCTCGGCGACAAGGGCGTGCACGCCCGCAGCGCCGTCGGCGTGGCGGTCCTCCCGCTGGACGCGCCGGTGGAGATCGAGATGCAGGTGGAGCTGGTCCAGCCGTAGCGGGCGGCGACGGGATGCCGGTCCGGGTGGGCCGGCGGCGTGGACCTGCGGCCGAGTCCGGAGCGTTGCCGGGCCGGCAACAAACCTCGCCCCGGTGGCCCGGGCGCCGCAGGATCGGTGCCGGTGCCCCGTACGGCACGGAAGCCGGCCCCTGCCGCTCCCGGCCCGCCGCGGGGCCGTACCGACCGTATGGACCGTATGCGCCAGGAGGAGCCATGCCGCAGCCACCCGTGACCGACCGGCGGACCGACCGGACCGACCGGACCGACCGACCCGTGCACAGGCTGGTGGCCTCGCCCGCCGGCCGCGTTCACCTCGTGGAACAGGGCAGCGGGCCGCTGGTGCTGCTCGTGCACGGCTTCCCCGAGTCCTGGTACTCCTGGCGCCACCAGCTCCCGGCGCTGGCCGCCGCCGGGTTCCGCGCGGTCGCCGTCGACGTGCGCGGCTACGGGCGTTCCTCGCGGCCCGACGCCGTCGAGGCGTACCGGATGCTCGACCTGGTGGCGGACAACGTCGCCGTGGTCGAGGCCCTCGGGGAACGCTCCGCCGTGGTCGTCGGTCACGACTGGGGCGCGAACATCGCCGCGTACTCCGCGCTGCTGCGGCCGGACGTCTTCCGCGCGGTGGGCCTGCTGAGCGTGCCGTACACCCCGCCGGGCGGTCCGCGGCCCACCGAGACCTTCGCCCGCATGAGCGACCCGGCCGGGCCCTTCGCGGGGCAGGAGTTCTACGTCTCCTACTTCCAGGAGCCCGGCCGCGCGGAAGCGGAGATCGAGCCCGACGTACGCGGCTGGCTCGCCGGTCTCTACGCCGCCCTGTCCGCCGACACCATGCCCGGTCCCGGGGAGCCCGACCCGCACTTCGTCACCCCCGGCGGCCGGATGCGCGACCGGTTCCCGTCCGCGGGGCGGCTGCCCTCCTGGCTCTCCGAGGAGGACCTGGACGTCTACGCCGGGGAGTTCGAGCGCACCGGCCTGACCGGCGCCCTCAACCGCTACCGCAACATGGACCGCGACTGGGCCGACCTGGCCGCCCACGCGGGCGCCCCGATCACGCAGCCGTCCCTGTTCCTCGGCGGCGGCCGGGATGCGTCCACGACGTGGCTGTCCGACGCGATCGAGGCGTACCCGGTCACCCTGCCCGGCCTGAGCGCGTCCCACCTCCTCGACGGCTGCGGCCACTGGCTCCAGCAGGAACGCCCCGAGGAGACGAACCGGCTGCTCACCGAGTGGCTGACCGGCCTGCCGGACTGACGCACACCGGGCCCCGGGGGCCACTCGAACATCCGCCCGTCACCGGATAGCCTCCGGCCATGGCGAATGGTCAGTGGTACCCACCGGAGTGGCCGGACCGCATCCGCGCGCTGGCGGCCGGCACCCTCACCCCGGTCGTCCCCAAGCGCGCGGCCACCGTCATGCTCCTGAAGGACACCGGCGCGGGCCCCTGTGTGCACATGCTGCGCCGCCGCACCTCCATGGCGTTCGCGGGCGGCGCGTACGCCTACCCGGGCGGCGGGGTCGACCCGCGCGACGACGACCGCGCCATCGGCTGGGCGGGCCCCACGCGCGCGTGGTGGGCGAACCGGCTGGGCGTCGACGAGACGGGTGCCCAGGCGATCGTCTGCGCGGCGGTGCGGGAGACGTACGAGGAGGCCGGTGTCCTGCTCGCCGGGCCGACCGGCGACTCGGTGGTGGGCGACACGACCGGCGCCGACTGGGAGGCGGACCGGGCCGCGCTGGTCGACCGCGAGCTGTCCTTCGCGGAGTTCCTGGACCGCAGGGGCCTCGTCCTGCGCTCCGACCTGCTGGGCGCCTGGGCGCGCTGGATCACCCCGGAGTTCGAGTCCCGGCGCTACGACACGTGGTTCTTCGTGGCCGCGCTCCCCGAGGGCCAGCGCACCCGCAACGCCTCCACGGAGGCCGACCGCACGGTGTGGATCACGCCGGCGGACGCCACCGCCGGGTACGACCGGGGCGAGCTGCTGATGATGCCGCCGACCGTCGCCACCCTGCGCGGCCTCGCGCGGTGCGGTACGGCGGCCGAGGCGCTGGCGTCGGCTCCCGGCCGCGACCTGACGCCCGTACTGGCCCGCGCGCGGCTGGCCGGGGACGAGGTGGTGCTGTCCTGGCCGGGGCACGACGAGTTCACCAAGCACGTCCCGGGTGCGGCACCGACACCGGCACCGGCGACGCCTTCCGACCCGACCGGGGGAGCCTCCGCATGACCGACGCAGCAGCACTGCCCGGACAGCCGCGCGGCGGTGTCCTGTCGGGACCGGCCACCGCGCGCGCGGTGAACGTCCTGGCGCCCAACGCGTCGGCGATGACCCTGGACGGCACCAACACCTGGATCCTCGCCGAGCCCGACTCCGACCTGGCCGTCGTCGTCGATCCCGGCCCGCTGGACGACGGCCACCTGCGGCGCGTCGTGGACACGGCCGAGCGGGCGGGCAAGCGGGTCGCGCTGACCCTCCTGACGCACGGTCACCCCGATCACGCCGAGGGCGCCGCGCGCTTCGCCGAGCTGACACGCACCCACGTGCGCGCACTGGACCCGGCGCTGCGGCTGGGCGACGAGGGGCTGGCCGCCGGGGACGTGATCGGGGTGGGCGGCCTGGAGCTGCGGGTCGTACCGACCCCGGGGCACACGGCCGACTCGCTGAGCTTCCATCTCCCGGCCGACCGGGCGGTCCTGACGGGCGACACCGTCCTGGGCCGCGGTACGACGGTGGTGGCCCATCCCGACGGCCGTCTCGGCGACTACCTGGACTCGCTGCGCAGGCTCAGGTCGCTCACGGCCGACGACGGGGTGCACACGGTGCTTCCGGGGCACGGGCCGGTCCTGGAGGACGCCCAGGGCGTCGTGGAGTACTACCTGGCCCACCGGGCCCACCGCCTCGCCCAGGTCGAGACGGCGGTGGAGGACGGCCACCGCACGCCGGGCGAGGTCGTCGCCCATGTGTACGCGGACGTCGACCGCTCCCTGTGGCCGGCGGCGGAGCTGTCGGTGCGGGCGCAACTGGAGTACCTGGCCGAGCACGGGCTCATCGAGCGGCCCGACTGAACGTCCGGCGCGGGGCGCCGACGGTGCGTCGGTGGTGCGTCGGCGGTGTGCCCGCGGTGCGTCAGCGGGAGCGCTTGGCCAGCCGCTCGACGTCCAGGAGGATCACCGCGCGGGCTTCCAGGCGGAGCCAGCCGCGCTGGGCGAAGTCCGCCAGCGCCTTGTTGACCGTCTCGCGGGACGCGCCGACCAGTTGGGCCAGCTCCTCCTGCGTGAGGTCGTGCACCACGTGGATGCCCTCCTCCGACTGCACGCCGAAGCGGCGGGAGAGGTCCAGCAGGGCGCGGGCGACACGGCCGGGGACGTCCGAGAAGACCAGGTCGGACATGGCGTCGTTGGTCTTGCGCAGGCGGCGGGCGACGGCGCGCAGCAGGGCGGTGGCGACCTCGGGGCGGACGTTCAGCCAGGGCTGGAGGTCGCCGTGGCCGAGGGCGAGGAGCTTGACCTCGGTCAGCGCGGTGCCGGTGGCCGTGCGCGGGCCCGGGTCGAAGAGCGACAGCTCGCCGATTAGCTCGCTGGGGCCGACGACGGCCAGCATGTTCTCGCGCCCGTCGGGGGACGTGCGGTGGAGCTTGACCTTGCCTTCCGTGACCACGTAGAGGCGGTCTCCGGGGTCCCCCTCGTGGAACAGGGTGTCGCCGCGGGCGAGGGTCACCTCACTCATGGAGGCGCGGAGCTCCGCGGATTGCTCGTCGTCGAGCGCCGCGAAGAGCGGGTTGCGCCGCAGAACGTCGTCCACGAGTTCTCTCCTTGTCGACCGGCTCAGAGGATCTTGTTCCCCCGGTGTACCAGGGGTCCGTGGTGCCCATTTTGCCGGACAGTCCAAACAGTGTGATCTGTCACAAGGATGCCGCACCGACGCCCCGGGGTACGCGGCAGGGGTCCAATTGGGCGCCGATCTTCGAGGTCCGGGGCGGATGTCGGCGCCGGGCCGTAGGCTGGCCGGGTGTCCAAATCGCCGGTGAGAGCACAGGCTCAGGGGGCTGCGCGGGTGACGGGCCGGCCCGATTCCGCTGTGGGCGAACAGGGTCCCGATGGCGGTAGGAGAACGGCGAAAGCGACAAAGAAGGCAGTGCCTGCCAAGAGGGTGACTGCGGAGAAGGGTGCCGTGAAGAAGTCCTCCGCGAGCAAGAAGACAACCGCGAGCAAGAAGACAACCGCGAGCACGGAGACCGGCTCGGGCGGGAAGGCCGCGGCGAAGAAGGCAGCCGCCACCGCCACCGCCACCGAGAAGACGTCCGCGGCGAAGAAGGCAGCCGCGGCCGGGAAAGCCACCGCCGGTGAGAAAGCCACCGCCGGCAAACAGGCCCCCGCCGGCAAGAAGACCGCCGCCAAGAAAGCCGCGCCCCTCAAGCGGCAGGCGCCCGCCAAGAAGCCCGCCGTGGCGCCGAAGAAGGCCACCGCCGCCGTCAAGGGCGTCGCCCCGGCGAAGACCGTCACCCCGGCCTCGCCCCCCGGCGAGTCCCGCACCGCGCTGGTCCGCCGCGCCCGCCGCATCAACCGCGAACTCGCCGAGGTCTATCCGTACGCCCACCCGGAGCTGGACTTCGAGAACCCGTTCCAGTTGGTCGTGGCCACCGTGCTGTCCGCCCAGACCACCGACCTCAGGGTCAACCAGACGACGCCCGCCCTCTTCGCCAAGTACCCCACCCCCGAGGACCTGGCCGCCGCCGTCCCCGAGGAGGTCGAGGAGATCCTGCGCCCGACCGGCTTCTTCCGGGCCAAGACCAGGTCGGTCATAGGGCTGTCCAAGGCCCTGGTCGAGGACTTCGGCGGCGAGGTCCCCGGTCGCCTCGAAGACCTGGTCAAGCTGCCCGGCGTGGGCCGCAAGACCGCCTTCGTCGTGCTCGGCAACGCCTACGGCCGGCCCGGCATCACCGTGGACACGCACTTCCAGCGCCTGGTGCGCCGCTGGCGGTGGACCGAGGAGACCGACCCGGACAAGATCGAGGCCGCCGTCGGCGCGCTCTTCCCGAAGAGCGACTGGACCGACCTCTCGCACCACGTGATCTGGCACGGCCGCCGCATCTGCCACGCCCGCAAGCCCGCCTGCGGAGCCTGTCCCATCGCCCCGCTGTGCCCGGCGTACGGCGAGGGCGAGACCGATCCCGAGAAGGCGAAGAAGCTGCTCAAGTACGAGAAGGGCGGCTTCCCGGGGCAGCGGCTCAAGCCCCCGCAGGCCTACCTGGACGCGGGCGGGAAGCCGGCGCCGCCGCTGGGGGCGGGGTGACGGAACGATCTCGGGGGCGTCGGGCGTTGGAGTCGGCAGGACGGGGGTGGAGATGACACGGGTGAGTGACACACAGGGCCCCATGCGGCACGCCGCCGGGGACGCGACGCTCAGCAAGGAGGGCCTGCCGGGCTGGCTGGACCCGGTGGTGCGGGCGGCCGAGACGGTCCGGCCCACCCAGCTCAGCCGCTTCCTGCCGCCCGAGGACGGCGCCGGCCGCCAGTCCGCCGTCCTGATCCTCTTCGGCGACGGCACCCGAGAGGGCGGGGACGGCCGGGAGTCGGGCCGCGGCCCCGAGCTGCTGCTCATGGAGCGGGCCGGTTCCCTGCGCTCCCATCCGGGCCAGCCCGCCTTCCCGGGCGGCGCCCTCGACCCCGAGGACGGTGATCCGCGCGGCGACGGACCGCTGCGGGCCGCCCTGCGCGAGGCGGAGGAGGAGACCGGTCTCGATCCGTCCGGCGTCCAGCTCTTCGGCGTCCTGCCCAAGCTCTACATCCCGGTGAGCGGCTTCGTCGTCACGCCGGTGCTGGCCTGGTGGCGCGAGCCCAGCCCGGTCGGTGTCGTCGACCCGGCCGAGACGGCGCGCGTCTTCAAGGTCCCCGTGTCGGATCTCACGGACCCCGCCAACCGGGTGACCACCGTGCACCCCAGCGGCCACCGAGGTCCGGCATTCCTGGTCGAATCGGCGCTCGTGTGGGGCTTCACGGCCGGCATCATCGACCGGCTGCTGCACTTCGCGGGCTGGGAGCGGCCATGGGACCGCGAGAAGCAGGTCCCGCTGGACTGGCGCGCATGACAGGGTGGCCTGCGTACCGCAGACGACAAGACGAGGCCTGAATCGGTGAACGTGCTGGACATCCTGTTGCTGCTGGCCGCCGTCTGGTTCGCGATCGTCGGCTTCCGGCAGGGCTTCGTCGTCGGCATCCTGTCGGTGATCGGCTTCCTCGGCGGCGGACTCGTCGCCGTCTACCTGCTGCCGGTGATCTGGGACGCGCTGACCGACGACGCGGAGGTGAGCACGACCGCCGCGGTCGTCGCGGTCGTCGTCGTCATCGTGTGCGCCTCGGTCGGCCAGGCCCTGACGACCCATCTGGGCAACAAGCTGCGCCGCTACATCACGTGGTCCCCGGCCCGCGCCCTGGACGCCACCGGCGGCGCCCTGGTCAACGTCGTCGCGATGCTCCTGGTCGCCTGGCTGCTCGGCTCCGCCCTCGCGCGGACCACGATGCCGACGGTCGGCAAGGAGGTGCGGCAGTCCACGGTGCTGGCGGGAGTGCAGGAGGTCCTGCCCGCGGGCGCCGAGAACTGGTTCGACAACTTCACCTCGGTCCTCGACAAGAACGGCTTCCCGCAGGTCTTCAGCCCGTTCTCCAACGAGACGATCCCCGACACCCCGCCGCCGGACCCGGTGCTGGCGAACAGCCCGGTCGCCGTCAGTGCCAAGCGCTCCATCGTCAAGGTCATGGGCACCGCCCCCGACTGCGGCAAGGTCCTGGAGGGCACCGGATTCGTCTTCTCCGACCGCCGCGTGATGACCAACGCCCACGTCGTGGGCGGCGTCGACGAGCCCACGGTGCAGATAGGCGGCGAGGGCCGCAAGTACGACGCGACGGTCGTCCTCTACGACTGGCGGCGCGACATCGCCGTACTGGACGTGCCCGAACTGAACGCGCCCGCCCTGCGGTTCACGGGCGAGGACCAGGAAGCACAGCGCAACGACGGCGCGATCGTCGCGGGCTTCCCGGAGAACGGGGCGTACGACGTCCGCGCCGCCCGGGTCCGCGGGCGCATCACGGCCAACGGCCCCGACATCTACCACCGCGACACCGTCCGACGGGACGTCTACTCGCTGTACGCGACCGTCCGTCAGGGCAACTCCGGCGGACCGCTGCTGACCCCGCAGGGCGAGGTGTACGGCGTGGTGTTCGCCAAGTCCCTGGACGACCCCGACACCGGCTACGCGCTCACGGCGGACGAGATCCGCGACGACATCAGCAAGGGCCGCACCGCCGACCAGCAGGTGGACAGCGACCGCTGCGCCCTCTAGGTCCGCGGGCGGGTCCGGCCGCCGGTGCGGCGGCGCGGTGCCTCAGGTGCGTGGATGGCGCAGGCGTACGGAGACCCAGCGGGCCCGGCGGCGCAGGATGCGCGGAATGCCCACCCGCAGGTCCGCACCCGCGAGTTGCGGGGTGCCGCCGCGTCGGTGGGTACTGCTCGCGCCGCTCGTGGAGCGGCCGTCGCGTGCTACGTCACTGTAGTCGTGCGTCCAGCCCATACCGGGACGTGTGCCCCCGCCCCAAGGTCGATAACCGTTCCCGGAGCCCCCAATTGGCCTATGCGCCGGGCAAGTGGCCGTTCATGTGACGAGCGTTCCGGTTCGGATACCGGGCGCATCCGTTCGGTGACCGATCGCTCGCGTCACGGTCACCGGTCGGGTTCGGGATCCTTCAGCCAGTTGATCAGTTCGGTAGAGAAAGCGACCGGATCCTCTTCGTGCGGGAAGTGCCCGAGCCCGTCGAACAGCCGCCAGCGGTAGGGCGCTTCGACGTACTGCCCCGACCCGGCCGCGCTCCGCGTCCGCATCACGGGGTCCAGGGAACCGTGCAGATGCAGCGTCGGCACGCGCACCGGCCGCTTCATTCGCCGGTAGAACTGGACGCCGTCCGGACGGGCCAGGGAACGCACCAGCCAGCGGTACGGCTCGACCGAGCAGTGCGCCGTGGAGGGGATGCACATGGCGCGGCGGTACACCGCCACCGCCTCCTCGTCGAGGGGCCGCGGCCCGGACCACTCGTGGAGCAGCCGGCCCACCAGCGCGCCGTCGTCCGCGGTCAGTTGACGCTCCGGCACCCAGGGGCGCTGGAATCCCCAGACGTAGGAGCCCGCCCGGCTCTGCCGGACGTCCCCGAGCATGGCCGAGCGCCAGCGCCGGGGGTGCGGCATGGAGGACACCGCGAGCCGCCGTACGAGCTTGGGACGCATCGCGGCGGCCGTCCAGGCCAGGTAGCCGCCGAGGTCGTGACCGACCAGCGCGGCGTCCGGCTCGCCCAGGGAGCGGACCACGCCGGTGATGTCGAGGGCGAGTCCCGCCGGGTCGTAGCCGCGCGGGGTGCGGTCGCTGCCCCCGACGCCGCGCAGGTCCATGGCGACCGCGCGGAAACCGGCGTCGGCGAGCGCCACCAGTTGGTGCCGCCAGGTCCACCAGAACTGCGGGAAACCGTGCAGCAGCAGCACCAGCGGCCCGTCGCCCAGTTCGGCGATGTGGAAGCGGGCGCCGTTGGCCGCGACGTCGCGGTGGGTCACCTCGGGTCCGCCGGGGATGCCGAGCCGGACGACCGAGGTGGGGTGCTGCGCCGAGGGGGATTGCCCCGAAGGGGTGGTGGAGCCCGTCATGAGGACGAGCGTGCCACAGCCTCGATCGCCTCGGGGGACCGGTCCGCGGGCAGTTCCGGACGCGGGTGCGGCTTGACGTTCTGGAGCACGCCGGCCGTCTGCTTCACCGAGGCGGCCACCTTCTGCGGTCCGCGGCCCTTCTTGGCCTTCTTCGCGAAGACGATGCCGATCAGCGCGAGGAGGAGCGCGACCAGAACATTGGCCGCGAAGGACAGCAGGAAGCAGACGGCGAGGTTCCAGTGGCTCCAGGTGCGGATGCCGTAGGCGAGCGCGAAGCTCAGCATCGGCAGCGAGAAGAGCAGGACCAGGCCCGCGGCGGACAGGGCGCCACCGCTGGTCACCCCGCGCTTGACGTCCGTCTTGAGCTGCGCCTTCGCCAGCGCGATCTCGTCGTGCACGAGCGCCGACATTTCGGTGGTCGCCGAGGCGAACAGTTCGCCGATGGTGCGTTCGGTGCCGACCGGGCTGCCGTCGGGTGCGCTCATCGCGGTCTCCCTCTCCTGCTGGCTCGTCTGAGTACGGTTCCGTCTTTTGTACCGTCTCGTCAGATCATGCCGGACGGTCGTCCTCCTCGCCTGCCCCGCCCGCCACTTCGGCAAGCCGCGCCGACTGCATCTCCTCGGCGATCCGGCGGTGCTCGGCGGCCTTCTTCTCGTGGACGGCGGCCATGCGCAGGTGGTAGGCCGGGTCGTCCTCCTCGTAGATGTCGGGGACACCGCTGAGGTCGTCGTCGCGCTCCTCCTCCGCGACCATCCCCCGGTACTTCGCGTTCCGTACCTTCAGCAGCACCGTCGCCAGCGCCGCCGCGATCAGCGAGCCGCACAGGACGGCGGCCTTGACCTCGTCGGTCATCGCCGCGTCGCCCTCGAAGGCCAGCTCACCGATGAGCAGCGAGACGGTGAACCCGATGCCGGCCAGGGTGGCCACCGCGAACACGTCGGCCCACGCCAGGTCCTCGCTGAGCGACGCCTTGGTGAACCGGGACGTCAGCCAGGTGCCGCCGAAGATGCCCAGCGTCTTGCCGAGGACGAGTCCGAGCACCACGCCGAGGGTCTCCGGCTTGGTGAACACGTCGGCCAGCGCCCCGCCGGAGACGGCCACACCCGCACTGAACAGGGCGAACAGCGGCACGGCCAGACCGGCCGACAGGGGACGCACGAGGTGCTCGATGTGCTCGCCGGGGGAGTGGTCCTCGCCCTCGCGCGTGTGGCAGCGCAGCATGAGGCCCATCGCGACACCGGCGATGGTGGCGTGGACGCCGCTGTTGTACATCAGGCCCCAGATCACCAGGCCGAGCGGGACGTACACGTACCAGCCGCGTACGCCCTTGCGCAGCAGCAGCCAGAACACGACGAGGCCGACGACCGCGCCGCCCAGCGCGGCGAAGTTCAGGGTGTCGGTGAAGAAGACCGCGATGATCAGGATGGCGAACAGGTCGTCGACGACGGCGAGGGTCAGCAGGAAGGCGCGCAGGGCGCTCGGCAGCGACGTGCCGATGACGGCGAGCACCGCGAGTGCGAAGGCGATGTCGGTGGCGGTCGGCACGGCCCAGCCGGACAGGGAGCCGCCGCCCACGGTGGCGGTGACGGTGTAGACGACCGCCGGTACAGCCATGCCGCACAGCGCCGCGATCACCGGGAGCGCGGCGGCCTTGGGATCCTTGAGGTCACCGGCGACCAGTTCGCGTTTGAGTTCGATGCCGGCGACGAAGAAGAAGATCGCGAGGAGTCCGTCGGCCGCCCAGTGCGCCACCGACAGGTTGAGGCCGAGTGCCCCGGGGCCGAAGTGGAAGTGGCTGACGCTCTCGTAGCTGTCGTGCAGCGCCGGTATGTTCGCCCAGACCAGGGCGGCGATCGCGGCGAGCAGCAGCAGGACGCCGCCGACGGTTTCGGTGCGCAGCGCGTCCGCGATGTAGGTGCGCTCCGGAAGGGACAGCCGTCCGAAGGCCTTGCGGGGGGTGCGGGGCGCGGTCACGGGGAGAACCTCCGGTCGGTGGGCAGCACGGAATGCGTGCCGACCAGACTTCCCGGCGCACCATGAGGATCTTGATGGGTCTCTTACGTTCTCCCCAGCTTACCCGGGCCCCGGTGCTCACACCGGGCGAGGGCACCCGGCACGTGCGCTGTGCCGGGTGCCCTCGGTGTCCGTGGCTCAGTCCTCGCTGGGCGCGGCCGGGAGCTTGGACTGGATGAGGTCCATCACCGTGGAGTCGGCCAGCGTCGTGACGTCGCCGACCTGGCGGTTCTCCGCGACGTCGCGCAGCAGACGCCGCATGATCTTGCCGGAGCGGGTCTTCGGCAGCTCCGAGACCGGCAGGATCCGCTTGGGCTTGGCGATCGGGCCGAGGGTGGCACCGACGTGGTCGCGCAGCTCGGCGATCAGGCCGTCGCTCTCGGCGGTGGTGCCGCGCAGGATCACGAAGGCGACGATGGCCTGCCCGGTGGTCTCGTCCGCCGCGCCGACTACGGCCGCCTCGGCGACCGAGGGGTGGGAGACGAGGGCCGACTCGACCTCGGTGGTGGAGATGTTGTGCCCCGAGACGAGCATCACGTCGTCGACGCGGCCGAGGAGCCAGATGTCGCCGTCGTCGTCCTTCTTGGCGCCGTCGCCCGCGAAGTACTTGCCCTCGAAGCGCGACCAGTAGGTGTCGATGAAGCGCTGGTCGTCGCCCCAGATGGTGCGCAGCATCGACGGCCACGGCTCGGTGAGGACCAGGTAGCCGCCCCCGCCGTTGGGCACCTCGTTGGCCTCGTCGTCGACGACGGTGGCGGAGATGCCGGGCAGCGGACGCTGGGCGGAGCCCGGCTTGGCGTGGGTGACGCCCGGCAGCGGCGTGATCATCATCGAGCCGGTCTCGGTCTGCCACCAGGTGTCGACGACCGGGGTGGTGTCCGCACCGATGTTCTTGCGGTACCAGACCCACGCCTCGGGGTTGATCGGCTCGCCGACCGAGCCGAGGACGCGCAGGGACGACAGGTCGAACTTGGCGGGGATGTCGTCGCCCCACTTCATGAACGTCCGGATCGCGGTGGGCGCGGTGTAGAGGATCGTCACCCCGTACTTCTGCACGATCTCCCAGAACCTGCCCTGGTGCGGGGTGTCCGGGGTGCCCTCGTACATGACCTGCGTCGCGCCGTTGGCGAGCGGGCCGTAGACGATGTACGAGTGCCCGGTGACCCAGCCGACGTCGGCGGTGCACCAGAAGACGTCGGTCTCCGGCTTGAGGTCGAAGACGGCCCAGTGCGTGTACGCCGTCTGCGTGAGGTAGCCGCCGGAGGTGTGCAGGATGCCCTTGGGCTTACCCGTCGTGCCGGACGTGTACAGGATGAACAGCGGGTGCTCCGCGTCGAACGCCTCGGGCGTGTGCTCGGCGGACTGCCCGTCGACGGCCTCGTGCCACCACTTGTCGCGGGAGTCGTCCCAGGCGACGTCCTGGCCGGTGCGGCGGACGACGAGCACGTGCTCGACGATCCCGGCACGCTCGACGGCCTCGTCGACGGCGGGCTTGAGCGCGGACGGCTTGCCGCGCCGGTACCCGCCGTCGGCGGTGATGACGACGCGGGCGTCGGCGTCCTGGATGCGGGTGGCCAGGGCGTCCGAGGAGAAGCCGCCGAAGACGACGGAGTGCGCGGCGCCGATGCGGGCACAGGCCAGCATCGCGATCGCCGTCTCCGGGATCATCGGCATGTAGACGGCGACCCGGTCGCCCTTCCGTACACCCAGCTCCAGCAGGGCGTTGGCGGCCTTGGAGACCTCGTCCTTGAGCTGCGCGTAGGTGATGGCGCGGCTGTCGCCCGGCTCGCCCTCGAAGTGGATGGCGACCCGGTCGCCGTGACCGGCCTCCACGTGGCGGTCCACGCAGTTGTAGGCGACGTTCAGCTTGCCGTCCTTGAACCACTTGGCGAACGGCGGGTTCGACCAGTCGAGCGTCTCGGTCGGCTCCTTCGCCCAGGTCAGGCGGCGGGCCTGCTCGGCCCAGAAGCCGAGCCTGTCAGCCTTGGCCCGTTCGTACGCCTCTGCCGTGACGTTGGCGTTCGCGGCCAGGTCGGCGGGGGGTGCGAACCTGCGTTCTTCCTTGAGCAGGTTGGCCAAGGATTCGTTGCTCACGACATCTCCCTTTCTCAGGGTTGTCCGTTGTGTCCCAGGCCACAGCTCATCAGACCCGGGGGGCCGATGACAAGGGTCGACGGGCAAATGGTTTAGACCTGTTGTGGTCGCCGTCTGCCTGCGGTGTCTCCTCCGTGGCTTCGTGGTCCGTGGTCACCCGTACCCACGGACGCCGACGGCGCGGGGTTCAGCGTGTGTAACGCCGCTCACACCGGCCCGCGCCGCGGCTCCGCCGGAACGCCCGGACTGCGCAGTCGCTCTCAGGCGGTCAGGTCGATCTCCGGCACCAGCTCGAACACGCTCCCTTCCGCCTCCTGCGACAGCAGGTACGACTGGGCCTCGCCGAGATGGAAGTACATGCCGTGCAGCTCCAGGTCACCGCTCCGCAGCGCCCGGGCCACCGACGCGTGGGCGCGCAGGTGCTCCAGTTGCTGGACCACGTTGGCCAGGCACAGTTGCTCGGCCGCGTCGGCGATTTCGCGTCCGGCCAGACGGGGACGGGGACGGGGGCGGGACCGGGCGTGGGACCGGGCGTGGGCGGCGGCGCCGGAGCCCGCGTCCGCGTTCGTGGCCGCGTCCGTGCCAGTGTCCGCGTCCGTGCCAGTGTCCGCGTGTGCGCGTTCCAGGCTGGGCAGCCCGTGCCGCAGCCACCGCTGGAGGGGAGTGTGCCCGTCCCCCGGTCCGGCACCGAGCAGCGCCTGCATGGCCCCGCACCCGGAATGGCCGCACACGGTGACGGACCGCACCTTCAGCACGTCCACCGCGTACTCGATCGCCGCGGCCACCGAGTCGTCGCCGCTCTCCTCACCGGGCAACGGGACGAAGTTGCCGACGTTGCGCACGACGAAGAGGTCGCCGGGACCGCTGGAGGTGATCATCGATGTGACCACTCGCGAGTCGGCGCAGGTCAGGAAGAGCTGGGAGGGCTGCTGTCCCTCCCGCGCCAGCCGGGCCAGCTCGCGTCGCATCAGGGGCGCGGTGTTGCGGTGGAACGCGCTGATGCCACGGGCGAGTTCGCCGCCGGAGCGTCTCGCGGGGTTCGCGGGAATCGCGGGCTTCGCCGGTCCGTCGGGGATGCCGGGTGTGCCGGGTGTGCCGGGTGTGCCGGGTGTGCTCGGACCGGTGGCGGGGGCGGTCGTCTCACCGGCGGTCTTGTGGGCCGCCGTGTCGGCCGGCACTGTGCCGGAAGCCTCGCCCGAACCTCTGCCGAGGCGCCCGCCGCGGGACCTGTCGCGAGCCCCGCCCGCGGTGTCCTGCCGGTCCGCGCCGGATGGCGGTGCCGCCGGGGGGCGGTCGCACTGGTGATTGCGCCACGGTGTCCAGGGACGGCAGCGGCAGCCGTCGGTCGCGGCCGGTTCGGAGATGCGGGTGCCGGGCCGGCGGCCGGTGATGTCGACGGAGCCGCCCTGCGAGATGTGGGTCTTCTGCCAGTCCTGCAGCGTCTCGTACGCCGCGTGGTCCATGAACGACCCGTCCAGCTCCACGACCGCGTCCGCCCCGTGGGGCACCTGGTGCAGGAGGCGGCTGAGCCGCGGCACGGCGAGGAACGTCAACTGGCCGCGCACATGTACGTGGTGGACTCCTTCCGCTTCGTCGTGGGTGATCCGGGTGCGGGTGAGGCGGTGCAGGGCGACGCCGACGGCGACGGCGATGCCCAGGGCGACGCCCTCCAGGACGCCGAGGAAGACCACGCCGCCGGTGGTGACCGCGTAGACCAGCACCTCGCGGTGGCGGGTCACCGTGCGGATGTGGTTCAGCGAGATCATCTTGAAGCCGACGGTCATGACCAGGGCGGCGAGCGAGGCGAGCGGGATGAGCTCCAGGGCCGGGACCAGCAGCAGTGCGGCGATCACTACGAGAACGCCGTGCAGCATCGTGGAGTTCCGGCTGACGGCGCCCGCCGCCACGTTCGCGGAACTGCGCACGGCCACCCCGGCGACGGGCAGCCCGCCCAGCGACCCGGAGACGATGTTGGCCGCGCCCTGTCCGAGCAGTTCGCGGTCGAGGTCGGAACGCTTGACGTGACCGGCCGGGGTGGGCCGGGCAGCGACCAGTTTGTCCACCGCGACCGCACCGAGCAGCGACTGCACGCTGCACACCAGCGTGGTGGTGAGGACGGCGGCGACCAGGCCGAGTACCGGGCCGTCGGGCAGCGTGGCCAGGGCGTGACTGCTCCAGGAGGGCAGGTCGACCTTGGGCAGGACCAGCCCGGTGAGGGCGGCGACCGCGGTGGCGCCGGCGACGGCGATCAGGGCGGCGGGCACTCTGCCCAGCACCTGACCGGCCCGGCCGGGAAGGCGGGGCCACAGCAGCAGAAGGACCAGGGCCAGCACGCTCACGGCCAGGTCGGCGGGGTGGAGGTTCGCCAACTGGGCGGGCAGTGCGACCAGGTTCTCCGGCACGGAGCTCTGCGGGGTGCCGCCGAGGACGATGTGCAGTTGGGCGACGGCGATGGTGACGCCGATGCCGGCGAGCATGCCGTGCACGATGGCGGGGCTCACGGCGAGCGCCGAGCGCGCCACGCGCAGGCAGCCCAGGCCCAGTTGGGCCAGCCCGGCGAGCACGGTGATGGCGCAGGTCGTACGCCACCCGTAGCGCTGGATGAGGTCGGCGGTGACCACGGTGAGCCCGGCTGCCGGGCCGCTGACCTGGAGCGGGCAGCCGCCGATCCGTCCGGCGACGATTCCGCCCACCGCGGCCGCGACGAGGCCGGCCTGGAGGGGAGCGCCGGTGGCCAGCGCGATGCCCAGGGAGAGGGGCAGGGCGATCAGGAACACCGCGATCGCGGCCGAGACGTCGGCGCCCGCGACGCGGAAGCGCCGGGGACCGCCGGGCGGCGGGCTGTGCGGTGGGTGGACGTGCTTGGTCCGTGCCGAATCGGCGCGGGCGGGGACGCAGGCTGACATGTTCCCGACTCCTGAGGGTCGTTCGATTACAGCGAGTAAATGAATAGTAATGCAGAGTAAAGAAGAGGCATAGGTTTTTACCGCGAATGGAGTAACGCCCCGCGCATTAGAGTGAATCGACCATTTCATCGGCTTGTCGTACTAATTCCCTCTCATTTCCGTGTCACCTTGACGGCGCTGACGGCACGGCCCGGCTCAGCACCCGACATCGCCTTGTCGGCGTTGGCCCGAGAGAAGGAAGAAGGTGGGCGGACATGGCCGCCACCCGCAGGATGGCCTCCCAGAGGATGGCCGCGCGCGCCGTGGTCGCCGCGGTCTGCGCCGCGTCGCTCGCCGGTTGCGCGATCGACAGCGGCTCCGGTTCCGGGGAAGGCACGCAAGGTCCGGAGAAGGAGAAGGGGAAGGCGGCACCGGCGCCCAAGAACGCGGTCCGGCTGATCGGTGACGGCTCCACCGCGTACACCGGGGCCCAGCCGCACCTGCCCCGGCCCGAACGCCTCAAGCCCGGCCAGAAGCCCCCGCAGTTCGTGGTGTTCTCGTGGGACGGCGCGGGCGAGGACAGTCAGAAGCTGTTCTCCCACTTCCGCGAAGTGGCCAAGGAGAACAACGCCAAGATGACGTTCTTCCTGAGCGGCGTGTACATGCTGCCCACCGAGAAGAAGGACCTGTACAGCCCGCCCCAGCACTCACCGGGCCGCTCCGACATCGGCTTCAACGACGAGCAGGGCATCACCGACACCGTCAAGCAGTTGCGGCTGGCGTGGCAAGAGGGCAATGAGATCGGCACCCACTTCAACGGGCACTTCTGCGGCGCCGACGGCGGCGTCGGCGAGTGGTCCGTCGAGGAGTGGAAGGAGGAGATCAGCCAGGCCAAGCAGTTCGTGAAGACCTGGAAGACCAACACCGGGTTGAAGAACGCGGCGCCCCTCCCCTTCGACTACGACAAGGAGCTGATCGGCGCCCGCACCCCGTGCCTGGAGGGCCAGAAGAACTTCATGAAGGCCGCGAGCCAGATGGGCTTCCGCTACGACAGCAGCGGCGTGAACAACCAGGTCTGGCCGTCGAAGAAGGACGGCCTGTGGGACCTGTCGATGCAGCTCGTGCCGTTCCCCGGCCACTCCTACGAGCAGCTCACCATGGACTACAACTACATGGTCAACCAGTCGGGCAGCGCCACCCAGGGCGACCCCGACAAGCGCGAGTTCTGGGGCGACCAGATGCGCGACAGCCTGCTCAAGGGCTTCGACCGGGCCTACGACGGCAACCGGGCGCCCCTGATCATCGGCAACCACTTCGAGTCCTGGAACGGCGGCACCTACATGCGCGCCGTCGAGGAGGTCGTCGAGACGGTGTGCAAGAAGGAGGAGGTGCGCTGCGTCTCCTTCCGGCAGCTCGCGGACTGGCTGGACGCGCAGGACCCGAAGGTGCTCAAGAAGCTGGGCACCCTCGGCGTCGGCGAGGCTCCCGAGAAGGGGTGGGCCTCCTTCCTGTCGGCCGCGCCCGCGCCGGCGCCGAAGGGAGTGCCCGGGGCGCCGGCCGCCAAGCAGTAGCACCGCCCGCCCCCGGGTGGCGCGAGGCGGTCATGCGGGGGCGGTGATCTCCTCGCCGAGCACGAAGCCGGGGTCGACCTGCGCGGCCAGGTCGTCCCCCGTGCGCTCGTTGCCCCAACTGCGGGCGTTCTTCAGGTGGAAGTGCACCATCTGCTGCGTGTACCGCGCCCAGTCCCGCAGCTCGTACGTCGCGTCGACGGCCGTGTGCAGCGTGCGCAGCGCCCGGTCGTTGGCCTCCTCGAGAAGGTCGAACCGGGGCGGGCGGCCCTTCTCCATGGCGCGCACCCAGTCCGAGTGCCCGACGGTGACCAGGAGGTCCTCGCCGACCTGGTCGCGCAGGAAGTCGAGGTCGTCCTGGCCCTGCACCTTGTTGCCGACGACTTTCAGGGTGACGCCGAAGTCGCGGGCGTACTCCTTGTACTGGCGGTAGACGGAGACCCCCTTCCGGGTCGGCTCGGCGACGAGGAACGTGATGTCGAAGCGGGTGAACATGCCGGAGGCGAACGAGTCCGAGCCGGCGGTCATGTCCACCACGACGTACTCGTCACGGCCGTCGACCAGGTGATTCAGGCACAGCTCCACCGCTCCGGTCTTGGAGTGGTAGCAGGCGACCCCCAGGTCGGCGTCCGTGAAGGGCCCGGTGACCATCAAACGGACGGTCCCGCCGTCGAGTTCCACCGGACGGGCGCAGGCGTCGTAGACCGGGTTGTCCTCGCGCACCCGCAGGAGGCGCGAACCCTCGCCGGGCGGAGTCGTCTTGATCATCTTTTCGGCGGAGGCGATGCGCGGGTTGGTGCCACGCAGATGGTCCTTGATCAGTGGGAGGTGCTCGCCCAGCGCGGGCAGCCCGGCCGCCTCCGCGTCGTCGAGCCCCAGCGCGGCCCCGAGGTGCTGGTTGATGTCGGCGTCGATCGCGACGACGGGTGCGCCGGTGGCGGCGAGGTGGCGGACGAACAGGGAGGACAGGGTCGTCTTGCCGCTGCCACCCTTCCCGACGAAAGCAATTTTCATGTTCACCAACGGTAGTGGCCCGATGGCCGTACGTGGCGCCCGAGTGCGGTGCGGGGTGAAGAAGACCACTCATTCGTGGGGTGCGCCGCGGGTTTGCGTAGGGTCTTACCCATGAGTACGACAGGCGCCAACGCCGATCCGCTCGCGGCCCTGGGAGCCCTGCCCGGGGTGGCCGAGTCCGTGGAGTCCGTCCGCAAGGCCGTCGACCGGGTCTACGGCCACCGGATCATGCGGCGCCGCAGCAACGAGATCACCTCCGAGGCCGCGCTGCGCGGCGCCCGGGGCTCGGCGGCGCTGTCCGGGGCGGACTGGGCCCTGGAGGAGCTGCGCCGGCGCAGCGACTTCAGCGGCGACGACGAGGCCCGCGCGGTGGGCGCCGCGCTCCGGCTCACGGCCGAGGCGGGGCAGTTGCTGTCCATCTGGCGTCAGTCGCCGCTGCGGGTCCTGGCCCGGCTGCACCTGGTGGCGGCCGCGACCCAGGCCGACGAGGTGGGGCGGCCCCGTCAGAAGGCCGAGCCGGTGGCGGAACCGCTCGTCGAACTGCCGCTGCCCGACGCCGAGGAGGCGCACGGCCGCCTGGACGGGCTGGCCGCGCTGATCACCGCGGGCGGTTCCGCGCCGGCGCTGGTCACGGCCGCCGTGGTGCACGGAGAACTCCTGGCGCTGCGCCCGTTCACCTCCCACAACGGACTGGTCGCGCGCGCGGCCGAGCGCATCGTCCTGGTCGGCAGCGGCCTGGATCCCAAGTCGGTCTGTCCGGCCGAGGTCGGGCACGCCGAGCTGGGGCGCGCGGCCTATCTGGCGGCCCTCGACGGCTACGTGTCGGGGACCCCGGACGGCATGGCCGCCTGGATCGCCCACTGCGGCAAGGCGGTCGCGCTGGGTGCCCGTGAGTCGACGGCGGTGTGCGAGGCGCTCCAGCGCGGGGCGGCGTAGGGCGCGCCGGGGCGGGTCCGGGCAGGTCTCGGGATGCCTGAGAGGCAGAAATGCGGCGGTACGAATGCTCGTACCGCCGCTGGCACGACCGCCGGGTTACCAAGCGTCCTCGGTATGTGCCCATCAGGTCGGGAACTTCGCCCGTCACCTGGTGCGGCTGGCCCGTAATCGACGGGTCGACGTCGCGTGGGTGCCCGGTGTCCGTGCTCGGTCCGTGGGGCCAGAATGCGTGTTTGAGGTGATCCTTTCGGATGTCCTTGGTCTCGCGGGCCGTTGAGTCCTTTGTACTCCTGGGCCCGAGTAAGCGGAAGAGTTCGTTGCACTTCTTTACTTTCGCCCCATGCGCGGGTGAAAGGACGGAACGGGCCGTGTGCGCCGGTCAGGCGGCCGCGGACCGGCGCCGGCTCGCGTACCAGACGAGGCCTGCGGTGGCCGCCGCGGCGCCTATCGCGGCGGCGGCGACGAGTGCGGGGCGCGGGGGTACGGAGAAGCCTCCGAGCCGCTGCTTGAGTCGCACCGGACGGTGGAAGTCGAGAATCGGCCACTCGCGCGCGAGAGCCTCCCGGCGCAGCGCGCGGTCGGGGTTGACCGCGTGCGGACGGCCGACGGCCTCCAGCATCGGCAGGTCGGTCGCGGAGTCGCTGTAGGCGTAGCAGCGGGTCAGGTCGTATCCCTCGGACGCGGCCAGTTCCCGGATCGCCTCCGCCTTGGTCGGGCCGTACGCGTAGTACTCCACCTCCCCGGTGAAGCAGCCGTCGTCACCCACGACCATGCGGGTCGCCACCACGCGGTCCGCGCCGAGCAGCTCGCCGATGGGCTCGACGACCTCGGCGCCCGACGTGGACACGATCACGACGTCGCGGCCGGCCGTGTGGTGCTCCTCGATGAGGGAGGCCGCCTCGTCGTAGATGATCGGGTCGATCAGGTCGTGCAGGGTCTCGGCGACCAGCTCCTTGACCAACCGGACGTTCCACCCGCGGCACAGTGCGGAGAGGTACTCCCGCATCCGTTCCATCTGGTCGTGGTCGGCTCCGCCGGCGAGGAAGACGAACTGGGCATATGCGGTACGCAACACGGCCCTGCGGTTGATCAGCCCGCCTTGGTAGAACGACTTGCTGAACGTGAGCGTGCTCGACTTCGCGATGACCGTCTTGTCCAGGTCGAAGAAGGCCGCTGTGCGGGGCATGGAGTGGCGCGCGGAGTGCGGCAAGGAGTGGTTTTCCACAAGCCCGAGCATAGGCGCAGCCCATTCGGCGTAAGGTGGGGCGCGTGGGTTTGCCTGAGAAGGCTCTCGGGTACACCATGGAAGTCACGGATCGTTCGCGACCGTGCTAACCCGGTCCGACTCCTCCCCCCCCGAGTCGGCCGTGGAGACGACCCCCGCTCTCCCCCCGGCGGGGGTCGTCGCATGTCCGGGTGGGTTTCTTCGTTCTTCCCCTGATCCGGGCCCCGTGCCGTTGCACGCGGGGCCCGGACTTTGGCGTGGGGCCGGTTGGATACTGAGCGTAGTCACCGGACTGCTCTGCGGAACTCGCACGCGGGGTGGAGCGGGGAGGGGCGTGGCTCACCGGTTCGAGTGAGTCGGTATTCACAGCCATCGAGTTGTCCACAGATTTTGACCAAGATCCACACGATTTTCCGGTCCGCTGCATCGTGATTCCCATGCGTTCGGGCCGCGCCGAGTTCTCCGGCCGGATCTGTTTGCCGGACGTGTGATGACGGCCGCTCGTGCGGACCGGTTTCCGGTTCCTCGCGCGGCAGCGAATCGCGGGGCCGTACGGCTGCGCGAGAGACGGCGAACGCCACGGACACCACGAGACACGACACCAGACACGGCGCCACGAGACACAGCGCCACGAGACACAGCGACACGAGACACAGCGCCACGAGACACGGCGCCACGAGACACGACACCGCGACACGCGGCCTGCGACACACGGCGGCATACGGCGGCACCGGGTGCGCCGCGAGACACCGCGAGCGCCGGTGCCACTGCGGGAGCCGCGTCGAAGCCGAAGGGGGAGTCCCACCATGACCGGAACCATCACGCACGACCCGCCGCCCGCCTCCGGAGGACGGCAGAGCGGGCCCTTGATCGTCACCGAGGACCCGGACCTCCTCGACGACCTGCTGCGCCTGTGTGCGGCCGCGGGCGCCACACCGGAGGTGCACCACTCGGTACCAGAGTTGCCGCCTTCGACGCCGTCCGCGTCCACGGCGACGGCTTCCGCGGCGAACCCGCCCCCGCCGGGCCCGGCACGGCCGACCGGCTGGGAGGCCGCGCCCCTGGTCCTCGTCGGAGACGACGCGGCGCGGCGTGTCCGCGGAGCCGTCCGGAGACGCGGAGTGGTCCTGGTCGGGCGTGACCAGGACGACTCGGGCGTCTGGCAGCGGGCGGTCGAGATCGGCGCCGACCACGTCCTGATGCTGCCCGACGGCGAACAGTGGCTGGTCGACCGCATCGCGGACGTCGCCGAGGGCGTCGGCCGCCCGGCCCTCACCGTCGGCGTGATCGGCGGCCGGGGCGGCGCCGGGGCGTCCACACTGGCCTGCGCCCTGGCCGTCACCTCCGCGCGGGAGGGGCTGCGCAGTCTGCTGGTGGACGCCGATCCGATGGGCGGCGGCCTCGACGTCCTCCTCGGTGGGGAGACGGCCGACGGGCTGAGATGGCCCGCGTTCGCGGCCTCCCGCGGGCGGCTCGGTGGCGGCGCACTGGAGGAGTCGCTGCCCGAGCTGCACTCGTTGCGGGTGCTGAGCTGGGACCGGGGGGACTGCGTCGCGGTACCGCCGCAGGCCGTACGCGCGGTGCTCGCCGCGGCCCGGCGCAGGGGCGGCACGGTCGTCGTGGACCTGCCCCGCCGGATCGACGACGGTGTCGCCGAGATCCTCGCCCAGCTCGACGTCGGCATCCTCGTCGTCCCCGCGGAACTGCGGGCCGTCGCCGCGGCGGGGCGGGTGGCTGCCGCGGTCGGCATGGTCCTGCGCGACCTCCGGGTCGCCGTGCGCGGACCGTACGCCTCCGGACTCGACGACCGCGAGGTGGCCCGGCTGCTGGGCCTCCCCCTCGTTGGTGAAGTGCCGGTCGAATCCGGGCTGTTGCGCGCCACGGAGAGCAGACGGCCCCCGGGCACGCCCTCCCGGGGTCCGCTGGCGCGCTTCTGCCGGGGCTTCTGGGATCGGGCCCTGGCCGACGCGGAGGGATGGGGCGGGAGTGGCGCCGCATGAGGGAGATGACCGGGGTGGTCGCGAGAGGTGGGAGGCAGGTCGCAGTGGACATGAGGGTTGCGGGGGTGCGGGGCGGGACGTCCTGGACGTCCGCGAGGACCGCCGCGGAGGCGGACACGGGCCGGGGATACCCCGGGGCGTCCGGTGGGCTGTCGACGCCGGGGGCACACGGCGGGCCGACTGCCCGGACGGTACCGGGCTGGGCTTCCCGGCAGCCCCGGGGAGTGCCGGCGGGCGGGGCTGTGCAGCGCGTCCCCGGGGTGTCGGCGGGACCGGCGTCCGCTCGAATTCCGGGGACGGCCTCCGGACGGGTGAGGGGGCCGGGGCGAGTTTCCGTGCCGCCCGCGGCGGCTACGACCATGTCGCGGAGCGGTCCGGGCGCCGCGCCGGGTGTGTTCGCCGCGCCCGGGATGCTCGACGGGGTGCGGCGCCGGCTCGCCGAGAGCGGTGCGGAGCCGACACCCGCGCGTGTGGCGCAGGCCCTGCGGGAGCAGGGGAGGGTCCTCGGGGATGCCGAGATCCTCGGTGCCGCCGAACAGCTCAGGTCGGAACTCGTCGGCAGCGGGCCCCTCGAGCCGCTGCTCGCCGATCCGTCGGTGACGGACGTGCTGGTGTCCGCCCCGGACCGGGTGTGGGTGGACCGCGGCGGTGGGCTGGAGCTGACTCCGGTCGCCTTCCCGGACGCGGCCGCGGTACGGCGGCTCGCGCAGCGCCTCGCCACCGTCGCCGGGCGCCGGCTCGACGACGCCCGGCCCTGGGTGGACGCCAGGCTGCCCGACGGCACCCGGCTGCACGCGGTTCTGCCGCCCGTTGCCGTCGACTGCACCTGCCTCTCGCTGCGGGTGGTGCGGCCGCGCGCCTTCACGCTCGACGAGTTGGCGACGGCGGGCACCGTGCCGCCCGGCGGCGACCGCGTGCTGCGCGCCCTGGTGCGGGCCCGGCTGTCCTTCCTCGTCAGCGGGGGAACGGGCAGCGGCAAGACGACGCTGCTCAGCGCCCTGCTCGGGCTCGTCGGACCGGACGAGCGCATCGTGCTGGCCGAGGACTCGGCGGAGCTGCGGCCCGACCATGCGCACGTCGTCCGGCTGGAGACCCGGCCGGCCAATCAGGAGGGTGCGGGCCTGGTCACCCTGGAGGACCTGGTCCGGCAGGCACTGCGCATGCGCCCGGACCGGCTGGTCGTGGGCGAGGTGCGCGGACCCGAAGTGGCCCATCTGCTCGCTGCGCTGAACACGGGGCACAGCGGGTGCGGGACCGTGCACGCCAACGCCGCCGCCGACGTCCCGGCCCGGCTGGAGGCGCTCGGCACGGCCGCGGGACTGGACCGCGCGGCCCTGCACAGCCAACTGGCGGCGGCCCTCTCGGTCGTCCTCCACCTGGTCCGTGACCGTGCGGGCCGCCGTCGGATCGCCGAGGTGCACGTGCTGGAACGGGACCCGACCGGGCTGGTGCGGACGGTACCGGCGCTGCGCTGGGGAGCGGAGTCCTTCGTGGCCGAACGCGGCTGGCAGCGGCTGCGGGAGCTGCTGCGCGGTGCGGGGCTGGGGAACAGCCGGCCGTCGGGCAGGAGGCGCCGGGACGACGAGCGTGACGCAGGCGGACATGACGGAGGCGGACATGACGCAGGCGGACATGACGGGAGCGGGCATGACCGGGACGGGTGAGGTGTCGACGGGTGTGGCACTGGTCTGCCTGGGAGCGGCCGCGTGGCTGGCCGGCGGGTGGCACTCCGGGGTACGGCGGGCGCGACTGGTGCTCGCCGAGGGCCGGGTCGGCCGAGTGGATGGAACTGGCGGGGCCGGTGGGGTCGGTGAGGCCGGTGGGGTCGGCGGAGTGGGCGACACCGGGCCGCCGTCCCCGGCGCGGTGGGTGACCGACGGAGTGCGGCGTGTCCGCGGCCGGCTGAGCCCCGAGTGGGCATCACTGGCCGCCGGGCTGGTGCTGGCGCTCCTGGGTGACTCGGTGCTGCCGGTCGTCGCCGGGGCGGCCGGAGTGCCGGTGCTGCGGCGGGTGCGCCTGGCCGGCCGGGCGCGGCGGGCCAGGGAGCGCAGACAGGACGCGGTGATCGCGCTCTGCGGAACGCTCGCCGGGGAAGTGCGGTCGGGGAGGCAACCGGGCGAGGCGCTGCTGTACGCGGTGCACGATCCCGCGGTGCACGACTCCGGCGGGCTCGGCGACGCGCAGGCGGCGGTGCTGGCGGCGGCGCGGTTCGGCGGGGACGTCCCCGGGGCGCTCGCGGCGGCTGCCGGGCAGCCCGGTGCCGAGGGGTTGCGGGGGCTGGCGGCCTGCTGGCGGGTCGCGGTCGACCAGGGCGCGGGGCTCGCCGCCGGTCTCGACCGGCTGGAGGCCGCGCTGCGCGCGGACCGGGACCAGCGCAGCGACCTGCGGGCCCAGTTGGCGGGCGCTCGGGCCACGGCCGTGATGCTCGCCGGTCTCCCGGTCCTCGGCCTGTTGCTCGGCGTTGCCCTCGGGTCCGATCCCCTGCGCGTGCTGCTGCACACCGGAGCCGGACTGGGCTGCCTGCTGGCCGGCGGCGTGCTGGAGAGCCTGGGCGTCTGGTGGGTGACGCGGATCGTGCGCGGAGCGGAGGCTGCGTCGTGAACGGCGGCCTCGTCCCCGGGGCGGGGGCAGTGCTGGGGACGGCACTGGCCGTCGGCTGGCTGGTGCGGGGCCTCGCAGCCGTGCGACGGGAACGGGCGCTGCGCAGACGGGCCACCGGCCTGCTGGCGCCCGAACCGGGTCACCGAGCCGCGAGGCACACCGAGCTGCTGGGCGCAGTCCGCCCCTGGTTGCCCCTGGCCGGCACGGTGGGCGCGGGCTGGGCCCTGGTCGGTGGTGTGGAAGGGCTTGTCGTGGGGGTGGTGGGCGCCGGAGCACTGTGGCGTTGGAGCGTCCGTCGCTCGGCCGCCGGAGCCCCGGCGCGGGAGGCCGCCGCCGCGGCTGCCGCCCGTCAACTGCCCTTGGCGGCGGACCTGCTGGCGGCCTGCATCGCGGCGGGCGCCGGACCGGTCACGGCCGCACGGGCGGTCGGCGAGGCGCTGGGAGGTCCGGTCGGAGACGCGCTGGGGCGCGGTGCCGCGGAGGTGCGTCTGGGTGGTGAACCGGAGGGCGCCTGGCGGGGACTGGCCGCCGTCCCGGGAGCGTCACCCCTCGCGCGGCTGCTGGAGCGGGCCGAGGTGTCCGGCCTGCCCGCGGCGGCCCCGGCCGCACGGCTGGCCGCCCAGGCCCGCGCCGACTGGGCCCGCACCACCACGGCTCGGGCCCGCCGAGCCGCCGTCATGGTGACCGCGCCGGTGGGGCTCTGTTTTCTCCCGGCGTTCATCGCGGTGGGCGTGCTGCCGGTGGTCATCGGGCTGGCGGGAGGGGTGCTGGGGCACGGGGGCGGCGGTGGTTGACGGGTCAGGACGTACCGGTGTCGGGGCCGGCACATGGACGTCCGGAAGACACGCGCCGGACGAGCAGGTGAGCAGAAGAGCAAGTGGGCAGAAGAAACGAGCCTCATGGGGGTTTGCGATGTATCAGGTAGTACGGGCACGTCTGAGTTCCTTGGTCCGAGGGTTGGGAACGGCGCTCGGGCGGCGGGCCGCGCGACGGGACGCGGGCATGGTCACGTCCGAGTACGCGATGGGAATCGTGGCGGCGGTGGCCTTCGCCGTGGTCCTCTACAAGGTCGTGACGAGCGGCGCGGTCAGCGCGGAGCTCCAGGGCATCGTGAAGCGGGCACTCGATGCGCGGATGTGAGCGGGGAAGGCCGACGGAGGCGCGAGTACGGGACACCCGCGGGCGGAGTGGGCCCGGCGGGCCGCGCGGCGAGACCGAGGGCGTCCCGCCCGGCGAACGGCGCAGCAGGGCGCACGGCAGGCCGGTCGACGGGTCGCACGGCAGGCCGGACGGCGGGTCGGGCTGTGGGCCGGTCAACGGGTCGGGCTGTGGGCCGGACGGCGGGAAGCCGGGCAGCGGACCGGACGGCGGCTTCGTGACGGCGGAGACGGCCGTGGTGCTCCCCGTGCTGGTGGTGTTCGCGATGGCACTGGTGTGGGGGCTGCTCGTGCTGGCCGCTCAGATCCAGTGCGTGGACGCGGCCCGCACGGGTGCCCGCGCGGCGGCCCGGCAGGACCCGGTCGACGCGGTCATGGAGGTCGCCCGCGAGGCGGCACCCCGTGGGGCCCGGATCACGGTCAGCCGGGAGGCGGGTCTGGTCCGGGTGGTCGTGGTGGCCGCCCCACCGGTACTGCACGGGCTGCCCTTCGAGGTACGCGAGGAGGCCGTGGCTTCCGCGGAGGAGACGGTGGCACCGGCACCGGCACCGGCGGGGGCGCAGTCGTGAGGCGTAACGCAGCCGCAGCCGGGGGCAACGTCACGAGGAGAAACGCCGTGACGCGCGACGCCGTGAGGACCGCGCCCGACCGGGGCTCGGCGACCGTGTGGAGCGTTGCCGCCATTGCCGTCCTGTGTCTGGTGTTCGGCGTCGTGCTCGCCCTGGGGCAGGCCGTCGTGGCCCGGCATCGAGCGGCCGGCGGTGCCGACCTGGCGGCGCTCGCGGCGGCGGACCACTGGGCCGAGGGCGGCACGGCGGCGTGCGACAGGGCGGACCGGATCGCGCGGGCCCAGGGGACGCGGCTGGTGCGGTGCGCGCTCACCGGGCAGGTCTCGGACGTGACGGCGGCGTCGGGCAGAGGGCCGTTCGCGGCGGAGATCCGGGCCAGGGCGGGCCCGGCCGCTACTCCGCCTCCGCCGCCCCCCGGAGCAGCACCGTGAGGAGCCGCACCGCTCCCCGCTTGTGCAGCGGATCGTTGCCGTTGCCGCACTTGGGGGACTGGATGCAGGACGGGCACCCGGCGTCGCACTCGCAGGAGGCGATGGCCTCCCGGGTGGCCGCCAGCCAGTCGCGGGCCGTGTGGAAGGCGCGCTCGGCGAACCCCGCGCCGCCGGGGTGGCCGTCGTACACGAAGACCGTGGGCAGCAGTGTGTCCGGGTGCAGCGGGACCGACACGCCGCCGATGTCCCAGCGGTCGCAGGTCGCGAACAGGGGCAGCATGCCGATCGAGGCGTGTTCGGCGGCGTGCAGCGCCCCGCCGAGGATCTCCGGGTTGATCCGGGCCGCGTCCAGTTGGTCCTCGGTGACCGTCCACCACACCGCGCGCGTGCGCAGCGTCCGGGGAGGCAGGTCGAGCTTGGTCTCGCCCAGGACCTCGCCGGTGATCAGGCGGCGGCGCAGGAAGGAGACCACTTGGTTGGTGACCTCGACGGAGCCGTAGCACAGCCGCCCCTCGCCCCAGGGGACCTCGATGTCGGTCTCCAGGACCGAGATCGCCGTCGTGTCCCGGGCCACCGTCGAGTAGGCGGGCGTGGCCTGCTCGACCAGCGCGACACCGTCCTCCAGGTCCAGGGAGCGCACGAGGTAGGTACGCCCCTGGTGGAGGTGGACGGCGCCCTCGTGGACGGTCGTGTGGGCGGCACCGGCGTCCACCGTGCCCAGCAGCCGCCCCGTACCGGCCTCGACGACCTGGACGGGGCGTCCGCCCTCGCCGCGGATGTCCGTGAGGTCGGCGGCCCGCTCACGGCGCGTCCAGTGCCAGGCCCGGGTCCGCCGGCGCAGCAGCTTCGCGGCCTCGAGCTGGGGCAGCAGTTCCTCGCAGGCGGGGCCGAAGAGCTTCAGGTCCTCCTCGGTCAGCGGCAGTTCGGCCGCCGCCGCGCACAGGTGGGGGGCGAGGACGTACGGGTTGTCGGGGTCGAGGACCGTGGACTCCACCGGCTGGTCGAACAGCGCCTCCGGATGGTGGACGAGGAAGGTGTCCAGCGGGTCGTCACGGGCGACCAGTACGGCCAGCGCCCCCTGTCCGGAGCGGCCCGCCCGGCCCGCCTGCTGCCACAGCGAGGCCCGGGTGCCCGGGTAGCCGGCGATCACCACGGCGTCCAGGCCGGAGATGTCGAGGCCGAGCTCCAGGGCGTTCGTCGCGGCGAGGCCGAGGAGGTCGCCGGAGTGCAGGGCGCGTTCCAGGGCGCGGCGCTCCTCGGGGAGGTAACCGCCGCGGTACGCCGCGACACGCCGGACCAGTGAGCGGTCGACCTCGGCCAGGCGTTCCTGGGCGATCACCGAGATCAGTTCCGCGCCACGCCGGGAGCGTACGAAGGTGATCGAACGCATGCCCTGCACGGTGAGGTCGGTGAGCAGGTCGGCGGCCTCGGCGGTGGCCGTGCGGCGGACCGGTGCGCCCTTCTCGCCCTCCAGCTCGGTCAGCGGCGGCTCCCACAGGGCGAACACCAGTTCCCCGCGCGGTGAGGCGTCGTCGGCGACCTCGACCACCGGCAGTCCGGTGAGCCGGCACGCCGCCACCGCGGGCTCGGCGGCGGTGGCGGAGGCGAGCAGGAACACGGGCGACGCGCCGTAGCGGGCGCAGAGTCTGCGCAGTCTGCGCAGGACCTGGGCGACGTGGGAGCCGAAGACGCCGCGGTAGGTGTGGCACTCGTCGATGACGACGTACTTCAGCGCCTTCAGGAAGGAGGACCAGCGGGGGTGGGAGGGCAGGATGCCGCGGTGCAGCATGTCCGGGTTGGTGAGGACGTACGTGCCGTACTGCCGGATCCACTCGCGTTCCTCGAACGGCGTGTCGCCGTCGTAGACCGCCGTTCGGACGGATGTGCCCAGGGGTTGTGAAAGTTCCTTCACGGACCGGCACTGGTCGGCCGCCAGCGCCTTGGTGGGGGCCAGGTAGAGGGCGGTGGCGCCGCGGCCGTTCGGGGCCTCGGAGCCGTCCACGAGGGCCGACAGGACCGGCACCAGATAGGCCAGGGACTTGCCGGACGCGGTGCCCGTGGCGACGACCACCGAATCGCCGTCGAGGGCGTGCTCGGCCACGCGTGCCTGGTGGGCCCAGGGGTGTTCGATGCCCGCGGTCCGCACCGCGGCGAGGACCTCCGGCCGAATCCGGTCCGGCCAGACGGCATGACGGCCCGCACGCGGGGGCAGGTGCTCCGTATGAGTGATGCGCGCAGCCCGGCTCGGTCCCGAGGCGAGCCGGTCCAGGAGCATGCCCGGTTCCGGCCGGGAGCCGGGCTCCGCCGGGGATCGATCGGGTCGGTGATTCTTGGCCATCGGCACCGAGTCTGTCACTGGCGTGACGGACAATGGGACCAAGGCGTCGTGCACGCCTGCCGGTAAGTGATTGAATGCCATCGCGGCTGGCGAACCGTCCTGGGGGCTTCAAGCCGAGGTGTCCCGAGGGACGACCGCTCGATAGCAAGGTGCTGGAGGATCCGTGGACCTGTCCCTGTCGACCCGTACCGTCGGCGATCGTACGGTCGTCGAGGTCGGTGGCGAAATTGACGTATACACCGCGCCCAAGCTGCGTGAGCAGTTGGTCGAGCTCGTGAACGACGGGAGTTTCCATCTCGTCGTCGACATGGAGGGCGTGGACTTCCTCGACTCCACAGGGCTCGGCGTGCTGGTCGGTGGACTGAAGCGGGTGCGTGCCCATGAGGGCTCGCTGCGGCTGGTCTGCAACCAGGAGCGCATTCTCAAGATCTTCCGTATCACCGGCCTCACCAAGGTGTTCCCCATTCACACCTCGGTCGAGGAAGCGGTGGCGGCCACCGACTGACGACCGGTCCCGGGCCCCTGGGGTCCGGGACGGCAAGTAGAACGAGGGGGCCCGGGCTCGGCGCCCGGACCCTCGAAAGCACGCCCGTAGTCGAGGGGGATGCATGGCCACCGTCGAACTCCGCTTCAGCGCGCTGCCCGAGCACGTCCGCACCGCCCGTCTGGTGGCGGCCGCGGTGGCGCGCAGGGCCGGAGTGGACGAGGCCGTCCTCGACGAGGTCAGGCTCGCCGTCGGCGAGGCGTGTACCCGGGCTGTGGGCCTGCATCAGCACGTCGGCATCACGGCGCCGGTGAAGGTGTCGCTGATCGAGGAGGAGAAGCAGTTCTCCATCGAGGTCGGCGACGAGGCGCCGCACGCGGTCCCCGGGGTGAAGGCCCCGGGGGGCGCCGTCGACGAGCTGGAGGCCGAGGAGGACGAGATGGGCCTCGCGGTCATCAGCGGACTCGTCGACGACGTGGAGGTCTCGGCGGGCGAGGACGGCGGGCTCATCCGGATGACCTGGCCCACCGCGCCGGCGGTGCTGCCGCCGATCTGATCGTCCGCGTCGTTCCCGTGTCACCCGGAGGGCCCCACTCGGTGGGGCCCTTTGTCATGTGCGGCCATACATTGGTGCCGTGCGGGCGTCAAGAGAATACATTCACGATCAATCACGCGGCCCGCGTGCGGGGAATTGATCAAACAAACGGGGCGCGAAATTAATGCCGGAAGGGCATTACTACTTCCAGTGTTTCCGGCTCCCCTGTGGTTGACAGGCCAATTCCTTTTGTCGTGCACTGTTTTGATCGGGTTCCGGTACCTACAATCCCGTCCACATCTTGAGCTCAGCCCAAGCGTCAAGGAGGACGAATGGCGGAGCTTTCCACCCCTCAGCAGTTGGGCCCCCACGCGTTGGGCGATCCCTCCCCCCTGGCGGCCGCCGTGCTCACGGACGGGAACCGCGTCCTGGTCGCCGTCATCGCGGTGGTCGCGCTGGCCGCGCTGGTGCTCGCGGGTGTCCTGGTGCGCCAGGTGCTCGCGGCGGGCGAGGGAACCGACAGCATGAAGAAGATCGCGGCGGCCGTCCAGGAAGGCGCGAAGGCATACCTGGCCCGGCAGTTGCGCACACTCGGCGTATTCGCCGTCGTCGTGTTCTTCCTGCTCATGCTGCTGCCCGCGGGCGACTGGAATCAACGTGCCGGACGTTCGATCTTCTTTCTGATCGGCGCTGCTTTCTCTGCGGCCACCGGCTATATCGGCATGTGGCTGGCCGTGCGCAGCAATGTGCGCGTCGCCGCCGCGGCGCGGGAAGCGACACCGGCGCCCGGCGAACCGGAAAAGGACCTCACTCTCGTCGCGCACAAGGCGACGAAGATCGCGTTTCGCACGGGCGGCGTCGTCGGGATGTTCACGGTGGGGCTCGGCCTGCTGGGCGCCTGCTGCGTGGTGCTGGTGTACGCGGCCGACGCGCCGAAGGTCCTGGAGGGCTTCGGTCTCGGTGCGGCGCTGATCGCGATGTTCATGCGGGTCGGCGGCGGCATCTTCACCAAGGCCGCCGACGTCGGCGCCGACCTGGTCGGCAAGGTCGAGCAGGGCATCCCGGAGGACGATCCGCGCAATGCCGCCACCATCGCCGACAACGTGGGCGACAACGTCGGCGACTGCGCGGGCATGGCCGCCGACCTCTTCGAGTCCTACGCCGTCACCCTGGTGGCCGCGCTGATCCTCGGCAAGGTGGCCTTCGGCGACTCCGGGCTGGCCTTCCCGCTCCTGGTCCCGGCGATCGGTGTGCTCACGGCGATGATCGGCATCTTCGCGGTGGCACCCCGGCGCTCCGACCGCAGCGGCATGAGCGCGATCAACCGGGGCTTCTTCGTCTCCGCGGTGATCTCGCTGGTGCTGGTGGCGGTCGCCGTGTTCGTCTACCTGCCCGGCAGCTACGCCGGCCTGGACGGCGTCACCGACGCCGCGATCGCGGGCAAGAGCGGCGACCCGCGGGTCCTCGCACTGGTCGCGGTGGCGATCGGCATCGTGCTCGCCGCCCTGATCCAGCAGCTCACCGGCTACTTCACCGAGACCACCCGGCGCCCCGTCAAGGACATCGGCAAGACCTCGCTCACCGGTCCCGCCACCGTCGTCCTCGCCGGAATCTCGCTCGGCCTCGAATCGGCCGTCTACACCGCGCTGCTGATCGGCCTCGGCGTCTACGGGGCCTTCCTGCTCGGCGGTACGTCGATCATGCTGGCGCTGTTCGCGGTGGCGCTGGCCGGCACCGGACTGCTCACCACGGTTGGCGTCATCGTGGCCATGGACACCTTCGGGCCGGTCTCCGACAACGCGCAGGGCATCGCCGAGATGTCCGGCGACGTCGAGGGCGCCGGCGCGCAGGTCCTCACCGACCTGGACGCCGTGGGCAACACCACCAAGGCCATCACCAAGGGCATCGCCATCGCCACCGCCGTACTCGCCGCCGCGGCCCTCTTCGGGTCGTACCGCGATGCCATCACCACCGGTGCGGCGGACGTCGGCGAGAAGCTCAGCGGTGCGGGCGCGCCGATGAACCTGATGATGGACATCTCCCAGCCCAACAACCTCGTCGGGCTCATCGCGGGCGCGGCGGTCGTCTTCCTCTTCTCGGGGCTGGCGATCAACGCGGTGTCCCGGTCGGCGGGCGCCGTGGTCTTCGAGGTGCGGCGGCAGTTCCGGGAACGGCCCGGGATCATGGACCACACCGAGAAGCCCGAGTACGGCAAGGTCGTCGACATCTGCACCAGGGACGCCCTGCGGGAACTCGCCACGCCCGGACTGCTCGCCGTGATGGCGCCCATCTTCATCGGATTCACCCTCGGGGTGGGCGCGCTCGGCGCGTTCCTGGCGGGCGCGATCGGCGCGGGCACGCTGATGGCGGTGTTCCTCGCCAACTCCGGCGGTTCCTGGGACAACGCCAAGAAACTCGTCGAGGATGGCCACCACGGCGGCAAGGGCAGCGAGGCGCACGCCGCGACCGTCATCGGCGACACGGTCGGCGACCCCTTCAAGGACACCGCCGGACCGGCCATCAACCCGCTGCTGAAGGTCATGAACCTGGTGGCGCTGCTCATCGCTCCCGCGGTCATCAAGTTCTCCTACGGCGCCGACAAGAGCGTCGGCGTACGGGTGCTGATCGCGGTCGTCGCGTTCGTCGTCATCGCGGTGGCGGTCTACGTGTCGAAGCGGCGCGGAATCGCCATGGGCGACGAGGACGACACCGGTGCGCGGCCCAAGTCGGCGGGTCCGGCGGCGGTTTCGTAGGAGGCCGCCCCGGGGTCGTCGTAGGGCACGGTCACGGGCGGGGGCAAAGGGCGGGCGGAAGGCGCGTGTTGACGTGCCGGCCGCCCGTTTCGCGCGCGTGCGCCCCGCATGCGTGAGCCTTCTCTCCCTTTCTGTCTTGGTGCAAATGGCTTCAACCCCGTCATAACGGATGTTCGTCCGGTGGATGTCCCCCATCCGGCGTGTATGTTCCGGGGCCGAGAGCCATGGAAGGGACCGATCCGGTGAACAAGAAGCTCGCGGTCGCACTGTCCGGCGGTGCGGTACTGGTACTGGCGCTGACGGGATGCGGCGGCAGCGACGACAACGAGAAGCTGGACTCCTGGGCCAAGGAGGTCTGCGAGGGCGTGCAGCCGCAGGCCAAGAAGATCGAGGCGGCCAACGCGGCGATCCAGAAGGAGACCTCGGACAGCAGCACGCCGGCCGAGGTCCAGAAGACCGACGCGAAGGCGTTCCAGGACATGTCCGACGCCTACAAGGCGATGGGCGCCACCGTGCAGAAGGCCGGCCCCCCGGACGTCGAGGACGGCGAGAAGAAGCAGAAGGACGCGGTCACCGAGCTGAACGGCCTCTCCTCCTCGTACGCCTCCCTGCGCAAGCAGGTGGAGGAGCTGAACACCAAGGACCAGGCCAAGTTCGCCGACGGCCTCAAGGACATCGCCACCGAGCTGAACAAGCTCAGCAAGAGCGGCAGCGACGCGCTGAAGACGCTGGAGGAGGGCGACGTCGGCAAGGCGATGGCCAAGCAGCCGAGCTGCAAGTCGGCTTCGGCGGCGCCGTCCGCCGCCCAGGGCTGACCGGGACGGCGTCCGCGCGGGACACGGGGCGGGGCGGGGGCCGCCGGGCCACAATGGGGGTGTGAGTAACGCCAGCCTGTCCCCCCTGCCCTCCGCCGACCGCCCCGACGTCACCGCCCGGCTGCGGGACGCCCTGCTCGGGGCGTCCTTCACCGCCGACGGACTGCTGGAGCTGCTCGGCGCCCCCGCCTACGCGGCGCTGTCCCGCAGCGAGACCGTGCCCGCGCTCCGGGCCACCCGCGGCGACACGCCGCTCGAACTGCTCGTCCGGCTGTTCCTGCTGCAGCAGCCCGTCCCCCGCGCGCGCGTGGCGGACGTACTGGCCGTCGAGGACTGCCTGGAGAGCGGATGGCTCGAGCGCGCCGGCGACGACGAGGTGGCCGCCACCGTGGACGTACGGCCCTACGGCGGGCCCGGTGACGAGGACTGGTTCATCGTCTCGGACCTGGGCTGCGCGGTCGGCGGAGCGGGCGGCATCGGCAACCACGCCGAGGGCGTCGTCCTCGGCGTCGGCGGCGCCTCCACGACCCTGGCGGGCCTCACCGTCCGCACGCCCGTCTCCGCCGCCCTCGACCTCGGCACCGGCTCCGGCATCCAGGCGCTGCACGCCGCCGCGCACGCCACGCGCGTGACCGCCACCGACGTCAACCCGCGCGCGCTGCACATCACCGCGCTCACCCTCGCCCTGTCCGGGGCCCCGGCCGCCGACCTGCGCGAGGGCTCCCTGTACGAACCGGTCGCCGACGACGAGACGTACGACCTCGTCGTCTCCAACCCGCCGTTCGTGATCTCACCGGGCGCCCGGCTCACCTACCGCGACGGCGGGATGGGCGGGGACGATCTGTGCCGCTCGCTCGTTCAGCAGACGGGGGAGCGCCTGAACGAGGGCGGGTTCGCGCACTTCCTCGCCAACTGGCAGCACGTGGAGGGGGAGGAGTGGACGGACCGGCTGCGCTCCTGGGTGCCGCGCGGCTGCGACGCCTGGATCGTGCAGCGCGAGGTGCAGGACGTCACCCAGTACGCCGAGTTGTGGCTGCGGGACGCGGGCGACCACCGCGGTGACCCGGCCGACTACCAGGCGCGGTACGACGCGTGGCTGGACGAGTTCGAGGCCCGCAAGGTCAAGGCCGTCGGCTTCGGCTGGATCACGCTGCGCCGGACCGGGGCCGCCGAGCCCTCGGTCGTCGCCGAGGAGTGGCCGCACCCGGTCGAGCAGCCGCTCGGCGAGACCGTGCGCGCCCACTTCGACCGCGTCGACTACCTGCGCGCCCACGACGACGCGGCGCTCCTGGAGGCCCGTTTCACGCTGGCCGGCGAGGTGGTCCAGGAACAGGTGGGGCTGCCCGGAGCCGAGGACCCGGAGCACGTCGTCCTGCGCCAGAACCGCGGCATGCGCCGGGCCACCCGGGTCGACACGGTCGGCGCCGGGTTCGCGGGCGTCTGCGACGGCACGATGAGCGCCGGCCGCATCCTGGACGCCATCGCCCAACTGGTCGGCGAGGACCCGGTGGCCCTGCGCGACCGCACGCCCGCGCAGATCCGCCTCCTGGTGGAGCAGGGCTTCCTCGAACCGGCGTAGCGCGGCCCGCCCCCGGGCGTGGGTGCGAGCCCCCATTTCCGTGCCGGCGGCCTTCTCTCAGGCGGTCTTCTCTCAGGCGGTCTTCTCGTAGGCGGTCTTCTCTCCGGAGGCCGCCTGACGAGGCCGCCTGACGAGGCCGTCCGACGAGGCCGTCCGGCGCGCCCGGCCCACCGGTGTACGGGGGGAGCGGGGTAGCGGGTTGGCAGGCACGGCCACGACACCCCCGGCACCCCGGCCGCCGCCTCGTCGGCTCCCCGTTCACCTCGGGTTCGCCTGCCCGCCGTCCGTGCGTGACAGCCTCCCGGAGGCTGCACAGGCGCGGGCTGGAGAAAAGGGGAACGGGGACCATGGAGAGCGGGCCGGCGATCTTCGCGGGATTGGTGTTCGCCCTGTTCGGGGCCGGTCTGCTGGTGTGGACCACGGCACGGGTGCGGCACGGCCGGCCCGTCGCGCTCGGTGTGAGCCCCGTCGCATCGGCGACCGTCGCGAGCGTCGCCGCGGTGCTCGCGCTCGGCCTCGGTGCATGGTTCCTGACACGGGTGTGAGACGCCGGTCGCCGGTCCCGGCCGGGACGCCCACCCGGTAACCGGGGGGTCGCGCTCCGGATACCCGGGTCGGAGCAGGTGAGCACTCCGGGCGGCAGGAACAGGGTTCGTCGGGTTACCGTTCGAGTGGCCGTTGCGGGCTTTTCCCGTTTGACACGGGGGCGGGAGGTACCGTCACACTCCGCAGCGTCACGATCGAAACACAGAACGACCCGACCCCGGGACCACGCCCTGGGGAGGCCCAGCGTCGACCGGAGAGAAGAGCGAAGTTGTCCCCGACCAGCGAGACCGCGAAGGGCGGCCGCCGACTCGTCATCGTCGAGTCGCCTGCCAAGGCGAAGACGATCAAGGGCTATCTCGGCCCTGGCTACGTCGTCGAGGCGAGCGTCGGGCACATTCGCGACCTTCCCAGCGGCGCGGCGGAGGTGCCGGAGAAGTACACCGGTGAGGTCCGTCGCCTCGGTGTGGACGTCGAACACGACTTCCAGCCCGTCTACGTGGTCAACGCGGACAAGAAGTCCCAGGTCAAGAAGCTCAAGGACCTGCTGAAGGAGTCCGACGAGCTCTTCCTCGCCACCGATGAGGACCGCGAGGGAGAGGCCATCGCCTGGCACCTCCAGGAAGTCCTCAAGCCGAAGATCCCGGTCAAGCGCATGGTGTTCCACGAGATCACCAAGGACGCGATCCGCGCCGCCGTCGCCAACCCGCGCGAGCTGAACCAGAAGCTCGTCGACGCCCAGGAGACCCGCCGCATCCTCGACCGTCTCTACGGCTACGAGGTCTCGCCGGTCCTGTGGAAGAAGGTCATGCCGCGCCTGTCGGCCGGCCGCGTCCAGTCCGTCGCCACCCGGCTCGTGGTCGAGCGGGAGCGCGAGCGCATCGCGTTCCGCTCCGCCGAGTACTGGGACCTCACCGGCACTTTCGCGACCGGCCGCGCGGGAGACGCCTCCGACCCGTCCTCGCTGGTCGCCCGCCTCCAGACGGTCGACGGCCGGCGTGTCGCGCAGGGCCGCGACTTCGACTCCCTGGGGCAGCTCAAGAGCGCGAACACCCTCCACCTCGACGAGGCGAACGCCCGAGCGCTCGCCGCCGCGCTGGAGCACACCCGCTTCGCCGTCCGCTCCGTCGAGTCCAAGCCGTACCGCCGCTCGCCGTACGCCCCGTTCCGTACGACGACGCTGCAGCAGGAAGCTTCGAGGAAGCTCGGCTTCGGCGCGAAGGCGACCATGCAGATCGCCCAGAAGCTGTACGAGAACGGCTACATCACCTACATGCGTACGGACTCCACGACCCTGAGCGACACGGCGGTCTCCGCCGCCCGCGCCCAGGTGACGCAGCTGTACGGCGCCGACTACCTGCCGCCGCAGCCGCGCACGTACGCCGGCAAGGTCAAGAACGCGCAGGAGGCGCACGAGGCGATCCGCCCCTCCGGCGACCGCTTCCGCACGCCCGCCGAGACCGGCCTGACCGGCGACCAGTTCAAGCTGTACGAGCTGATCTGGAAGCGGACCGTCGCCTCCCAGATGAAGGACGCGACCGGCAACAGCGTCACCGTGAAGATCGGCGGCGCCGCCTCCGACGGCCGGGACGTCGAGTTCAGCGCCTCCGGCAAGACCATCACCTTCCACGGCTTCCTCAAGGCCTACGTCGAGGGTGCCGACGACCCCAACGCCGAGCTGGACGACCGCGAGCGCCGCCTGCCGCAGGTCGCCGAGGGCGACGCGCTGACGGCCGAGGAGATCACGGTCGACGGCCACGCCACCAAGCCCCCGGCGCGCTACACCGAGGCGTCGCTGGTCAAGGAGCTGGAAGAGCGCGAGATCGGCCGCCCGTCGACGTACGCGTCGATCATCGGCACCATCCTGGACCGCGGCTACGTCTTCAAGAAGGGCACGGCACTCGTCCCGTCCTTCCTCTCCTTCGCCGTGGTCAACCTCCTGGAGAAGCACTTCGGGCGGCTCGTCGACTACGACTTCACCGCCAAGATGGAGGACGACCTCGACGCCATCGCCCGCGGCGAGGCCCAGTCCGTGCCGTGGCTGCGCCGCTTCTACTTCGGCGCGGGCGACGGCGCCGGCGGCGGCGCCGCGGCCGACGCGGGCAACGGCGACGGCGACCACCTCGGCGGCCTCAAGGAACTCGTGACCGACCTCGGCGCGATCGACGCCCGCGAGGTCTCGTCCTTCCCCGTCGGCAACGACATCAAGCTCCGCGTAGGCCGCTACGGCCCCTACGTCGAGCGCGGCGAGAAGGACTCCGAGAACCACCAGCGCGCCGACGTCCCCGAGGACCTGGCCCCGGACGAGCTGTCCGTGGAGCTGGCCGAGGAACTGCTCGCCAAGCCGAGCGGCGACTTCGAGCTGGGCACCGACCCGGCCACCGGCCACACCATCGTCGCCAAGGACGGCCGCTACGGCCCGTACGTCACCGAGGTGCTCCCCGAGGGCACCCCGAAGACCGGCAAGAACGCCGTGAAGCCGCGCACCGCCTCGCTCTTCAAGTCGATGAGCCTGGACACGGTGACCCTCGACGACGCCCTCAGGCTCATGTCGCTGCCGCGCGTCGTCGGCACCGACGCGGAGGGCGTCGAGATCACCGCGCAGAACGGCCGCTACGGCCCGTACCTGAAGAAGGGCACGGACTCGCGGTCCCTCCAGACCGAGGAGCAGCTCTTCGACATCACGCTGGAGGAGGCGCTGGCGATCTACGCCCAGCCCAAGCAGCGTGGCCGGGCCGCGGCCAAGCCGCCGCTGAAGGAGCTGGGCACCGACCCGGTCAGCGAGAAGCCCGTCGTGGTCAAGGACGGCCGCTTCGGCCCGTACGTCACCGACGGCGAGACCAACGCGACCCTGCGCTCGGGCGACAGCGTCGAGGAGATCACGCCCGAGCGGGGCTACGAACTGCTGGCCGAGAAGCGCGCCAAGGGTCCCGCCAAGAAGACGGCGAAGAAGACCACGAAGAAGACGGCCACGAAGAAGACGGCCGCGAAGAAGGCCCCGGCCAAGAAGGCGACGGCGGCCAAGAAGACGGCCGCCGCGAAGACGACGGCGGCCAAGAAGACCGCCGCCCGGAGCACGGCGAAGAAGACGACCGCCAAGACGGCCGCCAAGAAGGCGCCCGCGTCGAAGACGACGGAGGACTGAGTCCCGCTCGGAAGGCGCCGGTGCCCCCGCCCTCTGCGTCACACGCTCTTCTCGTCACACGCTCTTCGCAAAACGAACGCCCCGGCATCAATTCGGTGTCGGGGCGTCCGTACGTTCGGCCGGGCACGCCGGACTGTCGGCGGCGACCGATAGGCTGAACGCATGACGCGAGCCGAGCAGCCAACGGCCTCTCCCCCCGCCCCGGACGACGCCCTGGTCGCGGACTCCCGCGAGCGCGCCGTCCGCGCCCTGCTGCGCCGTCCGCAGTTGAGGCGGTTGTGGAGCGCACAGCTCGTGGGGGGTGTCGGCGACATCCTCGCCCTCCTGGTGCTGGTCCTCCTCGTCGTGCAGGCCGCGATCGGCGCGGGCTCCTTCGGCGGGGGCTACCGGGGCGTGGCGTTCGCAGTGGCGACCGTTTTCGGCGTCCGCATCCTGGCGACGCTGCTCTTCGGCGCCGTCCTGCTCGGGCCCCTCACGTCACTCACCTCGCAGGACGGCCCGCTCGACCGGCGCTGGACCCTGGTCGGCGCCGACGGGCTGCGGGCCGCGCTGCTGATCGTCGCACCGCTGTGGATCGACTGGACCCCGGACAACGCGCCCGCCGTCCTCCTGGTGACCGTCTTCCTCACCGGGGTCGCCGAGCGCTTCTGGACGGTGTGCCGGGAGAGCGCGGCCCCCGCGCTGCTGCCCGCCCCGCCGCTGGAGGGCGCGACGGTACGGCCGCTGCCGGACCACATGGACGCGCTGCGCCGCCTGTCGCTGCGCACGAGCTTCGTCGCCGTCCCGCTCGCGGCGGTCGCCCTGGTCGTCGCGGGGCTCCTGAACAACCTGCTGGGGGCGGGGGTCGACTGGTTCGCCGAGCACCAGGCGGCACTCGGCTCGTACGTGGCGGCCGGACTGTTCGCCGCCTCCCTGTCCGTCGTGAGCTTCCTGGAGCTGCCCGCGGTGCGCACCCCGCGCGCGCGGTCGCCGCTGGAGGGCATGCGCCGTCCCAAGAGCGGCGGCGGCAACAGCGGCGGCGTCGACAAGGGCCGTACCGGCGTGCTCCCGCTGCTGGTCTTCGCCTGCGCCGCGGTCGCCGCGGTGGTGGCCGCCGCGGTCGCCGTGGCGGTGCTGCACGCCAAGGACCTGGGCGGCGGCCCGGTGCTGTACGGCCTGGCCGTGGGCGCGCTGACCGGTGGCGTCGTCGTCGGCATCCGCACCGCCCCCGCCCTGCTGCCGTCCCTGTCCCGCCGACGGCTGCTCGCCCTGGCGATCGCCTTCGCCGGGGTCGCGCTGCTGGCCGCCGGGCTCGTCCCGGACGACACCACCGTGCTGCTGCTCCTCGCGCTGGCCGGGGTCGGCGCGGGCGTGGCCGCGAACACCGGGCACGCGCTGCTCGACCAGGAGACCGAGGACCACCGCCGGGGCCGGATCACCGAGCACCTGCACGCGGTCGTCCGGGTCGGCGTCGCGCTGGGCGCGGTCGTCGGGCCCGTGCTGGCCGCGGCGATCGGACCGCACCGGCTGGAGAACGGCAAGTTCGTCTTCGCCCACGGCGGCGCCGCGTTCGTCCTGATGCTGCTGGGCGCCCTGCTGCTGCCGCTGGCCGCGCTGGTGCTGGCCAAGGTCGACGACCGCTCGGGCGTCCCGCTGCGACACGACCTGCGGGACGCGCTGCTCGGCGGCGACGACCCGGTGCCGACGCCCGCGGCGAACGGTTTCTTCATCGCCCTGGAGGGCGGTGACGGCGCCGGCAAGTCCACCCAGGCCGAGGCGCTCGCCGAGTGGATCCGCGGCAAGGGCCACGAGGTCGTGCTCACCCGCGAGCCCGGCGCCACCCCGGTCGGCAAGCGGCTGCGCTCCATCCTGCTGGACGTCTCCAGCGCCGGACTGTCGCACCGCGCGGAGGCGCTGCTGTACGCCGCCGACCGCGCGGAGCACGTCGACACCGTGGTCCGGCCCGCCCTGGAGCGCGGCGCCGTGGTCATCTCCGACCGCTACATCGACTCCTCGGTCGCCTACCAGGGCGCCGGCCGCGACCTGTCGCCGACCGAGATCGCCCGCATCAACCGCTGGGCCACCAACGGGCTCGTACCGCACCTGACCGTCCTGCTGGACGTCTCCCCGGAGACCGCGCGCGAGCGGTTCACCGAGGCGCCGGACCGGCTCGAGTCGGAGCCCGCCGAGTTCCACGCGCGCGTGCGCTCCGGTTTCCTCACCCTGGCCGCCGCCGACCCCGGGCGCTACCTGGTGGTGGACGCCGGCCAGGAGCCCGAGGCCGTCACCACCGTCGTGCGCCACCGGCTCGACCAGGTGCTGCCGCTGTCCGAGGCCGAGATCAAGGCCCAGGAGGAGGCGCGCCGCAAGGCCGAGGAGGAGGCCCGGCGCAAGGCCGAGGAAGAGGCCGCGCGCAAGGCCGAGGAGGAGCGTCTGGAGCGCGAGCGCCTCGAGGAGGAGGCGCGGGTGCGCGCCGAGGAGGAGGAGCGCAAGCGCCGCGAGCTGGAGGAGGCGCAGCGGCGCGAGGCGGAGCGGCAGGCCGAGGAGGCCAGGCAGCGGGCCGAGGAAGCGCGCCGCAAGGCCGAGGAGGAGCGGGCCCGGCTCCTGGCGGAGGAGAAGGCGCGCGCCGAGGAGGAGGCGCGGCTGCGGGCCGAGGAGGAACGGCGCCGCAAGCAGGCCGAGGAGGAGGAGCGGCTGCGCGCCGAGGCCGAGGCCCGGCGCCTGGAGAAGCAGCGCAAGGCCGAGGAGGCACTGCTGCGCGCCGAGGCGGCACGCCGGGCGGCGGAGGAGGCGGCGGCCGCGGCCGCGGCCGGTCCGAAGCCGGTCGCCCCCGCGGCGGCGGACGCGCCCCGCCCGAAGCCGGCGGCCTCGTCCCCCTCCGACGCGGTGACCGTGCCGACCCCGGTCGTGACCCCGGCCGATGCCCCGGGCGGTCCGGGGGAGGACACGGCGGTACTGCGGCCGGTGCGGGACACGCCGGACCAGGACCGGGCGGAGGAGGCCGGGGACGGCGCCCGGCGCGGGCGGGACGGCGGTGACGACCACGGCCTGGCGTCCGGCGGGTCGGCCGAGTCCGAGTCCGAGGTGACGACCGAGCTGCCCAAGCCGTCGTTCCCGACCGGCGCGGCCGACGAGACGGCGGTGCTGCCCGCGGTGCAGCCGCGCGAGGCGGACGAGACCGCGGTCCTGCCGCCCGTGCCGCCGCCGGGGCCCGCCGAGGAGACCGCCGTACTGCCGCCCGTGCGCGGCGCCGACCCCGCCGACCGGGTGCCGCCGGGCTACTTCCGCGAGGAGGAACCCGCCGGGGAGGCCCAGGACCGCACGCGCGAGCTGCCCCAGGTCGACCCCGACCAGGCACCGCCCCGCAGGCGCCGCTCCGACTGGGCCGAGGAGACCCCGCTGGACGATCTGCCGACGCTGGCGGACGAACTCCTCGGGCCGCACGACGAGCACGAGGGCGGCCCGGACGACGACGGCCGCGGCGGTCAGGGCGGCCGCAGGGGCGGCAGGGGCCGGGGACGGCGCTGAGCACCTGAGGACCGGGGCGTCCGGGGCCCCGCGCCCCGGGCGCCCCGCCGCGTTGTCAGTGCCGCCCCGCACAATGGAGGGCGTGCCGCGGATCAGCGCGGCGCCCAGTGGGCGACCGGTGTGACGGAAGGACGGCGTGACCCATGACCGTGTGGGACGACCTCGTCGGGCAGGAGAAGGTGTGCGAGCCGCTCGCCGCCGCTGCCCGGGACGCCGACGCCTTCGTCACCGCCGCCGCGTCCGACAGTCCGCTCCCGCAGTCGACGAGCATGACGCACGCCTGGCTGTTCACGGGGCCGCCCGGCTCCGGCGTGGCCCAGACGGCACGGGCCTTCGCCGCCGCCCTGCAGTGCGTCAGCCCCGACCGCGCCCTCGGCGGCGTCCCCGGCTGCGGCTTCTGCGACGGATGCCACACGGCGTTGGTCGGTACCCACGCGGACGTCAGCACGGTGGTGGCCATGGGCGCCGAGATCCGCGCCAAGGACATGCGGGACACCGTCCGCAAGTCGTTCACCTCACCCGCGAACGGCCGCTGGCAGGTCATCCTCGTCGAGGAGGCCGAGCGGCTCAACGAGAAGTCGGCCAACGCCGTCCTGAAAGCCGTGGAGGAACCGGCCCCGCGCACGGTCTGGCTGCTGTGCGCCCCCTCCGTCGAGGACGTCCTGCCCACGATCCGCTCCCGCTGCCGCCACCTGAACCTGCGCACCCCGTCGGTCCAGGCCGTCGCCGACATGCTCGTACGGCGCGAGGGCGTCGAGCCCGACGTCGCCGCCGCGGCGGCCCGCGCCACCCAGGGCCACATCGACCGTGCCCGCCGCCTGGCCACGGACCGCTCGGCGCGGGCCCGCAGGGAGGCCGTGCTGAAGCTGCCGCTGCGGGTCGAGGACGTCGGCGGGGCCCTCAGGGCGGCCCAGGAGCTGGTCGACGCGGCCGCGGAGGACGCCAAGCAGCTCGCCGAGGAGATGGACACCAAGGAGACCGAGGAGCTGAAGGCGGCGCTGGGCGCGGCCCAGGGCGGTCGGCTCCCCCGCGGCACGGCAGGCGTGATCAAGGAGCTGGAGGCCGACCAGAAACGCCGCAAGGCGCGCACCCAGCGCAACAGCCTCGATCTCGCCCTGAGCGAGCTCACCGGCTTCTACCGCGACGTCCTCGCCCTCCAGCTCGGCTCCCGCGTGGCGATCGCCAACGCCGACGCGGAGGACGCGCTGGAGCGGCTCGCCCGCGGCAGCACCCCCGAGTCCACGCTGCGCCGCATCGAGGCGATCGCGGCCTGCGGCGAGGCCCTCGACAGCAACGTGCCGCCGCTGCTCGCGGTGGAGGCGATGACGATGGCCCTCAGAGCGGGCTGAGCGCGCCTTCCCGGCCCGTCCCCGTCCGGCAGCGGCCAGCGGTCGTCACCGGCCGTTGGCGACCGGCCGTTGACGCCTGCCCTTTGGCGCCGCTCTTTGACACCGTCCGCCGGCACTGGATGTTGACGCCGTACCCCGTACGAGCCACGCGGCGCATCACGCACCGCGATGGTGCGGTCGCCGAGCGTTACGCTCGACGGATGCACACAAGGCGCACTCATCGCAGGACCCGCACCGGCAGCACCCGTTTCCGAGCCGCGCTGTTCGTCACCGCGTTGCTCGCCACCGCCTGCTCGGCCCAGGGCGCGTCGACGTCCGCCGGGTCCCCCGCGGCCGGGTCGGCCGGCTCCACGGAGGCGGCGACGGCGACGCTGGCCGCGCTGCCGAAGGCCACGCCCTCCGCGCTGGCCCCGTACTACGAGCAGAAGCTCGCCTGGCGCGACTGCGGCGTCCCCGGCTTCCAGTGCGCCACCATGAAGGCACCGCTCGACTACGCCAAGCCCACCGAGGGCGACGTCCGGCTGGCGGTGGCCCGCAAGAAGGCCACGGGGCCCGGCAAGCGGCTCGGCTCACTGCTGGTCAACCCCGGCGGACCGGGCGGCTCGGCGATCGGCTACCTCCAGCAGTACGCGGGCGTCGGCTACCCGGCCAAGGTCCGCGCCCAGTACGACATGGTGGCCGTCGACCCCCGGGGCGTGGCCCGCAGCGAGCCCGTCGAATGCCTCGACGGCCGCGAGATGGACGCCTTCACGCAGACCGACACCACGCCCGACGACGCGGGCGAGACGGACGCGCTGGTCGACGCGTACAAGAAGTTCGCCGAGGGCTGCGGGGCCGACGCGCCGAAGCTGCTGCGCCACGTCTCGACGGTCGAGGCGGCGCGCGACATGGACGTCCTGCGCACGGTACTCGGCGACGACAGGCTGAACTACGTGGGGGCGTCGTACGGCACGTTCCTGGGCGCCACCTACGCCGGGCTGTTCCCGGACCGGACGGGCCGGCTGGTCCTGGACGGCGCGATGGACCCCACCCTGCCCGCGCGCCGCATGAACCTGGAGCAGACGGCGGGCTTCGAGACGGCGTTCCAGTCCTTCGCGAAGGACTGCGTGAAGCGGTCGGACTGCCCCCTCGGCGGCAAGGGCACCACCCCGGAACAGGTCGGCAAGAACCTCAAGTCCTTCTTCGGCGACCTGGACGCCAAGCCGATCCCCGCCGGCGACGCCGACGGCCGCAGGCTCACCGAGTCCCTCGCCACCACCGGCGTGATCGCGGCCATGTACGACGAGGGCGCCTGGCAGCAACTGCGGGAGTCCCTCACCTCGGCGATCAAGGAGAAGGACGGCGCGGGCCTGCTGATCCTCTCCGACAGCTACTACGAGCGCGGGGCCGACGGCGACTACAGCAACCTGATGTACGCCAACGCCGCCGTGAACTGCCTCGACCTCCCCGCCGCCTTCTCCTCCCCGGACGAGGTGCGCGACGCCCTCCCCGACTTCGAGAAGGCGTCCCCGGTCTTCGGCGAGGGCCTCGCCTGGGCCTCGCTGAACTGCGCGTACTGGCCGGTGAAGCCCACGGGGGAGCCGCACCGCATCAAGGCGGCCGGCGCCGCCCCGATCGTCGTGGTCGGCACCACCCGCGACCCGGCCACCCCCTACCGCTGGGCGGAGGCCCTGGCCGGCCAGCTCTCCTCCGGCCGCCTCCTCACCTACGAGGGCGACGGCCACACCGCCTACGGCCGCGGCAGCGCGTGCATCGACTCGGCGATCGACACCTACCTGCTGCGCGGCACCGCCCCGGGGAACGGCAAACGCTGCTCGTAGCCCCCGCCGGCCCGCGCCCCGCCCCGGAACCCACGCCTCCGGGGCGGGTTCGGAGCACCCCGGGAAACTGTGTAGACTAACCGTCGTTGCTGATCGCACCATGGGTGCACAGCGCGCCGCCTTAGCTCAGATGGCCAGAGCAACGCACTCGTAATGCGTAGGTCTCGGGTTCGAATCCCGAAGGCGGCTCCACTCGAAGCCCAGCCCGGACAATGTCCGTGCTGGGCTTTCGCGTCTCCGCGGCCGTGCGGACCGTCAACGCGCCAACGGCTGTACCGACGCTCCCGTCGGGGCCGGCCGCGGTGCGCTCGTGCCGGTGGAGTCTCTGACTGATGAGCAGGCCGAGGCGACGGGAAGTTCGCCAGGAGCCGACCCGGCCCTGAGCCGGAGCGGTTCTTCCAGTACGACGATGCGGAGTGGGCTCGGCGGTTCCGTACGTTCCTGCACGGGCGCGCCGTTGCCCGTGATCCGAAACAGACCCGCCAGGTCGGTCACAGGAGGGCGCCGCCGGAGACCTCGACGCGCTGGGCGGTCATCCAGCGCAGGCCGTCGGACGCCAGCGTGGCGATGGCGTCGCCGATCTCCTCGGGTTCGCCGACGCGGCCGAGCGCGGTCTGGCCGGCCAGACCCTGGCGCACACCGGCGTCATCCCGCATGGCGCCGCCGTTGAAGTCGGTGGCGGTCGGTCCCGGGGCGATGCTGTTGACCCGGACACCTCGGGGGCCGAGTTCTGCGGCCAGAGTCCGGCTCAGGGCCTCGACGGCGGCCTTTGAGGCGGAGTAGACCGAGGTCGCGGGGCTGGTGTGGCGAGTCAACGACGACGAGACGTTGATGACGCGGGCACCTTCCGCCAGCAGCGGCACAAGCGACTGGATGAGGAAGAACGTGCCCCGCACGTTCGTGCCGAACACCGTGTCGAAGTCATCGGTCGTGACGGCTTCCAGTGGGCCGAAGACACCCACTCCCGCGTTGTTGACCACGATGTCGAGCCGCGAAGCCCCCCAGCGCTCAAGCAGTCCGCTCAGCTCGGAAGTGAAGGCTCCGAAGGAGGAGACGTCGCTGATGTCGAGACGCACGACAGCGGCGGTCCCGCCCGCAGCGTGCACGTGCTGCGCCGTCTCCTCGGCCCCGGCCGCATCACCGCGATGAGTGACCACGACCCGCACCCCGCGCGCCGCCAGTGCAAGAGCCGTACTCCGGCCCAGGCCACGGTTCGCACCGGTCACCAAAGCGATCCTGCCTGCTGTCATCCGCTGCTCCCTCATCGCACGGCACCGGAGAGACATCGGGCACCGCCATCAGATGCGAGTCGATCGACTCGCCTTTCCGTTGCAGCGTAGGCAGGCCCAAAGAGGCGAGTCAAGTGACTCGCCTCGGGTCTGGGGCATACTGCAGGCATGGCAGCAGAGCTCTCCGCACACCACCGCCGTCTCGCGCAGCAAAAGCGTGAGGCGATCATCTCCGCGGCCACGGACCTCTTCCTGAACCACGGTTACGACGGCACGTCCCTCGCGCGCATTGCCGAAGGTGCGGCGGTCTCGAAGTCCACCTTGTTCAAACAGTTCCCGACCAAGGCGGCCCTCTTCGAGGCCATCGTCACCGAGTCGTGGCAGCGTGACGCCACCGAGTCCGTCGCGCGGCCCCAGGCCGGAGACCTGCGTTCCGGCCTGACCTCCATCGGCCACCGTTACGCCGACCTGATCGGCCGGCCCGGCATGACAGCCCTGTTCCGCATCGTCATCGCCGAGCTGCCTCGCTTCCCCGAACTGGGACGGATGCAGTTCCAGCTCGGCAAGCTGCCCTACTTCACCTCTGTCCAGCGCTACCTGGAGTCGGAGCACGAGGCCGGTAACGCCGACGTCCCGGACGCCGAGAGCGCCGCCAACCAGTTCCTCGGGATGATCGCCAACTACGTCCTGTGGCCCCGCATGCTGCTGACCGACTGGAACCCCACAGCCTCCGACATCCGCTACGCCGTGGAGCAAGCGGTAGAGACCACGCTCGCCCGCTATGCCTCCGATCGAGCAGCATGATCCGAAGCTGGGATTCGTACGCCGCCGCCCCAGCGCCGGAGGGGCCCGCGGAGACGCGACCGTGCGGGTCGTCCCTGTCGGTGAATGTTTGACGACAGGCGGCCGACGCGTCCACCCGTGCAGTCCGGGGTTCAAGGCGGCGCGAATCCCATCAGGTCCGAGATGCTCCGCCTGGGGCGCGGCGCTGGGCACATCCTCGACGTGCTCGACGTCCTCCACCGCGACCAGCTCGCGCTGCGCATCCGCGACGGCGCGTGCTCCGCGATGGACCTCGGCGCCCGCCACCCGCGCACCGGCGAGCTGCTGCCCGCCCTGAAGTTCACGGTGCAGACCCTCGCCACCGGTGAACTCCAGCACGACCTCCACCACACCGTCACCGAGGAGGACGCCCCGGCCCCGGAGCTGCCGGTCGCCCTCGACATGCCAGGCAAGGTCGCCGACTTCCTCCGCACCGCGGACCCTCAAGGCGCCCCCTCACCGGGACCGGTGGCCCGGCGTGCGGGAAGTCCCCAGGTCGGGAGAGGCACGACCTGGGGACTTCCGGTTTGGGGGGTCAGGCCGGGAGTGCGGCCGGGGCGGCGGGTTCTTCCGTCGCCCACTGCTGGCTCTCCACCAGGTCGCGGTAGTGGGCGTTCGTCTTGATCAGGTCCGCGTGGGTGCCGGTTCCGGCCACCGAGCCGTCCTTGAGGACCACGACGTGGTCGGAGTGCATCACCGTCGACATCCGGTGGGCCACCACCAGCACCGCCCGGTCGCGCGCGAGGGTGTCGATGACGTCGCGCAGCCGCAGCTCGTTCAGGGCGTCCAGTTGGGAGGTCGGCTCGTCCAGCAGGATGATGTCGGCGGGGCTGAGCAGCGCTCTCGCGAGGGCCAGGCGCTGGCGCTGGCCGCCGGAGAGGTCGGTGTCCCGGCCCAGCATGGTGTCCAGGCCGTCGGGCAGCGACCGGACGGTCTCGGCGAGGTCGACCGACTCCAGCGCGCTCATCAGCCAGTCGTCCCCGCCGCTGACGCTGTCCTCCTCGTCGGGTTCGAAGCCCAGCAGGAGGTTCTCCCGGATCGTCGCCTCCAGCAGGGTGAACGCCTGGTCCACGTACCCGAGGCGGGCGCGCAGGTGGGGCAGCGGCCACTGGGAGACCTCCCGGCCGAGCACGCTCAGCGTGCCGCCCGTCTCCTTCATGAACCCCTCGATGAGCCCGAGGAGGGTCGACTTGCCCGCGCCGGAGTGCCCCACGACGGCGGTCAGTCCGTGCCGGGGAACCCGGAAGCTGACCTCCTTCAGCACGGGCATGCCGTCGTAGGCGAAGGAGACCCGGTCGAACCGGACCGCGTCCGGCGAGTCGGCGGCGACGGGCTCGACGGCCTTCTCCCGACGCGGTGCCTCCGCCGGCTCGACGGGCACGGCCAGGAGTTCCTCGAAGCGTCCCTTGGCCGCCAGACCGGTCTGCAGCTTCCCGAACCCCATCACCATGATCGTCAGAGGACTGACGAGCTGCAGCAGGTAGAGCAGGAAGGCGATGAAGTCGGGCAGGGCGAGCGCGCCACCGGTGATCCGGGCGCTGCCCACGATCACGATGCTGGCGAGGGCGATCTCCTGGCCCAGGGACATGATGGGCAGGACGACCGACTGCAGACGGGAGGCGTGGAGCATCGTCCTCGTGATGCCCGCCGCGTCCTGGGTCAGCGACTCGGCCGTGCGGCGTTCCGCCCGGTACGCCTTCACCGTCAGCAGGGAGGTGAGGGCGGTGGTGAACCGCTGCGCTAGCCCGCCGGTCGCGATCTGGATGGCCTCGTAGCCCTTGCGGACGCGGCGCAGGACGTACCAGATGGCACAGCCGGCGAGGGCGAACGCGGCGAAGGTGATCAGGACGAGCACCCAGTCGATCATCGCCATGAGCACGATGGTCGCCAGCCCGGTGAGGACGGCGACCGGGATCTGCACGGCACCCGCGTCGACGACGGAGCGGAGCAGCATGGCGTCGGAGGTGATACGGGCGACCAGGTTGCCCGCGCCGGCCGCGCGCACGGTCTGGAGGGGCATCCGCAGGGTGTGTTCCATCACCCTGGCCCGCAACTGGAGGATGAACTGCTCGCCGGCGCGGGCCAGCAGGTAGCCCGAGAGGGAGGAGGCGAGTGCGCCGCTGAGGGCCAGCGGCACCATCCACAGCAGGATCCGCGTGATGCCCTCCTCGCGCGTCAGGGCCTCGATCAGCTCGCGCACCAGCAGGGGGATGGCCAGGGTGGAGGCCGCCGCGACGAGGCTCAGCAGGAGGGCGAAGAGGATCTGCGGGAGTTTGTCCCGCAGCAGGGCGCTGAGGATGTCCGGGCGCTGCCGGACGCTCCCAGCGGTGGGGCCGAGCCTCATGGCGTGTCCCTTCCAAAGGAGTCCGAGAGGGGGAGTGGAACCGCGGCCGGTGTTCCCGGTGCAAGGTGCCGGGAACACCGGCCGCGGAGATCAGCAGCCGCTGGAGATGGTGTAACCGGCGCTGAAGCTGGCGGCACCGCCGATGGAGAAGACGGCGCTCTCGACCGACACGATGGTGATCGTGGTGGTCGGGGTGATCGCGGGGGCCTCGGCGGAGGCGTCGGCGGCGATCTCGGCCGAGTCGGTGTAGGCGGTGTAACCGGCGATGAGCTGGTCGGTGTTGTTCATTTTTCCTCCGTGAAGAGAAGGTGATTAATCTGACGGGGTATTTCTCTCACGAGTCCCGCGCGGGCGACCACCTCGTTACTTTGCGGCAGGTGTGACTTCTACTGCGGGAACGGCGGGGCAATATTCTTTACTGGCTCACTTCGGACCGGCTGATGCTTGGATTCCGTTTGTGTCGCGTGATGTGCCGCCGGGGCGTGCGACGCGTGGGGAATGGCAGGAGCGGCAATGGACGGGAAAACCGGTGGCAGCACTTCGCGAGTGGTGCCACCGGTGGGACCGGCCGGGCGGCGGCTCCTTCAGACGGCGCGGAGGTCCGGGGTGCCGGCGGCCGCGGTCAGCACCACGCCGGAGAACGCCTCGACCGGGTAGTGGCGGGCGAGGACGCCGGTCACCTCGTGCGGTGTCACGGCCCGGAGCTGCTCGGGAAAGTCGTGCAGCCAGCCCGGGTCCAGCCCGCCCGCGAGCACGCCGGCCAGGGCGGAGGCGAGCCCGGCCTGCGACGTCTGGCCGATGTAGGTGACCCCGATCATGTACTCGCGGGCCGCGTCGATTTCATGGCCCGTGGGCGGTCGCAGAAGGAGCCCCTCGATCTCGTTCCGCAGGTTCGTCAGGGTTTTCCCGGCCTTTTCCGGTGCCGTGGCACAGGTGATGACGGCGGCCGGGTTGGCCAATATTTCATCGATGGTTGATTCGATCTGGTAGACGAGTCCGTCCCGTTCGCGCATCCGCTGCATGAGGCGCGAGGAGAAATAGCCTCCGAAGAGGCAGTTGCCGATGCTCAGTGCGGCGAAATCGGGGTCCGTGCGGGGCGGTACGGGGGCCGCCAGAGCGAATTGGGCCTGCACCACCCCTTTCCGCTCGCGTACGTCGATGCCCTGGTCCGACCACGGTGGCGGGAGTTCTCCGGCGGGTGCCCCGGTGTCTTCCCAGGACTCGAACGCCGCGGTGCTCGTGGCCAGCGCCCGGCCGGGGCCGCCCGGACCGACCACCACGAGGAACGCGTCCCGCGGGCGGGCCGTGGCCCGGTGCACCGCGGCGACCTGGTGCGGGGTGACGGCGGCGAGCGCATCGGGGGACGGCTGCCGGGCGTGGGGGGAGGAGGGGAAGCAGTGCGCGACCAGTTCCTCCTGGGCGCTACGGCCGAGGGGGGCGGGCGCGCGCCGCGTGCGCTCGGCGAGCCCGTGCGCGACGGCCGCGCAGGCCGCGGGGGTGTGGTGCGGGTCCGTGAGGATACCGGCGAACAGGCCGAGGCACTCGCGGAGCCGGTCGGCCGGGACCGAGGCGCTGAGGACGAGGTGGTCTCCCGCCCGGGCCGCGCCGATGACCGAGCCGTCGTGGGCCGGTGCCGCTCCGGCCGCGGACGTCCGACGGGCGATGCGCGCCGAGACCAGGGCGGTGAGGACGGCGGCGGCGGCCGGGTCCGTGGTGTGGGCCGGCAGGGGAAGGAACAGCCGTACCTCCGCGAGGTGGGTCGTGGCCGCGTGCACGGCGACGACCCGCAGTCCGTTGGGGAGCCGGGTGTCCAGATGCGGAGGCAGCGGGATCGGGGGATGCGGGGCCAGCGGCGGGATCCCGCCCGCGCGGGTGGCGGCGCCGCTCATACGCCGGCTCCCTGACGGGTGCGCAGGCACAGGACCGCGCGGGGGTGGGCGAGGAGGCGGCCGGCCGCCGCGGCCACGTCGTCGGCGCCCACCGCGTCGACGAGGGAGGGCAGACGGTCCACCAGACCCGGCTGTCCGTGCAGCAGCTCGAAGGCGCCCAGGTGCCGGGTCCGGGTGAGCAGGCTGTCGTAGCCGCGGGCCGTGGAGGCGCGCAACCGGGCCGCCGCGCTGGTGAGTTCGGCCGGACCGGGTCCCCGCCGGGCGAGGTCGCGCAGCACGTCGTCCGTCTCGGCGACCACGTCCTCGACGGCCGCCTGGGGGAAGTGGGTGACGACGAACTGGAAGGTGTCGGGGTCCCGGGCCTGCAGCGGTCCGAAGGAACCGCACCCCGAGCGCACGGCGGTGGCGAGCCGGGTCTCCGTCAGCAGTCTCCGGCTCAGCGCGCACTGGTCGGTTCCGGTGAGGAGCGTGGAGAGGACCATGAAGGCGACGTACGCGGGGAGTTCGGAGACCGGGTCGGGCATGCGGTGGCCGAGGGCGAGCGCGGGCAGCGGCGCGTTGGCGTCCTCGTACGTCCCCCGCAGGACGGTGCTCGGCAGCGGCTCGGCGAGGCTCGCGGCGGGAGCACCGGTCCCGGCCGGGATCGCGCCGAAGTACCGGACGACGAGGTCCTCGGCCCGGCGGTCGTCGAAGCCTCCGGAGACCGTCAGCACGGCGTTGTCCGGCAGGTAGTGCTCCCGGTGGAAGGCCACGCAGTCCGGCAGCGTCGCCCGGGCCAGGTCGCTCAGGTCGCCGTAGCCGTTGTGCGCGTTGGCGTACGAGGAGTAGAGGACACCGGGGAGGACGGTCCAGGGGAAGCCGCCGTAGGGGCGGTTGGTGACGTTGGTGAGGATCTCCTCGCCGACCACGCGGCGCTGGGTGTCCAGGGCGTGCTGCGTCAGGCGCAGTCCGGCCATGCGGTCCGCCTCGAGGAACAGCAGGCGCTCCAGGGCCGCGGCCGGGGCGATCTCGTAGAAGTCCGTGTAGTCCTGGTGGGTCGACCCGCCGGCCGTCCCCCCGGACCGCTGGACGTGGGAGAAGTGCTCACCCGCCGCCACCCGGGCGCTGCCCTGGAACATCAGGTGCTCGAAGAGGTGGGCGAACCCGCCCCGGTCCACGGGCTCGCTGCGGAACCCGACACCGTAGTGCACGGCCACGCCGACGACGGGAGCAGCGGCCCGGGCGTCGAGTACGACGCGCAACCCGTTGTCCAGTGTGAGCCGCCGCATGGTCGAGTACGTCTCCTCGGTGAGGGGTTCGGGCCGGCGCCCTGGAGGCAGGGCGCCGGCCCGGAGTTCCGGTTCGCGCGTGGCGGAAGGGTCAGCAGCCCTTGCCGACGGTCCAGCCGACGCTCAGGCTGATGCCGGCGCCGCACGCGTACGAGGACTCGGTGATGGAGACGGCGATCGAGAGGCTGACCGGGCTGATCTCCGGAGCGCCACCGTCGAGGGTCGCGGCGATCTCGTCGGCGGAGGTGTAGGTGGCGTAGCCGGCCATCAGGTTGTCGGAGGTGTTCATAATGATTCCTCTGGTGAGTGGGCTCCGGCGGGAGAATTCCGCCGTCGAGATATTTCTACACCGGTGCCGAGAGGGGGGCCAGGAAAAAATAATGATGGCTCATTGTTCCCGGCTCATAAATTGGGTCCGGGTGTCGCGGTGGGCGGTCGCACCTGGTCTTTTCGTTCCGGTGGTCCCCCGGCGGCCGAGAATCATTCTTGGGATGCTGGCTCGGAGAATTCGGGGAAGCGCCTTCCGGTTGCCGGAAAGCAGCGGCGCGGCCGAACCGGCTACCGGTTCGGCCGCGCCGCGTGCGGAGGGGGAGCCGGCGCCACCGGCCCCTCCCCAGCGCCGGAACTCGTCAACCTACGAGGGAAGTTCCTCCACGTACCGCTTCGCGAAGGCGAGCGACACGTAGGGGTAGTTCTCTCGGACCACCTTGATGGCGGACACGTTGCCCTTTTCCCGGCGGACCCTCTGGATCTTTTCCTCGTCGACCTGGGAGCGGAATCCCTCAAACGTTCCGTAGCGCTCCTTGAAGGCCTTCTTTCGCTTGTTCGCCGTGCGGTCGGTGGCTACTCCGAGCGCACCCGTCACGCCAAGGGCGACGGCTCCTGCGATTCCCTCGATCATGTCCCTCCTCAATCTTTTTCACTAGTGCCGGGCAGTGCTCAATTTACCCTCTCGTAGACAGAGATATGCCGCGGGCTGGCCGCCGTGTAGGGAGTCCGGCGCCAGTCGCTCCAGCGCTCCACGAGCTTCAGGCCGGCCAGTTCGGCCAGGGAGTCGATCTCGAACGGGAAGGCGTACCGGATCACGTGCTGGGTCGTCTGCGGCGGTCCGCCGTCCACGATGGTGTGGGTGGCGACCATGAGCTGCTGCGCGCGGTCGACCATCATCGTGTCGAGCATCAGCGAGCTCTCGCTCAGGTGACGCACCGACAGCTCCGGCTTGGTCATCACGTGGTACGGCGACGGGTCGAAGGCCTCCAGGACGAACCGGCCGCCCTCCGCGAGCTGCCCGGCGGCGCCGCGCAGGCAGTTCAACTGGGCCTCGCGGGTGACGGCCACGAAGAACGTGTTGAGGACGACGGTGACCAGGTCGAAGCCGCCGCCCATGTCGAGCCCGGGCTGGGTGAAGTCGCCCAGTTCCACCGTGACGGCGCCCTCGGGGTCCCGCTCGGTGAGCTTGGCGAGCATCGCCTCGGAGGCGTCGATGCCGTGCACCCGGTGCCCCTCCTCGGCCATCGGGAGCGCGATGCGCCCCGTGCCGACGCCCAGTTCCAGCACCTTGGACTCCGGCTTGACCAGGGAGGACAGGAAGGCCACGGCCGCCGTGGTGTCGAAACCGATGGGGTACATCTGTTCGTAGACGCTGGCCATCTTCTCGTCGTAGTGCGCGTTCTGCGAGATCACTGGTCCTCCGTTGGGTGGGTGGGGCCGGGCGCGGTCTGTCCGCCGGTCGCGGCCTCCAGGGCCGCGCGGGGGTGGTCGATCAGGTCTGCGAGCAGACCCAGGTAGAGCGACAACTGGTCGGTCCACTGCACGAACGCGGCGAAGTCGTGGGCGTGGGCCAGGATCCGCAGGACGGCGACCCGGGCCAGTGCGTCCGGGTCGGCCGCGGGCGTCTCCCGGCCCGCGGCGGCGCGATATCCGTGCAGCAGGGCGGCACCGGCCTTCGCGCAGTGGCGGGCGGTGTCCTCCGCCGCGCCGTCCGCGAAGTGCAGCAGCCGGAACTCGGCCAGCTCGCCGAGTGCCCAGCCCAGGTCGTAGCCGGCCGGGCCGCGGGCGAGTTCCTCGCCGGCCAGGACGTGGCAGCCCCTCCCGTCCCGCGTGGGCACCACGGAGCCGAGCGTCAGGCCGCCCAGCAGCAGGACCTGTGGCCCGGTCCGGGAGTTCAGCGACGAGCACCACCGCGCCGCCCGATCCAGCCGGGCCTCTCCCAGCCGCCCGCGCGCCAGGTCGCGCAGTCGCCCGGAGTGACCCGGCGCGGCGCGCCCCGCCAGCCAGTCGGCCAGCCGGCCGGAGCCGCGGGGGGCCGCCAGGGCGGCCGGGGCGGGAGCCCGGGTGTGCACCTCGCCGAGGAGCCGGCCGCAGTGGCCCAGCAGTTCGGGCAGCGCGTCCCACTGCCGGGGCGCGGCCTGCGGACCGGCCAGCACGTGGCCGAGGGAGTAGGGGGACTCGACGCGGTACCGCCGTTCGGCGACGGAGCCGCCGTCCGGTCCGGTCCCCTCCGTGCCGAGCACCAGCCGTGCTCCGGGCCGGGGGCCCGCGGCGGCGCCCAGCGCCGCTCGCACCGCGGGCGGGACGCCGGTGAAGCCCGGGTCGCGCGCGGCACCCGGGGAACGGATCCACAGGTGGTCCGGACCGTCCGCCAGGATGCGGGTGCTCAGGTAGCCGGTGGCGAACTCGGCGACCGTGACGGGAGCCGCTGCCCCGGTCACGTCCGGCCGCCCGGTTCCGCGGCCGCCATGGTGCCGCGCAGGGCCTCGGCCGCGGCGAAGACGGCGGGCAGGGGCGGGTTGATCGTCGCGTCCCAGCGTCCCGTCGTCGCACTCAGCCCCGGGACGGGAGGGACCACGGTGACGTGGGGCATCTCCCCGATCACGGACAGGGCCCTGCGGTAGGCCACCGACTCGGCGCCCCCCGGCGGCAGGGACGGCGCGAGTGCCACCGGCGCCCGCGTGCACTGCAGGGCCAGCAGCAGGGGACTGTCGGTCAGACCGGCGGCCAGGCGGGAGCAGAACCCCAGCGTCGCCGGGGTGACGACGAACGTGTCCGCCCACTCGGCGAGTTCGACGTGGGGTGCCTCGGCCGCCGGGTCCTCGGGCCAGCCGTCGACCATGACGTCCGTGCCGCTGAGGGAGGCCAGTGCCTGCCGGGTGACGAACCGCTCGGCGGAGCGCGTGACCAGCATCCGGACGCTCACCTCGGGGTAGTAGAGGCGGACCCAGTTCACCCAGAACGGGGTGTGCGCGGCGGTCAGCGCCCCGGTGGCCGCGTAGAGCAGGCGGCGGCCCGTGAACGCCGGCAGGTCCTGGGGCGCGGGGGCGGTCGTGTCAGTCATCGGCCCGGACCGCCTCCAGGATCTCCCGCAGGTCCTCCATCGCGGAGCGGGGACCCTCGGTGAGGTAGACCCCGCAGACGTTGATGACGACCTCGTCGACGCCCGCGTCGCGGTGGGCGCGCACCACCTTCGCGATGTCCCCGGCGCTGCCGTGGGCGAAGACCTGCGCGTCGAGCAGTGCTTCGGCGCCCTTGACCGGCTCCTTGGGGTCCGCGGCCAGTCCGCCGCGGCGCAGCATGTCGGTGTAGTGCGGCGAGCCCAGGTGGGGGCCGGCGGCGGCGAATACCAGCCGCCGCAGATTGCGCCCGGGCCGGTCGAGGGCGGCGTGCACGATGCTCGCCACGCGGGGGGTGCGGGGCCGTTCGGCCTCCTCGGCGCCCTTCGCGATGGCGGGCATGAGCTGTTCGCCGATGTACCAGTGCGGGGTGAGCCAGGTGATGGCCACGTCCGCGACCTGCCCGACGGTCTTGGCCATGCCGGGGCGCAGCACTCCCAGACCCACCTCCACGGGCGGGGCCGGCACGTGCATCATGGGGCAGCTCGACGTGAAGTACTCGCCGTCGTGGACGACGTGTTCGCTGTCCAGCAGCCTGCGGATCACGCCGACGTACTCGGTCATGGCACGCAGCGGCTTCGCGTACGGCTCTCCGAGGAACTGCTTCTGGGAACCGACGGCTCCCGGTCCGAACCCGGCGACGTACGGGGCCTGCGACAGGGTGCTGAGGGAACGGGCCTCCACCGCCGCCTGGTAGGGGTGGCGCAGGATCGAGAGCGCCACGCTGCTGCCGAGCGGGACGCCCGGGACCCGGGCCGCGAACGCGGCGAGCGCCAGGTGGGTCTCCACCCGCAGGGACTGCCCGAGCCAGAGGCGGCGCACGCCGGCGTCGCGGGCGAAGGTCCCGAACTCGACCATGGGGTCCAGCGCGTCCGGCTGGATGGGGAAGATCGCGGATATGTGCCGAAGGGGCCCGGTCATTGCGATGCCTCAGCTCTCTTGGGTCGGGTACCGGTCGCCCGGCGGGTCATGCGCTGCAGGATCCGGGGAGCGATCAGGAAGCCCGCGACCGCCCACACGGTGTTGATCAGGTAGACCTTGGGCAGTTCCCAGGCTCCGACGGTCTCGGAGCCGAGCGCCGCGTCGGGCAGGAGCGCCGCCCGCACTCCCTGCCCGGTCCACTTCAGGGGGAAGGCCTGCACGACGTCCTGGACCGCGGCCGGCAGGTTGGACAGGGGGAAGTAGAGGCCGGAGAAGACCATCAGGACGAGCAGCGGGATCATCAGGAACCCGAGTGCCTCCCGGGCGTTGGGCAGGATCGCGCCGAGGATCGCGCCGAACGGGACGACCGCAAGCAGCCCGAGGAGCGTGACCGACACCAGGATCAGCCAGTGCCGCGGGCCGGAGGGCAGGGAGGAGCCGACGAACAGCGCCCCTCCCGCCAGGGTCAGCACGCTGCCGCCGAGCGCCGTGACCGTGACGACGACGGTCTTCGCGACCAGGTAGACGCCGATCCCGTGGGGGACGGCCCGCATCCTCGCCAGGGTCCCGTCCTCGCGTTCCACCGCGAGGGTCTGGGTGAGGGTGAGGAGGCCGGCCTGGACCACCATGGTGGCGATGCCGCCGGCCACCATCAGGTCCGCCATCGGGACGGGGGAGCCGGGGATGTCCCCGTCGATCAGGGTGCCCAGGACGACGAAGAGCACCGGCGTGCTGAGCAGGCCGAACGCTTCCCGGGGGCTGCGCAGCAGGTGGAGCAGTTCGAGGAGGCCGCGCCGGACCCCGGCGGCGGCCGTGCGGCGCGGGGAGAAGGTCCGCGCGGTGGACTGGGTGCTCACGGACACGGTCACGGTCAGTCCCCCGTTCCCGTGATCATGCGCAGGTAGATGTCCTCCAGCGTGGGCCGCTGCACGACCAGGCCCGGGATCGGGCCCTCGTGCTTCTGGTGCAGCTCCCACACGTACTGGGAGGGGTCGGCGGTCCGTTCCTCCTGCTGCCTGCCGTCCTCGTCGACCCACCGGACGCTGGCCTCCGCGCGGGCGGAGGCCGCCAGTTCCGCGCTCGTGCCGAAGGCGGTGATCCTGCCGTCCACGAGGATCGCCGTGCGGTCCGAGAGGCGTTCGGCCTCGTGCAGGTCGTGGGTGGTGAGTACGAGCGTCATGCCGTCGTCCTTGAGTCGTTCGATGAGTTCGTGGAACTCCCGCCGGGCAACGGGGTCGAATCCGGCGGTCGGTTCGTCGAGGAAGAGCAGCTCGGGGTCCCCGATGATGCCGAGGGCCACGTCCAGCCGCCTGCGCTGGCCGCCGGAGAGGCGCTGGCAGGTCTGTTGCGCCTGGGAGGTGAGACCGAGGGTGTCGAGGGTCTCGGCCACGGAGCGCGGTGCCGGGTAGCAGGAGGCCACGTGTTCCAGCAGCTCCGCCACGCGCCAGCGTGCGTGGTCGCGCCAGGACTGCAGCACGATGCCCACCCGGGAGCGCCACTCCTGGCCGGCCCGCTGCGGGTCCTCGCCCAGGACCCGCACGTCGCCGGCGGTACGGGCCCGGAAACCCTCGAGCACCTCGATCGTGGTGGTCTTGCCCGCCCCGTTCGGTCCGAGCAGCCCCAGCACCTCACCGCGCCGGACGTTGAGGTCCACCCCGTGCAGCACGGTTCTGTCCCCGTAGCGCATGGTGAGTCCCCGTACTTCAATCGCCGGCGGGTCCGGTTCCGTCGGGCCGGGCATCGTCATGGTTCACCTGTCCTCTGTGCTGCTGCAGCCTGCGGGTGTACGTGCGGCGCGGAATCCCCAAGATCACGCAGAACCTCGAAACACTGATTCCTAGTTCCGTGCGAACTGCTTCGAGGTGCCGGAAGGGACATGCCGGGGGACTCCGACCCGTCGGCAGGCCATCAGCTCCACGTACGCCTCTCCCAGCGCCTGCTTGAGCCGGTCCACCTCCTTCCGCAGCGCCGCCTCGCGTTGGCCGGCGGGACTGGCCGGCGCGCGGCCGGCCAGCGCGACGCTGCCGCCCTCGACGAACTGGCGGCGCCAGTTGGCGATGGACTGCTCCGAGACCCGGGCCATGCGGGCCGCCTCGGACACCGAGTGCTCCTTGGACAGCACGGCGAGCACGAGGCGCGTCTTCTGCTCGGCGGGGAGCGCCGGCGGACGCGGCATCTCTCAGTCCTCCTTCCGGGAGTCGGCGTGGGGTCGTCCCAGGCTCCGGGCCGGGTGGGCGGGGTCCACACCCGCCTCCGCGAACGCGGCCGCCACGGCCGCGGCCGCCGACCGGTGCCGGGGGGCGGTCCGGTGCGAGGTCAGGCCCGCCGCGACCGCGGCCGCCCGGTGCTGCCCGAAGCTCATGGTCCTGCGGCCGGGCCGGTCGTCGTCGGGTTCCCAGGCGGCGGCGAAGCCGGCGGTGATCCGGTCGGCGAAGGGCGAGGTCTCCGCCCCGATCCCCGCAAGGCCGTCCACGGCCGCGCCGACGGTGTCCACGGCGTGCAGAGCCTCTTCGCCCAGGTAGACGACGAGCGCGTCCCGGCGGGGGTAGAGCAGCGGCGAGGAGCTGATCTTGGCCCGGTACGGAACCCCCGCCGCCTCCAGGGCCGTGAGCACCGCACGCCAGACGCCCGGGGCGTACGTCGCCGCCACGACGTGGACGTACAGCCGCAGCACCGAACCCCGGGACGGCCGGCCGCGGGAGCCGTCCACCAGGAAGAAGCCCGGTGAGAGCGCGGGGCGTGCCGACGCGATGCGCACCTGCGCGTAGACGGCTTCGGCGCTGCGGGCGGAACGTTCCGCCGCCTCGAGCAGGGAGGCGGCCGCGGGCGCCCCGTCCTGGTCCTGGACGGCGGCGTCTGCCTCAGCGGCGGGGATCCGGACCCGTACGCCGTCGATCTCCACCACCGGAGAGCCCTCGACGACTCCGTGCAGCCTGCCGCGGCAGGGCGTCGTGGGGTGCGGGGTGGCCTCGTGCAGCAGGGACTCCAGAGCCCTGTCGCGCAGACTCCGGGGCATCGGGGCGTCGTTGTGGGGGCGGCCGGCGTGCAGGTGGTCGTAGAGGGCGACGGAGAGCCGGTCGCGCAGCCGGACAGGGGTGTCCGCGGTGATCTCGCGGCCGTCGACGTCGGCGGACAGGCAGTCCGGCGCCACCCGTATCCGGGTGAGGGCCTCGGCGACACGGCCGTTGAGGCCGTCGACCGTGGCGGGGGCGTCCTTCAGCGAGGTGGTCATCCGGTCTCCTCAAGACCCAGGGCGGACACGAACGTCTCGGGGTTCAGCAGCGCGTTGCGTCCGATCCCCATCGCGGCGCGCGCGACCGCCGGGAGGGTGCTGGCGCGTGCCGCCGTCGCCATGGCGCGGTCGATCATGTGCCAGCCGGCGAAGGCCGTGGCCCGGACGGCGAGTTCGGCGTCGCCCGGCCGCACGGAGCGGTAGCCGGACCAGAAGGCGGAGATCAGGGGCCTGGCCCGGTCCAGTTCCCGCACTCCCCGGGCCACGATCTCCTCGTGCGTGGGATCGGCGGGGGACAGGTCCTCCTCGTCCCGTCCGGTCAGTCCGGTGACCGCGCGGTAGAGCCATTCCCCGGCCATGGCACCGACGTCGCGTGCCGCGTCGGCCAGCCGGAACTCCTCGCCGTCGGTCAGGTACAGGTCACCGTCCGACCGCAGGAACTGGTCGAAGCGCAGGTCGCAGTGGGCGGGCACGACCGGCGCCGTGTCCTCCGCGGCGCGCAGCCGTTCCGTGGCGCGGGCGAGCACCGGATCGCCGTGCAGGATCTGCCAGAGGCTGGTCTCGGCGAACGTGAGCCCCATGAAGCCCGCCAGGGGCAGCGCCCGCATGAGCCCGAGGCTGGGGAAGGGAAAGGGCGAACGGTCCACCGGGGGTTCGGCGCCGTCGGCGTCGAGGGAGTGCAGCGCCGCCGTGGCCCGGCCCGCCCTGCGAGCGAGGGCGGGATCGGCCTCGTCGTCCGAGACCAGCTCCGCGAACGTCCGGGTGTTGTCGAGGAGCCGGTACACCAGGACCCGGGAAGCGGTGTCGAAGCCGATGAGCTGAGGGCTCATCAGGTCCCGGGAGCCCTGTTCCTCGATCAGCGCGGCGAACGAGCGGGACCGGGCGAGCCGCAGGGCGGCGTCCTCGGGACCGCCGTCGAGTGACACCCGCTTGACGAACACCCCCACGCCGACGGTCGTGGTGCCGGCCCAGTTCTCGTTGCGTCCGAAGAGAGAGTCGACGTCGTCCGTGACCAGGCGGCCGACGCCGATCCTGGTGAGCACGTCGTTGACCTCGGGTGCCGCTTCGAGGTCAACAGGTGCAAATACGCTGCGCCGCGAGAGCACATGTCCCCCTGTTGTCATGGTCGTGTGCCGGACTCTGCCGACGTGTCGATCATGCGTGTCCGCGGTGCGCGGCGCATCGGCAGAACGGCCGGTTCCAGCCCCCTGACCAGGGGGCGCACCCCCGCCAAGTGGGGGTGGTGACGGGGTGGTTGGCTGCTTTTCGGGCAGTTTTGACACCGGAAATGATCACTTTGGGTGGCATGGGCAACGATCGCGGTTTCCGCCTTCCCTCAAGTAACCCTCAATCTTGGAGAAGGAGTGGGGACGTCTGGTGAACTCGGTCGCAGGATGTGCGAGAGTCACTGCAGTTCGTTACGCATCACGGGGGTGAGCGGATGATCCGCGTTCTAGTCGCGTACGAGGCGGCGATCGTGAGAGCGGGGCTGGGTGCCCTGCTGGGAGAGTCGGCGGACATTGATGTGATCGACGGTTGTGATCCGTCCGACGTCATCGACGTCACGGCGCGACGGCGTCCCGACGTCGTGGTGATGGGGGGTCGGGCGGGGCTCCGCACGACCCTGGCGAAACTCGCCGAGTTGCAGCGCCTGCCCACGCGTCCGGAGACCATTTTGCTGGCTCACGACTGGGAGGGGACGCCCTTGTCGGAAGCGCTGCTCAACGGGGCCGCGGGGGTGCTCAGCCCGGACGCGGACTCCCAGACCATTCAGGACACGATCCGGGTCGTGGCCGCGGGGAACCGGGTCCTCACCTCGGCCGCCACGCAGTCCCTGATCGACGAGGTGGGGCGCGAAGGGGTGCCGCGCGAGATCAGGGAGCGGGCGCGTGCCCTGACCCGGCGGGAGCGGGACGTGTGCACCATGCTCGCCGCCGGCCTCTCCAACGTCGAGATAGGCCGGTCGCTCCTGCTCAGCCCGGCGACGATAAAGGACCACATCAGCGCCATCTACTCCAAACTCGGCACGGGGAACCGGGTGTGCACCGCCGTGCTCGCCTACCGCCTGGGGCTGGGACAGACCGGCGGCGGCCTTCCCTACCGGCCCCGGGGACTGCCGAAGGAGGCGCTGATCTCCTCCTCGACACCGGACCGCAAGCGCCGTTCACGCGCGGACGGTGAGACGCCGCTGGGACGCGAGAACACCGCTGCGGGTCCGCGAGGCTCCTCCGGCGCGGTCCTCGGCGCGGGCGCCTGAATCACGCGCCCCCCGACGCCCTGACGCCCGGCACACGCCGGACGTCAGGGCGCGGCCCGCACGTGGGGTGTTCAGGGCGTGGCCCGCATGCCGGGTGTCAGGGCGTGGACCGTGCCGGGTGTCAGGGCGTGGATGCGCGTCGGGTGTGAGGGTGCGGTCCGCGTGCCGGGTGTCAGGGCGTGGATGCGCGTCGGGTGTCAGGGCGTGGATGCGCGTCGGGTGTCAGGGCGTGGCCCGCGTGCCGGGTGTCAGGGCGTGGACCGTGCGTCGGGCGTCAGGGTGCGGAACCGCGTGCCGGGTGTCAGGGCCGGACCGCGCGCCGGGTGTCAGGGCGTGGACGCACGTGGGGTGTCAGGGCGCGGACGCCCGTCGGACGCCAGGGCGTTGACGCGTGCCGGACGCCAGGGCGTTGACGCGTGCCGGACGGGCCCGCACCGCCGTCGGTCACTTCGCGTCCGCGTAGCACTCCACCACCGCCGTGGTGAACGGAAACCGCACCGGCGTCGGCCCGAACGTCAGCCGCCCCGCCAGCTCCGCCGCCTCCCGGATCGCCGCGACGACGGCGGCGGCCTCCTCCTCGGGACAGTGCACGATCACCTCGTCGTGCTGGAAGAAGACCAGCTCGGCCGCCATGTCCGCACAGGCCCGGCGCAGCGCGGCGAGCAGCAGCAGGGCCCAGTCGGCCGCGCTGCCCTGGACGACGAAGTTGCGGGCGAAGCGGCCCCGGGCGCGGGCGTCGGCGGACGCGTAGCCCGGCACCCACTCCTGCGGGCGGACCGCGGGGCCCGCGGGGTCGTCCTGCGGCAGGCCCGCCTCCTCCGTGCCGTCGGCCGCCGAGACCGCGGGCGGGCAGGTGCGGCCCAGCCAGGTGCGCACCAGCCGGCCCTCCTCGCCCGCGCGGGCCGCGTCGTCGACGTACGCCACCGCCCTCGGGAAGCGGCGTCTGAGCGTGGCGAGGTTCTTCAGGCCGTCGCCGGAGGTCTGGCCGTAGACGGCGCCGAGGACGGCGAGCTTGGCGTGGGCGCGGTCGCCGGAGAAGGCGCGGTCGGAGACGGACTGGTAGAGGTCGGTCTCCCGGCCGGCCACCTCCATCAGGCCGGGGTCGCGGGAGACCGCCGCGAGCACGCGCGGTTCCATCTGGTCGGCGTCGGCGACGACCAGCCGCCAGCCCGGGTCGGCGACCGCGGCCCGCCGGATCACCTTGGGGATCTGCAGCGCGCCCCCGCCGTTGGTCACCCAGCGTCCGGTGACGGTGCCGCCGGCCAGGAACTCGGGGCGGAAACGCCCGTCGCGCACCCAGTCCTGGAGCCAGGACCAGCCGTGGGCGACCCAGATGCGGTACAGCTTCTTGTACTCGAGCAGTGGTTTCACCGCCGGGTGGTCCACCGACTCCAGCTCCCAGCGGCGGGTGGAACCGACCTTCACGCCCGCCTGCGCGAACGCCTTGACCACGTCCGCCGGCAGGTCGGGCCGCACCCGTCGGCCGAACGCCGCCGACACCTCCCCGGCCAGCTCGGCCAGGCGGCGCGGCTCGCCCCCGCCCGCATACCGCTCGCCCAGCAGTCCGTGCAGCCCCTCGCGGTGCACGTCGGCCCGCCAGGGCAGCCCCGCGTGGTTCATCTCGGCGGCCACCAGCATCCCCGCGGACTCCGCCGCCGTCAGCAGCCGCATCCGCTCCGGGTGCGCGCAGCGCTCGTGCCGGCGCTGCTGCTCGGCGTAGACGGCGAGCAGGTCGTCGAGCGGGAGGTGTCCGGACTCGGGCTCGAACAGCGAGGACTGCGCGCCCGGCTCGGCGGAACGCTGCGGCGGGTCGGGCGGCACGGGCCCGCCGCGCAGCCGGGCCAGGGCGGCCGCGGCCGAGCGCGGCTCGCCGTACCGCCCCTCGTGGCCGAGCAGGAGGGTCTCGGCGGCCTCCACGTCGTAGCACCGCTCCACCCGCACGCCCGCGTCGAGCAGGTGCCGTGCGATCTCGGCGGTGGACCGCCACACCCAGCGCGTGACCTCCGGCCTGGCCCGTACGGCCTCGGCGGGGCCGGGCTCCCGACGCACCGGTCCGGCGGGCAGCCCGTCGGGGCCGAGGGGCGCGACGTCCACGCCACCGCCCTCGGCCACCGCGAGCGCCCACCTGCCGGCCATGTCGCGAGTGTCGCACCCGGGTCCGACAACGGCCCGGGGGCCGCCGGGGCTCAGGCTCCCGCGCCGCCCGGTGCGCCCTCCCCGGCCCGGCCGCCCGCCGTGCCGCCCGTGCCCTCCTCGCCCTGCGTGTCCTTCCCGCCCCCGGTGTCCTTCTCGGTCACCCCGATGAACTGCGCGATCGCCGCGGTGACGTGGCGCTCGACGGCCTCCTTGCCGATGCCGAGCCCGCTGAGCACGCCCTCTCCGTGCTCGTGCTCCAGCAGGGCGAGCAGGATGTGCTCGGTGCCGATGTAGCTGTGGCCCAGGCGCAGGGCCTCGCGGAAGGTGAGTTCGAGGACCTTCTTGGCGGCGGGGCCGTAGGGCACCAGCTCGGGGACCTCGGGGACGGCGGGCGGGAGGGCGGCGAGCGCCGCCTCGCGGACCGCGTCGAGGGTGACGCCCTGGGCGGCGATCGCCTTGGCGGACAGGCTCTCGTGCTGCGTGAGCAGCCCGAGCACGAGGTGCTCGGGCAGGCCCTCGGCGTTGCCGGCGGTCCTGGCCGCGTGGTGGGCGGCCAGCACGGCCTCGCGCGCGCGGGGCGTGTAGCGGCTGAAGCCCTGGCTCGCGTCCAGGTCGGTGGACTCCTTGGGCACGAAGCGCTTCTGCGCCGCCTGCCGGGTGACGCCCATGCTCTTGCCGATGTCCGTCCAGGACGCGCCCGAACGCCGGGCCTGGTCCACGAAGTGGCCGATGAGGTGGTCGGCCACCTCGCCGAGGTGCTCGCCGGCGATGACGGCGTCCTGGAGCTGTGCCAGGGGTTCCTGGTGCACCTTCTTGATCGCGGTGATGAGTTCGTCGAGGCGTACGGATGACGTGATGCTCGGGTCGGTCGTCATGTGTCAACCGTAGGTTGCGCCCCAGGTGCTGTCAACCGATGGTTGACAGTCGTCTTCCGCTGCGCGGGTCGTGGCACCATCGCCGGGTGAGTACGCCCCGCACCGTCGACCGCGCCTTCGAGGCCGCCCTGTACGACACCGCCGACGACGCCCTCGACACGGCCGCTTCGCTGCTCGCGGCCGACCCGGCGGCGGACACCGAACTCCTCGCGCGCGGCGAGGAGTTCGTGGCCACGGCCTGGCGGCGCGGCTGGCAGCCCGCCGACCTGGTGCGGATCGTGCGGCGCGAACTGGACGAGGTGCACGTACGGCTGGTGGCCGCGCTGATCCGCGCCCGGGCGCCGCACGACCGTCCGCGCGGACCGCGCTGGGCCGCCCAGCTCGACGCCGTGCCGGACGAGGCGGCGCCCCGCACCGACCGCTTCTCGCACGCCACGGCCGTACTGGAGCTGTACCGCCTGCTGCTGCGACTGCCCGCGCTGGAGCCGCTGGAGCCGCTGGAGCAGCCGGGCGCACCGCGCCGTGCGGTCCGGCCGGAGTCCCGTGCCCTCGCCCGCATCCGGGCGCTGCTGGCCAAGGCGGAGGCGACCGGGTACCCCGAGGAGGCGGAGGCGCTGAGTGCCAAGGCCCAGGAGCTGATGACCCGGCACAGCGTCGACGAGGCGCTGCTGGCCGCCGGCGCCCCGGCCCCCGACGCCCCGGGGGCCTGCCGGATCGGGGTGGAGCCGCCCTACGAGCAGGCCAAGGCGGTGCTGCTGGACGCGGTGGCCGACGCCAACCACTGCAGGGCCGTGTGGAACGAGCCCTTCGGCTTCTCCACCGTCGTCGGTTTCGAGGCCGACCTGGAGGCTGTCGAACTCCTCTACACCTCCCTGCTGGTGCAGGCCGAGGCCGCGATGACGAAGGCGGAGGCCGGCCAGCGGGCCGGCGGGCGCAAGCGCACCAAGACCTTCCGGCAGTCGTTCCTCGCCGCCTACGCCCACCGCGCGGGCACCCGGCTGCGGGCCGCGGCCGAGGCGGCCACCTCCGCCTCCGCCACCACGGGCGCGGCGGCGGAGGCGGACCTCCTGCCCGTACTCGCCTCCCGCGAGGCCGCGGTCGCCGACCGCGCGGAGCGCATGTTCCCGCAGACGACCACGACCCGGCTGCGCGGCGGCGCCGACGCGGCCGGGTGGACCGAGGGCACCCGCGCGGCCGACGCGGCCCGGGTCGGCCGCCGCAAGCCGCTGGGGTAGCGCCCGGTCGTCCGCTCAGGAACCGAGGCCGGCCGTCGGCAGGCCCGGCGGCAGGGAACCGCCCTCGGACCGCTGGTACGTCTCCTCGCCGAGGCCGCCCTCCCAGACCACCGTGAGCGAGGTCGCGCCGACCGCCCCGACCTTGCCGACCGTCCGCTCGTCGCTGCCGCCGGTGCAGGTGAGGCGGATGGTGCGGGTGCCGGAGGTTCCGGCCGTCGTGCCGCTGCACACGGTCCCGCCGGTGGCGAAGAGGGCCGCCTTGCCGCCGTTGACCATCAGCGCGACGGCCTGGCCGTCCCTGGTCGCCAGCCAGCTTCCCTCCAGGTCGCCGGCGGTCCCCGACGACGGCGTCCCGCCCGCGTCGCCGTCCTGACCCGGGCTCGCGGACGCGCCGGGTGCCGTGGCGGAGGCGGCGGCGCCCCCCGGTCCGTCGTCGCCGGAGTCGCCGGAGTCGCCGCCGTCCGAGCACGCGGTCAGCGCCAGGGCCAGCGCCAGCCCCAGGGCCGGCGCGGCCCCCCGCGCGTACCGCCGCCTTCGCCCCCGGGGCCGCCGGGGCGGGGCTCCCGCGCCGGACGTGCTCGCCGTGTTCGCCGTGCTCGCCGTTCTCCGCGCGGTCACCCAGGTCACCGGAAGCTCCAAGCTGTAGCCGGACGGCCGGTTCGGCCCCGAACAAGCGGCAAGCTACCAGGACGACTTGCGCACCCCGGGAAGATGCCCGGCGTGCGCCTGCTCCCGCAGGTTCACCCGGGAGAGCCCGAAGTCCCGGAAGTATCCGCGCGGGCGTCCGTCGACCTGGTCGCGGTTGCGCACCCGCGTGGGACTCGCGTCGCGCGGCTGCCTGCGCAGTTCCCGCTGGGCGGCGAGCCGTTCGGCCTCCGTCGACGAGGGGCGGCGGACGATCTCCTTCAGCTCGGCCCGGCGCTCGGCGTGGCGCGCGACGGTCGCCCGCCGCTGCTCGTTCTTCGCGATCTTGCTCTTCTTCGCCATCAGATCCTCACTCCCCGGGCACGGATGCGCGCCACCGCCGCCTCGACGCCGATCGCGTCGAGCGTCCTGATGCCCTTGGCGCTCAGCCGCAGCCGCACGTGCCGGCGCTCGCCGGGCAGCCAGTAGCGCTTCGTCTGGACGTTGGGGTCGAAGCGGCGCGAGGTGCGCCGGTGGGAGTGGGAGACGCGGTTGCCGAAACCGGGCCGGGCCCCGGTCAGCATGCAGTGGGCGGACACGGTGACGTACCTCTCCTCCGGGCCCGAGAGCCCTAACTGTTAATGGAATTCATTTTCAGTAAGATAGCAGGCATGGCACGCAACGAACTCCGACCGGTCGTCAGGCTCAGGTCCACGGCCGGGACCGGCTTCACCTACGTCACCCGCAAGAACCGCCGCAACGACCCGGACCGGCTGGTCCTGCGCAAGTACGACCCGAAGGCCGGCCGGCACGTCGACTTCCGAGAGGAGCGCTGAGACGCCGTGCGCAAGGGAATCCACCCCGACTACCGCCCGGTCGTCTTCCGTGACCGGGCCGCGGGCTACGCCTTCCTCACCCGCTCGACCATGACCGGCGGGTGCACGGTCGAGTGGGAGGACGGCCGCACCCACCCGGTCGTCGACGTCGAGGTCTCCCACGTCAGCCACCCCTTCTGCACCGGCACCGCCCGCGTCCTGGACACCGCCGGGCGCGTGGAGCGCTTCGAGCGCCGGTACGGCAAGGGGGGCGGGGCGTGAGCCGGCCGGAGCCCCGCCACGCGCTGCCGGTGGTGATCGTCGGCGGGCTGCACGCCGACGCGCGCCGGGCGGCCGTGGCACGGCTGCTGGCCGAAGTGCCCGGCAGCGTCGTCCTCCACCACGACCTCGCGACGGCCGCCGCGGGCACCGTCGTACGCACCGTGCGGGACGCCACGGGTGTCCTCCGCGCGGGCGAGGCGCCCCTGGTCGACGACTGCGCGTGCTGCGCCCTGCGCGAGGATCTCGTCCCGGAGCTGGTGCGGCTCGCGGAGGCCGGGGTCACCCCGCTGGCCGTCGTCGAACTGTGGGACTCCGTCGAGCCCAAGGCGATGGCGGAGGTGGTGGCCAACGGCGGCTTCGCCGTGACCGGCGTGATCACCGCCGTCGACCCGGCCCTGGTCCTGCCGTACCTCGGCAACGGCGACGACCTCGCCGAGGGCGGTCTCGCCGCGGCGGCCACCGACCGGCGCACCGTCGCGGACACCTTCGCGCGGCAACTGGAGTACGCCTCCGTCCTCGCCCTCGCCGAGTCCCTCCCCGGCTCGCCGCAGGCGGACGACGAGGACCGCGAGCTGCTCACCCAGCTCCATCCGACCGCCCGCCGGGTCACGGTCGGCGAGGGCGGCCCGGCGGGCTCCCCGGAGGCGTCCCCGCCCTCGGAGCTGGCGCGGGCCGCGCTCGCCGGGTTCGACGTGGAGGCAGCGGCGGCCGCACAGCACCCGGCCTGCGCCCTGCTGCCCGCCGAGGCCGACGCGCACGGTGTCGCCACCCTGGTCTGGCGCCGCCGCCGTCCCTTCCACCCGGAGCGGCTGTACGCCGCGCTCGAGGACCTGACCTGCGCCGCGGCCCGCAGCCGGGGGCGGTTCTGGCTCGCCGGCAAGGGGGACACGCTGCTGCACTGGGACGCCGCGGGCGGTGCCCTGTGCGTGGAGGGCGCGGGGCCGTGGCTCGCCGCGCTTCCGGACGCGGCCTGGGACCTGGTGCCGCCGGTGCGCCGTGCCGCCGCCGCGCTCGACTGGCACCCCGAGCACGGCGACCGCTGTCAGCACCTGGTCTTCACCTCCCCGGGCCTCGACCGCGACGGCCTGGAACGGCTCCTGGACTCCTGCCTGCTGACCGACGCCGAGTACGCCGCGGGGCAGGACGCGTGGGAGCGGCTGCCGCCCGCCTTCGACACGTTCCTGGAGGTCTGAGCGGGAGCGGACGCGGCATCCGCCGGCCGCTCCGCCGTACCTTGCTCACCAGCCACCGCACCGGGGTCCGTCCGTACCGGCCGGGCCCCGGTGCTGTCGTATGTTGTTGCATATTCTTCGAATCCGGGGGCACATGAGGGAACGACTTTCCCGGGCCCGGCGTCGTAGTGGGCAGGGCCCGCCAGGTTGGCCGCCACTGCTGTAACCGCGGGACCACCGCGCGTGCACGTGCATTTGCTCATGCATCTGCACGTGAACAGGGTTATGATCCGGATCAGTTGACCACTGCATCAATGGCCACATCAGCCAGTGCACCCCGGGGAGCGACCTGTGGACCACGACGTGTACGACGTGTACAACGGCATGGCCGCCACGCAGTTGCGCGACGCGGCCTGGCAGAAGAGCCAGCACAGCAACTCGCAGGGTTCGTGCGTGGAGTTCGCGCGCCTGCCCGACGGGGCGGTGGCGGTGCGCAACTCCCGCTTCCCCGACGGTCCCGCCCTCGTCTACACGCGCGCGGAGATCGAGGCCATGCTGCTGGGCGTCAAGGACGGCGAGTTCGACCACCTGATCGCGAGCTGAACCGGCCCCGGCCGGGCCCGCGCTAGACGCGGAACAGCGCCCAGACCACCTTGCCCTGCAGCGTCCCGGCGAGCGGGTGCCAGCCCCAGCCGTCGCTGAAGGAGTCGACGAGGAACAGGCCGCGGCCCGACTCGGCCGAGAAGTCGTCCGTCTCCCGGGCCACCGGGCTCTCGTGGCTGGGGTCGCGCACCGCGCACACCAGCCGCTCGGTCCAGCGCATCAGGTGCAGCCGGACGGGCCCGTGCCGCTCGTCGTGGCGCGGGGCGTCCGCGGGCAGCGCGTGGCGCAGGGCGTTGGTGACGAGTTCCGACACCACCAGGCAGACGTCGTCGAAGCGGTCGCCGGTCTCCCAGCCGTCGAGCGTCCTGCGGGTGAACCGCCGGGCCTCGCGCACCGCTTCGTGGCGGGGCGGCAGGGCGCAGGAGGCGGCGTTCGACACGGCCGCGGGGTCGAGTGGTGGAAGGCCCTGCCGTAACGGCTCGAGCATGGTCGATCCATTCGTCCCCATGCGAGGCACTCCCGGGAGTTCGCGGTCGTAGCGATGCGGCGCGGTGGTGCGGGGACCATGGTTTCGGATGCGTACGACAGATGCAAGGGCAGATGCACGTGCACGTGACCGAATTGGACCTGCCCGTACCGCTTGTTGGCCAATTTTTCCGTCATCTTCGCCCCCTCTTCACCTCCCGCGGCGGCTGATTCCGGTCCGGTGCGTGCAGAATCCCGCACGCTCCCGTTGGCTCGATTCCGTTTCCGTAACCGGACGAGTACTGCTCGAAGTGTTTTAGTGGCAGACTTCGGCCCCTGAACACGGTTGGGGAGGCTGGCGAACGTGAGCGCGGGAGAGCCCGGATCGGTGGTGCGGCGCATGCTGCTCGGATCACAACTCAGGCGACTGCGTGAGACGCGGGGGATCACGCGGGAGGCGGCGGGCTACTCGATCCGCGCCTCCGAGTCGAAGATCAGCCGGATGGAGCTGGGCCGGGTGAGCTTCAAGACCAGGGACGTCGAGGACCTGCTGACGCTGTACGGCATCACGGACGAGCAGGAGCGGGCCTCCCTGCTCTCCCTCGCCAAGGAGGCCAACGTCGCGGGCTGGTGGCACAGTTACTCGGACGTGCTGCCGAGCTGGTTCCCCACCTACGTGGGCCTGGAGGGCGCCGCCTCGCTGATCCGCGTCTACGAGGTGCAGTTCGTGCACGGCCTGCTGCAGACCCCGGAGTACGCCCGCGCGGTCGTCCGGCGCGGCATGAAGGGCGCCGGCGAGGAGGACGTCGAGCGGCGGGTCGCGCTGCGCCTGGAACGGCAGAAGCACCTGGTCGCGGAGAACGCACCCGAGTTCCACATCGTGCTCGACGAAGCGGCCCTGCGGCGTCCCTACGGCGACCGCGAGGTGATGCGCGGCCAGCTCCAGCACCTGATCGAGGTGTCCGAACGCCCCAACGTGCGCCTCCAGGTGATGCCGTTCGGCTTCGGCGGGCACTCCGGCGAGAGCGGCGCGTTCACGATCCTCAGCTTCCCCGAGTCCGACCTCTCGGACGTCGTCTACCTGGAGCAGCTCAGCAGCGCGCTGTACCTGGACAAGCAGGAGGACGTCACCCAGTACGAGCGGGCGCTGAAGGAGCTCCAGCAGGACAGCCCGGGCCCCGACGAGAGCCGGGACGTTCTGCGCGGTCTGCTCCAACTCTCCTGAAACATAAGTACGATGACGCTCCATCAGGCGGTCCGCGCTCGCGGCGGCTGCGGCAGTTGAGGGGATTGAGGGTTCTCATGTCGTCGTACTTCACCGACCTCGCCCAGCAGTACATCGACGGCGAGTGGCGCCAGGGCAGCGGCTCCTGGGACATCATCGACTTCAACCCGTACGACAACGAGAAGCTCGCCTCGATCACCATAGCCACGGTCGACGAGGTCGACGCCGCCTACCGGGCCGCCGAGCGCGCGCAGAAGCAGTGGGGCGCCACCAACCCGTACGCGCGCCGCGCGGTGTTCGAGATGGCGCTGCGCCTGGTGGAGGAGCGCGAGGAGGAGATCAGCGAGGCGATCGTCGCCGAGCTGGGCGGCACCCGCCTCAAGGCCGCCTTCGAACTGCACCTGGCCAAGGAGTTCCTGCGCGAGGCGGTCCACCTGGCGCTGGCCCCCGAGGGCCGCATCATCCCGTCCCCGGCCGACGGCAAGGAGAACCGCGTCTACCGCGTGCCGGTCGGTGTCGTGGGTGTCATCAGCCCCTTCAACTTCCCCTTCCTGCTCTCCCTGAAGTCGGTCGCCCCGGCCCTCGCGCTGGGCAACGGCGTCGTGCTCAAGCCGCACCAGAACACGCCGGTCGTCGGCGGGACCCTGGTCGCGAAGATCCTCGAGGACGCCGGACTGCCGGGCGGCCTGCTCAACGTCGTGGTCACCGACATCGCGGAGATCGGCGACGCCTTCATCGAGCACCCGGTGCCGAAGGTGATCTCCTTCACCGGCTCCGACAAGGTCGGCCGCCACGTGGCCACCGTCTGCGCCGCCCACTTCAAGCGCGCCGTCCTCGAACTGGGCGGCAACAGCGCCCTGGTGGTCCTCGACGACGCCGACGTGGACTACGCGGTCGACGCCGCCGTCTTCAGCCGCTACGTCCACCAGGGCCAGGTCTGCATGGCGGCCAACCGGGTGCTGGTCGACCGCGCGGTGGCCGACGAGTTCACCGAGAAGTTCGTCGCCAAGGTGAAGAGCCTCAAGGCCGGTGACCCGCGCGACCCGTCGACCGTCATCGGTCCGGTGATCAACTCCTCGCAGGCGGACGCCCTCTCCGGCGTCGTCGAGCAGGCGCTCGCCGAGGGCGCGACCGCCCTGGTGCGCGGCACGGTCACGGACAACCTGGTCGAGCCGTCGGTCCTCACCGGCCTGCCCGCCGACTCCGCGCTGCTGCGCCAGGAGGTCTTCGGCCCGGTCGCCTTCCTCGTCCCCTTCGACGGCGAGGAGGAGGCCGTGCGCCTCGTCAACGACACGCCGTACGGGCTGAGCGGCGCCGTGCACACCGGGGACGTCGAGCGCGGCGTCAACTTCGCCAAGCAGATCGACACCGGCATGTTCCACGTGAACGACGGCACCGTGCACGACGAGCCGATCGTTCCCTTCGGCGGCGAGAAGCACTCCGGCGTCGGCCGCCTCAACGGCGACACCATGCTGGACGCCTTCACGACCCAGAAGTGGATTTCGGTGCAGCACGGGCGCAGCGGGTTCCCGTTCTGAGAGTGCCGAGGGCCGCGAGGGCCCCGGCGGGCGGACCGCGGCGCGGGATCTAGGCTGGCCCCATGTCAGCGATCCGTCTCCTCGTGCTCGGCGCGGTCCGCCAGCACGGGCGGGCCCACGGCTACCAGGTGCGTAACGACCTGGAGTACTGGGGCGCGCACGAGTGGTCGAACACCAAACCCGGTTCGATCTACCACGCGCTGAAGCAGATGGCGAAACAGGGGCTGCTCCTCGCACACGAGATCGCCCCGTCCACGGTGGGCGGACCGCCGCGGGTGGAGTACGAGATCACCGAGCGGGGCACCGAGGAGTACTTCGCCCTGCTCCGCGCCTACCTCACCGCCTACGACCAGCGGCCGGACGTGCTCACCGCGGCGCTCGGCTTCATGGTCGACCTCCCGCGCGAGGAGGTCCTCGGGCTCCTGGAGGAGCGGGTGCGGAAGATCGAGGAGTGGCGGGCCGCCGTCACGGAGTACTACCTGCCCGCGGAGGGGCCCGGCCAGTACGGGCACATCGGCGAGATCATGAACTACTGGCTCCACTCGGCCGACTCGGGCGCCGAGTGGACCCGCGGCCTCGTCGAACGCGTCCGGGACGGCGCGTACACCTTCGCCGGCGAGGGAGCCCCGTTCGTCGGCGTACTGGCGGAGGGCGAGGAGAACCCCTTCGCCACGGGGCGGCCGCACGACGGGGACACCCGCTAATCAAGTTTGACCAACCGGAGGGCGGGCATTATCGTCCGCGGAGGTAGTCAAATTTGGCTAGCTTGTGTTCGCAAGCACAGTGGGGGGAGTGACAGTGGCCGACACGGCGATCACCGTCGAAGGCGCACGCAAGAGGTACGGCAGCAAGGACGCGCTGGACGGGCTCGACCTGACCGTCACGCGCGGCACGGTGCACGGCGTGCTGGGCCCGAACGGAGCGGGCAAGACGACCCTGGTCCGCATCCTGTCCACCCTGCTGCGGCCCGACGCGGGCCGCGTCGAGGTGGCGGGTCACGACGTCGTCGCCCAGCCGTACGCGGTTCGGCTGCGCATCGGCCTGCTCGGCCAGCACGCGGCGCTCGACGAGGAACTGGGCGGCCGGCAGAACCTGGAGATGTTCGGCCGTCTCCACCACCTGGGCGCCCGGCGGGCACGCGCGCGTGCCGACGAACTGCTCGCCCGTTTCGGCCTCGGCGACACCGGACGCAAGCCGGTCGGCGCCTACAGCGGCGGCATGCGACGCCGCCTGGACCTGGCCGCGTCCCTCATCACCGAACCGGAGGTGCTCTTCCTCGACGAGCCGACCACCGGCCTCGACCCGCGCGGCCGCGCCGAGGTGTGGAACTCGGTCCGCTCCCTGGTCGGCGGGGGCACGACGGTCCTGCTCACCACCCAGTACCTGGAGGAGGCCGACCAGTTGGCCGACCGCATTTCGGTCGTGGACGCGGGCCGCGTCGTCGCCGACGGCACGGCCGACGAGCTGAAGGCGGCCACCGGCGGCGACCGCGTCGACGTCGTCCTGCGCGACGCCGGCCGACTGGACGCCGCGGTGGCCCTGCTGCCGCTGCCCGGCATCCGCGTCGACGCCGACCGCCGGCTGCTCAGCGCCCCGGTCACCGACCGGATGGCGGCGCTCTCCGGCGTCGTACGGGCGCTGGAGGAGGCCGGCATCGAGGCCGAGGACGTGGCCCTGCGCCGCCCGACCCTGGACGAGGTCTTCCTTCACCTCACCGACCGCACGAAGGAGGCGGCGTGAGCACCACCACCCCCGCGCCCCGCATGTCCCACGCCCTGTCCGACTCCTGGACCATGACCCGCCGCGAGCTGGCCCGCTGGCAGCGTCAGCCGGTGACGGTCGTGGTCGGCCTGGTCTTCCCGGTCATGCTGCTGCTGATGTTCGGCTACCTGGTCGGCGGCGGCCGGGGCGTGAGCGGCGAGTACGTCGACTACCTCGTCCCCGGGATGCTCGCGCTCACCATGGCGTTCGGCCTGGAGGGCACGATGATCGCCGTCACCCGGGACCTCGACAAGGGCGTCGTCGACCGCTTCCGCTCCCTGCCGATGGCCAACGGTGCGGTCCTGGTGGGCCGTTCCGCCGCCGACATGCTCCAGTCGGCGCTCGGCCTCGTCGTGCTGATCGGCGTCGGCTCCGCGCTGGGCTGGCGGGCCCACGGCGGTCCGGGCGCCTTCCTGGGCGCTGTCGGCCTGCTGCTGCTCTTCCGCTTCGCCATGCTGTGGATCGGCATCTTCCTGGCCCTGGTGGCCGGGAAGCCCGAGCTGGTGCAGGCGGTGCAGATCCTGGTCTGGCCGGTCGGCTTCCTCTCCAATGCCTTCGCCACGCCCGACTCGATGCCCGGCTGGCTGGGCACGGTCGTCCAGTGGAACCCGCTGTCCCAGACCGCCACCGCCGTGCGCGACCTGTTCGGCAGCCCCGGCGGCGAGTCCGGCCACGTCTGGGCGGCCCTCGCCTGGCCGCTGGCCCTGCTCGCCGTGTTCTTCCCGCTGGCGGTGGCACGGTTCGCGCGGCTCAGCCGCTGATGCGGGCGGCCCCGGCCATCGGAGCGGGCGTCAGTGCACCGGTGCGGGGCGCCCGGCGGCGAGGCGGGCGGTGAGGCAGCGGGCGGCGCGGTCGAGCGCGGCGTCCGCCTCCTCCGGCCGGCCGTAGTGCTGCTGGAAGACGCGGGGGAGGCCGGGCCCGACTTCGAGCGTGACCTCCGCGCCACCTCCGGAGGCGGGCTCCCACGGCAGCCCGGGCCGGCGCGGACCGCCGTCAGTGGTGGAACCCCGTCGCCGCGCCCTTGTCCCGGGTCAGTGGGTGCGGCTGACGGCGCAGCTCCGGGAGCAGCCGCTCCAGGTCGTCCAGGAGCAGGTCCGCCAGGTCCGCCGAGAAGCCGTTGCGGCACACCACCCGCAGCACGGAGAGGTCCTCGCGGTGCGGCGGGAAGGTGTACGCCGGCACCAGCCAGCCGCCCTCCCGAAGCCGCCGGGACACGTCGAAGACGTCGTACGCCGTCACGTCGTCGGCCGTCGTGAAGGCGAACACCGGCAACTGGTCGCCGCGCGTCAGCAGCCGGAAGTCGCCCAGCGCCGCCACCCGCCGCGCGAGCGAGCCCGCGATGTCCCGCGCGTTCTGCTGCACGGCCCGGTAGCCCTCGCGCCCCAGCCGCAGGAACGTGTAGTACTGCGCCACCACCTGCGCGCCCGGCCGGGAGAAGTTCAGCGCGAAGGTCGGCATGTCCCCGCCCAGGTAGTTCACGCGGAACACCAGCTCCTCGGGGAGCGCCGCCGAGTCCCGCCACAGTGCCCAGCCCACACCCGGGTAGACCAGCCCGTACTTGTGCCCCGAGGTGTTGATCGAGGCGACCCGCGGGAGCCGGAAGTCCCAGACCAGGTCCTCGTCCAGGAACGGCGCGACCATGCCCCCGGAGGCCCCGTCGACGTGCACCGGGACGTCCAGCCCGGTCCGCTCCTGGAGGGCGTCCAGGGCCGCGCACAGGTCGGCGACCGGCTCGTAGGAGCCGTCGAAGGTGGAGCCCATGATGCCGACGACGCCGATGGTGTTCTCGTCGCACAGCTCGGCGGCGGCCTGCGGGTCCAGGTGGAAGCGCTCGCCCTCCAACGGGACCTGCCGGGCCTCCACCTCCCAGAACGTGCAGAACTTCTCCCAGCAGACCTGGACGTTCACCCCCATCACGAGATTGGGCCGCACGTCCTTCGCCGGGTAGCGGTCGGCGTTGCGCAGCGCCCAGCGCCGCTTCAGCGCCATCCCGGCCAGCATGCACGCCTCGCTCGACCCGGTCGTCGAGCAGCCCACGGCCTTCTGCGGGTCGGGCGCGTGCCACAGGCCGGCGAGCATCGCCACGCACCGCCGTTCCAGCTCGGCGGTGCGCGGGTACTCGTCCTTGTCGATCATGTTCTTGTCCCGGCACTCACCCATCAGCACCCCGGCCTGCGGCTCCATCCAGGTGGTCACGAAGGTGGCCAGGTTCAGCCGCGCGTTGCCGTCCAGCATCAGCTCGTCGTGGACCAGCCGGTACGCGGTCTCCGGCGGCAGCGGGGAGTCGGGCAGCCGGTGCGTGGGCGGGGCCTCGGTCATGCCGCCGAGGGGGTCCGCCGTCGCGTAGAAGGGGTTCAGGGCGAGCCGGCGCCGCTTCGGGTCGTCGTCCCGCGGCGGGCGGGGCCCGTGGTGCAGTGGCATACGACCGACGGTAGGACGGGGCCCCGGTCGCCGCACCCGGGGCCGTACCGGCCGGGCGGAGCCGTACCGGTTGGGCGGGGCGGCGCCGGCGGGACTTGCACCTCACGTCACGTGAGGAGGCAGCGTGGACGGCGTCACAGAAGGGAGCGGAAGTGAGCTACTCCGTGGGACAGGTGGCCGGCTTCGCCGGGGTGACGGTGCGCACGCTGCACCACTACGACGACATCGGCCTGCTCGTACCCGGCGGGCGCAGCCACGCGGGCCACCGGCGCTACAGCGACGCCGACCTCGACCGGCTGCAGCAGATCCTGTTCTACCGGGAGCTGGGCTTCCCGCTCGACGAGGTCGCCGCCCTGCTCGACGACCCGGCCGCGGACCCGCGCGCGCACCTGCGCCGCCAGCACGAGCTGCTGACCGCCCGGATCGAGAAGCTGCAGAAGATGGCGGCGGCCGTGGAGCACGCCATGGAGGCACGCAGCATGGGCATCAACCTCACGCCCGAGGAGAAGTTCGAGGTCTTCGGCGACTTCGACCCCGACCAGTACGAGGAGGAGGTCAAGGAGCGCTGGGGCGACACCGACGCCTACCGCCAGTCCAGGGAGAAGACCGACTCCTACACCAAGGAGGACTGGCAGCGCATCCAGGACGAGGCCGACGCGCTCACCCGGCGCTTCGTCGCCCTGATGGACGCGGGCGAGCCCGCCGGCTCCGAGGGGGCCATGGACGCCGCCGAGGACCACCGGCGGGGCATCGCCCGCAACCACTACGACTGCGGGTACGAGATGCACGCCTGCCTGGGCGAGATGTACGTCTCGGACGAACGTTTCACGCGAAACATCGACGCCGCGCGGCCCGGCCTCGCCGCCTACATGCGCGACGCGATCCTCGCCAACGCCGCCCGGCACACCCCCTGACCGGTGGTCGTGGCCCGGGTCTCACTCCCGGGCCACGACCACCGCCGTCCCGTACGCGCACACCTCGGTGCCCACGTCCGCCGCCTCCGTCACGTCGAAGCGGAAGGACAGCACCGCGTTGGCCCCCCGCGCGCGTGCCTGCTCGACCAGCCGCTCCATCGCCTGGTTGCGCGTCTCGACCAGCGTCTTCGTCAGCCCGCGCAGCTCACCGCCGACCAGCGACTTCAGCCCGGCGCCGATCTGGCTCCCCAGGTGCCGGGAACGCACGGTCAGCCCGAAGACCTCCCCGATCACCTCCTGCACCCGGTGGCCCGGCAGGTCGTTGGTCGTCACCACGAGCACGTCGGGCTGCGGGCCCTGGCCGCCGCCGTATTCTTCAATTCCCATGGTCCTCAGGTTTCCCCGGGAAACGTCGCAGTGCACCCCGAGGTACCCCGTGGAACCTGGGACACCGCGGCTGCGTTGTACGTTTGGGCAGCCAGGTCCAGCCCGCATCCCCCCTCCCAGCAGCAGGAGCCACATCCCGTGACCACCCTTGCGCTCGGTCCCGAGTGGATCAGCCCGGACTACCTGATCGAGACGTTCAGTCTGCCGGGCATCCTGCTCATCGTCTTCGCCGAGTCAGGACTCTTCGCGTTCCTGCCCGGCGACTCGCTGCTCTTCACCGCGGGCCTGTTCGTCGCCCAGGGCGAGTTCATCAGCCAGCCGCTGTGGCTGGTGTGCACCCTGATCGTGGCCGCAGCCGTCCTCGGCGACCAGGTCGGCTACACGATCGGCAAGTTCTTCGGGCCCCGGCTCTTCAGCCGCCCCAACTCCAAGCTCTTCAAACAGGAGAACCTGGAGAAGGCGCACGAGTTCATGGACAAGTACGGCCCCAAGGCGATCGTCCTGGCCCGCTTCGTGCCCATCGTGCGCACCTTCGCCCCCATCGTGGCGGGCGCCGGCCGCATGAAGTACCGCACCTTCCTCACGTACAACGTCATCGGCGGCGTCGCCTGGGGCACCGGCGTCACCCTCGCGGGCTACTGGCTCGGCCAGATCGAGTTCATCCGGAGCAACGTCGAGGCGATCCTCGTCCTGATCGTCGTGGTCTCCGTCGTCCCGATCGCCATCGAGTACCTGCGCGAGCGCAAGAAGAAGCAGCGCGCGGCCGAGGCCGCACCGGCACCGGCCCCCGCGGCCGCCCAGCCGCACCAGTCGCCGTACCCGGTCATGGACGACGCCACGACCCGGCTCCGCAGGGTCGACCCGTACGACGAGCCGCAGCAGCCCCGGCAGTACCAGCAGCCGCAGCAGTACGACGGGCCCCAGCAGTACCAGCAGCCCCAGCAGCCGCAGCAGTACGACCGGCCGCAGCAGTACCAGCAGCCCCCGCAGCAGCCGTACGCCCAGCAGTACCCGCGGGGCTACGGCGACCAGCCCCAGCAGTACGGCGACCAGTACCCGTACAACCAGGGCCGCTGACCCCGCGCTAGAAACCCCTCGTCCGCTTGGCAGCCCGGCGTCCCGCCGCACTCGCGGCGCCGGGCACCCTCAGGAACAGCCGCGAGATCTCCCCGCCCAGGTTCACCCCGATCGCGATGGCCATCGCCAGCGCCACCGCGTTGGACAGTGACAGCAGGCCCGCGTCGACCTCGCCCTGCGCGATCCCGAGCAGACCGAAGTACGTCGCCGAACCGGGCAGCAGCGGCCCGATCGCCGCCGTCGTGTACGGCAGCGCCGACGCGAACCGGTAGCGGGACATCAACTGCCCGAACAGGCCCACCAGCCCCGCCGCGGCGGCCGTGGAGGCCACCGGCGAGATGTCGCCCGCGTAGTGCATGGCGCCGTACACGCACCAGGCGATGCCGCCGTTCAGGGTGACCGCCAGCACCGTGGACCGCTCCTGCTGGAGCAGGATCGCGAAGGCCAGCGACAGCAGCATCGAGGCGAAGATCTGCACGAACGGTTCGTCGCCGGTGCCCAGCGCGGCGTCCGGATTGAGCTGGGCGCCGAGCTGGACGCCGAAGTACAGCACCACCAGCACCCCGGCGACGATGCTCACGAAGAAGTACATGACCTCCAGCAGACGCGCTGCGGCGGTGATGTAGAAGCCGGTCAGGCCGTCCTGCACCCCCGCGACCAGCGCCCGCCCGGGCAGCAGCGCGAACAGCCCACCGGTGATGACCGCGGACGCCTTCACGTCGACGTGGGTCACCGTCAGCGCCACGCCCATCGCGGCCGGCGGCATCGCGGCCACCGCGAACTGGTAGAACTCCGGCAGTCCCCGCCCGGCGCACAGCCAAGCCAGCCGGTCGCCGAGCATCGAGCCGAACATCGCCGCGAAGAACACGGTCAGGCCGCCGCCGACGAGCAGCGAGGCGCCACCGGCGAGCAGACCGCTCGCCACGGTCAGGACCCAGGTGGGGTACGGGTGCCGGTTGCGGCGGATCTCCGCGAGGCGCCGGTAGGCCTCCTCCAGCGAGATGTTCGTGTCGGGGTCGCTCAGGTCGTCCACCAGATGGAAGACGGCCGCCAGCCGGGTGTAGTCGGTGCCGCGGCGGCGCACCGTCCGCGACGCGGTCACCGGATCGTCGACCAGCGACGGCTGGTGGGAGATCGACAGCAGGGTGAAGGTGACGTTCGGCTCGCAGCGGTCCAGGCCGTAGGAGCGGCAGACGGCGAACATGGCCGCCTCCACGTCCTCGGCGCCCTCACCGCCCGCCAGCAGCAGCTCCCCGATACGCAGCGTCAGGTCGAGCACGCGCGGGACGGCGGGGCCGGTCTCGTCGTCGTGCTTCTGCGAGGGCTCCGGCGCGGGCCGCTCGGCCACCGGCATGCGCAGCATGGCGCGCATCCGGTCCTGCCAGGGCACGTCCGCCAGGTTGACCGCCGGGAAGCCGCTGGCCGGGGTGAAGGCGGCCGGTGCGGTCCACGCGCTGTGCGTGCTCGGCATGCTGAACGCCGAGCCCTCGGTGTCCGCGGGAGCGGCCGGCGGCGCCTCCAGGCCCTCGGGGAGCGAGAACTCCGAGGTCGTCTCGGACTCGCCGCCGGTGTGCCGCGGGACGGCGAGTCCCTGCGGGATCTCGAACTCGGACGTCGTCGACGACTCGCCGTCGGCCACCGCCGGGACCCCACTGGGCTGCCGGAAGGCACTGCGGGCCTCGTCCGACTGCGGCTTGGGCTCCTCCGCCTCCGTCACCTGCGCAACGCTCCCTGGTACCGACACACCCTCCTGTTGACCTCAGTATGGTCACTCAAACGCGAACGGGCCGCACGCGTGTGCGTGCGGCCCGTTACGGGAAGCCGACTGCTCAGTGGCCGCCCTGGTCCTTGAAGCGCTTGTAGGACCGCTCGATCTCCGCCTCGGCGTCGGCGCGGCCGACCCAGTCGGCGCCCTCGACGGACTTGCCGGGCTCGAGGTCCTTGTAGACCTCGAAGAAGTGCTGGATCTCCAGGCGGTCGAACTCCGACACGTGGTGGATGTCACGCAGGTGCTCCACACGCGGGTCGGTCGAGGGGACGCACAGCAGCTTGTCGTCGCCGCCGGCCTCGTCCGTCATCCGGAACATGCCGATCGCGCGGCAGCGGATGAGGCAGCCCGGGAAGGTCGGCTCGTCCAGGATGACCAGCGCGTCCAGCGGGTCGCCGTCCTCGCCGAGGGTGTTCTCGACGAAGCCGTAGTCGGTCGGGTAGGCGGTCGAGGTGAACAGGCGGCGGTCCAGGCGGATACGACCGGTCTCGTGGTCCACCTCGTACTTGTTCCGCGAACCCTTCGGGATCTCGATCGTGACGTCGAACTCCACCGGACGCTCCTCCATGATCAGCACATAGTTCTGGTGGTTAAGTGTCCCTCACGCAGGCGTGTGATCGCGAAAGGGGCTGGTGACAGTGCCAGAGCTGAGACCGTGGCGGACCGCGGGACCGCATCTGGCGCGGGCCGCCGAAGCCGTACGTCCCCGTCTGACCCGGTTCGCCCGGAGTGCCCGACCGCGGGTCGCGCGCTTCGCACGGGCCACGGCGCCGCAGCTCGCCCGGATCACGCGGCCCGGGACCTGGCAGTACACCGCCGGTGCCGCCACCGCCGGGCTGGCACTGGCCGCCGGTGTGGTGACCGCCGCCGGCCCCTGGGACTCCACGGGTCAGCGTACGGCCGAGCGGGACCGGGCCGCCGCGCTGGAGCGCACGGGTGGCGCAGATCACGGCCGCGGACCCGGGGCCTCCGGTACGGCGTCCGGTTCGCCCCGTCCCGCACCCAGCGCCGGGCCCGTCCTGACCGGCCTGGGCGGCGCCACCACCCCGGGCGGTGTCAGGGCCGCACCCGGCACCGAGAACCTCGCGGACCTCCTCGGCCCCCTGCTGAAGGACGACCCCGCGCTGGGCGAGCACCGCGCGGCGGCCGTCGTCGACCTGACCACCGGCAAGCGCCTGTACGGCCTCGACGCCGACGCCGCCCTCGTCCCCGCCTCCACCACCAAGATCGCCACCGCCGTCGCCGCCCTCACCGCCCTCGGCCCCGACCACCGCCTCACCACCCGCACCGCCCTGGAGGCCGACACCGGCGAACTCGTCCTGGTCGGCGGCGGCGACCCCACTCTCACCGCCCGCGAGGACACCCGGGGCCTCGCCGGCCTGCGTCCCCTCGCCGAGCGGACCGCCGCCGCCCTGAAGAAACGCGACGTGCGCAAGGTGACGCTGTCGTACGACACGACGCTCTACGCCGGCCCGGAACTCCACCCGATCGGAGTCAACGAGAACCTCGCCCCCGTCACCGCCCTGATGGCCGACGAGGGCCGCACCGACGACTCCACCAGCGGCCCCGCCCCGCGCGTGCCCGACCCCGCCGCCGACGCCGCCCGCACCTTCGCGGACCTCCTGAAGCAGCACGGCATCACCGCCTCGCCCCCCGGCCCCTCCAAGGCCACGGCCCGCGCCGCCACCCTCGCCACGGTCTCCTCGCCCCCGCTGTCGGCCCTGGTCGAGCGGATGCTGACCAACAGCGACAACGACCTCGCCGAGGCCCTGGCCCGCCACACCGCCGTGGCGACCGGCGAACGCGCCGACTTCGCCGGGGCCGGCGCGGCCGTCGCCGCCCGCCTCGAACAGCTCGGCCTGCCGGTGCGCGGTGCCCGCTTCCACGACGGGAGCGGCCTGGACCGCACCGACCTGATCACCCCCGGCCTGCTCACCGCCCTGCTGACCGAGGCCGCCGCCCCCGACCGCCCCCGGCTCCGCCCGGTGCTCACGGGCCTGCCCGTCGCCCACTTCACCGGCACCCTGGCCGCCCGCTACACGGACGGCGCAGCGGGCCTCGTCCGCGCCAAGACCGGCACCCTCACCGGCGTCAACACCCTCGCCGGCACGGTCACCACGCCCGACGGCCGCCTCCTGGGCTTCGCCTTCCTGACCAACGACACGACGGACCCGTGGGCGGCGCAGTCGGCTCTGGACGGGGCGGCGACGGCGTTGGCGCTTCCGTGACCGCGGGCCGTCGCGGGTGGCGCGGCCGGCACCCCGCCGGCGCCGGGCCGCGCACCCACCGCGCCCGCACAGGCCCCCGCACGACTGCCCTCCGGCGGCGGCGCTCCCGTACCGTTGACCCATGACGAGCATCGGCGCACAATCCGGCATGGTCGACTGGAACCTCGCGGTGGCGACCGCGACCCGGCTCGTACGTCCGGGCCCCGAGGTGAGCCGCGACGAGGCCAGGGCCGTCGTCGCGGAACTCCGCCGCCATGCCGAGTCCGCGGAGGCGCACGTCCGTGGTTTCACCCGGATGGGCACCGAGGAGACCCACGACACCCCCCTCCTGGTGGTCGACCGGCCCGGCTGGGTCCGGGTCAACGTCGCCGGCTTCCGGGAACTGCTCAAACCCCTGCTGGAGAAGATGCAGGAGCGGCGCGGCAGCGGCCCGGGCAACGCGGTCCTCGGCGCCGTCGGCGGCAAGGTCACCGGCGTGGAGCTGGGGATGCTGCTGTCGTTCCTGTCCTCCCGTGTCCTCGGCCAGTACGAGACGTTCGCCCCGGCCACCCGCGAACTCCCCGCGGGCGCGAACGGCGGCGGGCGGCTGCTCCTGGTCGCGCCCAACATCGTGCACGTGGAGCGCGAACTCGACGTCCAGCCCCACGACTTCCGCCTGTGGGTCACCCTGCACGAGGAGACCCACCGCACGCAGTTCACCGCCGTGCCCTGGCTGCGCGACCACATCGAGGGCGAAATCCAGTCGTTCCTCGCCGAGACCGACGTCGACCCCATGACCGTGCTCGAACGGATCCGCGAGGCCGCCCAGTCCCTCGCCGGAGGCCGCCCCGACGCGGAGGAGGACGACGGCGGCCGCTCGCTCGTCGAACTGGTGCAGACCCCGGCCCAGCGCGAGGTGCTCGGCCGCATCACCGCCGTGATGTCCCTCCTGGAGGGCCACGCCGACTACGTGATGGACGGCGTGGGGCCGGAGGTCGTGCCGAGCGTCGAGGAGATCCGCGAGAAGTTCCAGCAGCGTCGCGCCAAGGGCGCCTCCCGCCTCGACCTGGCGCTGCGCAGGCTGCTCGGCCTCGATGCCAAGCTCCGCCAGTACCGGGACGGCGAACGCTTCGTACGGGCCGTCGTCGACGAGTGCGGCATGGACGGCTTCAACCGCGTCTGGACCTCGCCCAACACGCTCCCCACCAAGTCGGAGATCGCCAAACCGGCGGACTGGATCGCGCGGGTGCACCGCAAGCCGGAGGCGTGAGCGGCGCGTGCGGGCGTGCACGATTCCGGCCGACGGCAGACGAACGACCCTCCAATCACCCGTCCGAGGGACCGTGAGCCTTCGGCAGGCGTGCGATGCTCGGGGAACGGCCCGTTTCTGTCACCATCTACACACTCTGCGTGACCGAACCTCGGGCTCACCCCCGACAACTTCATGAAGGGCACCGGACATGGGTCCCCATCCTGCGGTCGCGGCGATACGCCTGGCGGTCCGCCGCGTCCTCCACGACATCCTCACCGAACTGAACACCCCGGCCGGCGTTCCCGCCACGACGGCCGCCGGACGCCCGCCCGAGGGCGCGTCCGCACTCCCCGACTCCCCGCTCGTCCTCGTGGCCTGCTCCGGCGGCGCCGACTCCATGGCGCTCGCCTCCGCCCTCGCCTTCGAGGCGCCCCGGCTCGGCATCCGCGCCGGCGGCGTCACCGTCGACCACGGCCTGCAGCACGGCTCCGACCTGCGCGCGGAAGAGGTCGTCCTGCGTCTGCGCGCACTCGGCCTCGACCCCGTGGAGGCCACCGCCGTCACCGTCGGCCGCGAGGGCGGCCCGGAAGCCGCCGCCCGCGACGCACGCTACGCGGCGCTGGACGCGGCCGCCGCCCGGCACGGCGCCGCCGCCGTGCTGCTCGGCCACACCCGCGACGACCAGGCCGAGACCGTCCTGCTGGGCCTCGCCCGCGGCTCCGGAATCCGCTCCCTGTCGGGCATGGCCGCGGTCTCGGGGGCCGGCGGCCGTTACCGGCGCCCCTTCCTCCAGGTCGACCGCCAGACCGCCCGCAAGGCCTGCATGGTCCAGTCCCTCCCCGTCTGGGACGACCCCCACAACGCCGACCCCGCCTACACCCGCTCCCGGCTGCGCCACGAGGGCCTGCCCGCCCTGGAGAAGGCCCTCGGCAAGGGCGTCGTCGAGGCCCTCGCCCGTACGGCCCAGCTCTCCCGGGACGACGCCGACGCCCTCGACACCTGGGCCCGCCAGGCCGAGGCCGGCGTCCGCGACGCCACCGGCGGACTGGAGTGCGCCAAGCTGTACGCCCTGCCGCCCGCCGTACGCCGCCGGATCCTGCGCCGCGCCGCCCTGGAGGCCGGCGCCCCCGGCGGTGCCCTGTTCGCCCGGCACATCGAGGAAGTCGACCGGCTGATCACCGGCTGGCGCGGCCAGGGGGCCATCAACCTCCCCGGCAAAGTCGTCGCCCGGCGGCAGGGTGGCAGACTGGTGATCCGGCAAGGCTGAATCCGGACCCTCCCACCGATCCGCGCACGGATCGCCGGGACGTTCCGGAGTGGCCGGTGGGACGACCGAAAGTGATGCGGGTGGACGCGAACGACATGGGTGCCGACCTCGAGAAGGTACTCATCACCAAGGAAGAGATCGACGCGAAGCTGGCCGAGCTGGCCGCGAAGATCGACGCGGAGTACGCGGGCAAGGACCTGCTCATCGTCGGCGTGCTCAAGGGCGCCGTGATGGTCATGGCCGACCTGGCGCGCACGCTGTCCACCCCCGTCACGATGGACTGGATGGCGGTGTCCTCGTACGGCGCGGGCACCCAGTCCTCCGGTGTGGTGCGGATCCTCAAGGACCTCGACACGGACATCAAGGGCCGCCACGTCCTCATCGTCGAGGACATCATCGACTCCGGCCTGACCCTGTCCTGGCTGATCTCCAACCTCGGCTCGCGCGAGCCCGCCTCCCTCAAGGTGTGCACGCTGCTGCGCAAGCCCGACGCCGCGAAGGTCGCCATCGACGTGGAATGGGTCGGCTTCGACATCCCCAACGAGTTCGTCGTGGGCTACGGGCTCGACTACGCCGAGAAGTACCGCAATCTCCCGTTCGTCGGTACGCTCGCGCCCCACGTGTACGGCGGCTGACGCTCCCGCAGCGCGTCCGGCGGCGTTTCGGCGGGCCACGGGAACCCCTGGGGCCCCCGCACCGTTGGAGGATGCAGACGGGACGTCGGCCCGCCCGTGCGGCTGAGGGCCGCCACGCTGGGGTACCGTCAGAAGAACTGTCTTATCAAACTCACTATGGCAGGAGGGACGGGGCGACACCGCTCCGTGTGGATGGACGTGAAGCGATACTTCCGTGGGCCAATCATGTGGATCGTGCTGGCCGTCCTTGCCGTGGTCGTGTTGATGCAGGTCGTGGGCTCGTCCGGCGGCTACAAGACGGTGGACACCGGCCAGGTCGTCCAGGCGATCAACGACAACAGGGTCGAGTCGGCCAAGCTGACCACCGGTGACGAGCAGAACATCAAGGTTCAGCTCAAGGACGGCCAGAAGGTCGAAGGCAGCTCGAAGATCCAGGCGAGCTACATCGGCGACCAGGGCGTGACCCTGGCCAACACCCTTCAGAACAAGTACCAGGACAAGCAGATCCCCGACGGCTACACGGTCTCGCCGTCGAAGCAGAACCCGTTCGTCGGGCTGCTGATCACCCTGCTTCCCTTCGTCCTCATCGTGGTCATCTTCCTGTTCCTGATGAACCAGATGCAGGGCGGCGGCTCCCGGGTCATGAACTTCGGCAAGTCCAAGGCGAAGCTCATCACCAAGGACACCCCGAAGACCACGTTCGCCGACGTCGCCGGGTCCGAGGAGGCCGTCGAGGAGCTCCACGAGATCAAGGAGTTCCTGCAGGAGCCGGCCAAGTTCCAGGCCGTCGGCGCCAAGATCCCCAAGGGTGTGCTGCTGTACGGCCCGCCCGGTACCGGCAAGACCCTGCTCGCGCGCGCCGTCGCGGGCGAGGCGGGCGTGCCGTTCTACTCGATCTCCGGTTCCGACTTCGTCGAGATGTTCGTCGGTGTCGGTGCCTCCCGGGTGCGTGACCTGTTCGAGCAGGCCAAGGCGAACGCCCCGGCCATCGTCTTCGTAGACGAGATCGACGCGGTCGGCCGTCACCGCGGCGCCGGCCTGGGCGGCGGTCACGACGAGCGCGAGCAGACCCTGAACCAGCTCCTCGTCGAGATGGACGGCTTCGACGTCAAGGGCGGCGTGATCCTCATCGCCGCGACGAACCGCCCCGACATCCTCGACCCCGCGCTGCTGCGTCCCGGCCGCTTCGACCGGCAGGTCGCCGTCGACCGCCCCGACATGCAGGGCCGGCTGGAGATCCTCAAGGTCCACCAGAAGGGCAAGCCGGTCGCGCCCGACGTCGACCTGTCGGCCGTCGCCCGCCGCACCCCCGGCATGACCGGCGCCGACCTGGCCAACGTCCTGAACGAGGCCGCGCTGCTGACGGCCCGCAGCGACCAGAAGCTGATCGACAACCACATGCTGGACGAGGCGATCGACCGCGTGGTCGCGGGCCCGCAGAAGCGGACCCGGATCATGTCGGACAAGGAGAAGAAGATCACCGCGTACCACGAGGGCGGACACGCCCTGGTCGCGGCGGCCTCCCCGAACTCCGACCCGGTCCACAAGATCACGATCCTGTCCCGGGGCCGGGCCCTCGGCTACACGATGGTGCTCCCGGACGAGGACAAGTACTCGACCACGCGCAACGAGATGCTCGACCAGCTCGCCTACATGCTGGGCGGCCGCGCGGCCGAGGAGCTGGTCTTCCACGACCCGACGACGGGTGCGGCCAACGACATCGAGAAGGCCACCGGCCTGGCCCGTGCGATGGTCACCCAGTACGGCATGACCGAGCGCCTCGGCGCGATCAAGTTCGGCGGCGACAACAGCGAGCCGTTCCTCGGGCGTGAGATGGCCCACCAGCGCGACTACTCGGAAGAGGTCGCCGCGCTGGTCGACGAGGAGGTCAAGAAGCTCATCGAGACGGCGCACAACGAGGCCTGGGAGATCCTGGTCGAGAACCGCGACGTCCTCGACAACCTCGTCCTCGCGCTGCTGGAGAAGGAGACGCTGGGCAAGGAGGAGATCGCCGAGATCTTCTCCCAGATCGTCAAGCGCCCCTCCCGGCCCGCCTGGACCGGCTCCTCCCGCCGTACGCCCTCGACCCGTCCGCCGGTGCTCTCCCCGAAGGAGCTGGCCCTGACGAACGGCGCGAACGGCACGGCGGCGGCGATCTCCACCACCAAGAGCAGCCCGGCCGACCCGGCACCGGAACGCTCCCCGGAGGACCGCCCCGAGAGCTGATCCCGGTCGCTCCCGGCCCGGAATGTATGCCGCACCCCCCAGGTTCTAGCCTTGGGGGGTGCGGCATTTCGGTATGCCGTTCGCAGGACGGATCAGGAACGAGGCATCAGATGACCGACCCCGTGACGCTGGACGGCGAGGGCCAGATCGGCGAGTTCGACGAGAAGCGGGCCGAGAACGCCGTACGCGAGCTGCTGATCGCGGTCGGAGAGGACCCGGACCGCGAGGGCCTGCGGGAGACGCCGGCACGCGTGGCGCGGGCGTACCGGGAGCTTCTGGCAGGGCATACGCAGGAGCCCGAGGATGTGCTGACGACGACGTTCGACATCGGGCACGACGAGATGGTTCTGGTGAAGGACATCGAAATCGTCAGTTTGTGCGAGCATCACATGCTGCCGTTCCACGGTGTGGCCCACATCGGATACATTCCGGCGGAGAACGGCAAGATCACCGGCTTGTCGAAGCTGGCGCGGCTGGTTGAGGTGTTCGCGCGTCGCCTGCAGGTGCAGGAACGTCTCACCACGCAGGTCGCCGACTCGCTCATGCGGATCCTCGAGGCCCGGGGCGTGATCGTCGTCATCGAGGCCGAGCACATGTGCATGTCGGTACGCGGGGTTCGTAAGCCGGGCGCCAAGACCACGACGTCGGCAGTGCGGGGTCAGCTCCGGGACGCTACGACCAGGGCCGAGGCCATGAGCCTGATACTGGCGCGCTGACCCGATCGTCGGCGGTACCCGATACCGTCCTTGATCGGCGGGATGATCGCTGGTCAAGGGGGTGACGGTGGGGGTACGGGCTGCCCAGCAGGCAGACCGTGAACGCGGTTGCCAGCCGTACACCCTCTACAGCTACCGACTCGATCCTCACCCCAGGGTTCCTCGGCAGCGGTCACCTGGCTCGGCAGCCCTGGTGAGTCGGGTGCGTCAGGCCGCTGTGGCCGCGCCCGGGTGGTCGTCGTCCTCGTCCTCCGGGAGTTTGCAGACGCGTTCCATGAAGAGGGCGGCCGCTATGACGGCGATGCCCGCCACGACCGAGGCGCCGGCGTAGATGGCCTGGTCGCGCCGGGCCGGGATGTCGAGGTGGCTCAGGAGGAAGACGCCCACGCCGCCGTACATCCCGGCGACGAGGGCGGCCACCAGGGCGCTGGCCTGGCCGAAGACGACCGCGCGGGCCGCCATCATCGGGTCGACGCCCTTGGCGCCGGGGACCCGCTCCCGCTGGGCCTTGAGGCGGGCGCGGATCGAGAGCGCGGTGGCCAGCAGGATCGCCGCGATCAGGGCGAGGACGACGGGGGCGGCCAGGGGGACGCTCGGGAGGGTGCCGACGGAGTCCCACAGGCGGGCCGCGGCCCAGGACAGCACCCCCGCGACGACGAACACGCCGGCCAGCACCCTGATGCGCAGCTCTTTCACGGTGTCCCGGTGTCCCTTCGCTTCCCCTGCGTGACCGTCCTGGCCTCGTCGACCTTAACGACTACTCGGGCAGCCGGAGTTCCAGGTCGGCGCGGGGCGCGACGCCGTCGCGGGTGACCTGGGCCAGGAGGTCGGCGACCCTGCCCTGCCCCGGCAGGGTCGCCCCGGGGTCCACGTCCAGCCAGGGGGCCAGGACGAAGGCGCGCTCGTGGGCGCGCGGGTGGGGGAGGGTGAGCTGCGGGTCCTCGGAGACGACCTCGGCGTACGACACGATGTCGACGTCCAGGGTGCGCGGGCCCCAGCGCTCGTCGCGGACCCGGTGGAAGGCCTCCTCCACCGCGTGCGCCCGCTCCAGGAGCGAGGACGGGGGCAGGGTCGTCTTCACGATCACGACGGCGTTGAAGTAGGAAGGCTGGCTGTCGGGTGCGACGCCCCACGGCTCGGTCTCGTAGACCGGCGAGACCCCTTTGACGCGCACGCCCGGGGTGTCCTCCAGGGCGTCGATGGCGCCCTGGAGGGTCTCCAGGCGGTTGCCCAGGTTGGCGCCGAGGGCGATCACCGCGCGTTTGGGGTTGGACAGGGTGGTGTCCGCGGCGTCGACCTGCTCGATGACGGAGGCGGGCACGGGCTGTACGGTCGGGTCGCTCGGACCCTCGGTGAAGGGGGCGCTCATACACGGCTCCGGATGATGGTGACGGTCACGTCGTCGAAGGGGACGGTGATCGGTGCGTCCGGCTTGTGGACGCAGACCTCGACCTCCTCGACCCCTTCGTGCTTCAGACAGACCTGGGCGATGCGCTCGGCGAGCGTCTCGACGAGGTCGACGGGCTCGCCTTCGACGACGGCCACGACCTCCTCGGCCACGACGCCGTAGTGCACGGTCTTCGCCAGGTCGTCGTCGGCGGCGGCCGGGCGGGTGTCCAGGCCAAGGACGATGTCCACGAGGAAGGTCTGGCCGTCCTCGCGCTCCTTGGGGAGCACACCGTGGTGTCCACGGGCCTTCAGGCCGCGCAGCGCGACACGATCCACGCGAATCACTCCTGCAGTCGTCGGTCTCGGCCGGTCGTTTCCACGTGCGGGTGGTACGGCGGCCCCAGTCGAATCTACCTGTGGGGACCGACAGGGCCGGGCCGCGGGGGTGCCGGGCGGGGCGGTGCGGGTGGTCAGGGGAGGCGGTCAGGGGGTGATTCCTCGGGGTCCTCGTCGTCGGTTTCGGCGAGCACGGGGGAGGCGTGGTGGGACCAGAGCTTCCAGCCGGCCGGGGTGCGCCGGAAGGTGTTGGTGGCGACCACGAGCTGTCCCACGAGCGGGCCGAGTTCCTCGTCGCCGTCGGGGGCGGGGCCGCCACTGAGGATGTTCTCGGTGCAGGTGACCAGGGCGGTGTCGCCGGTGACGGAGACGTGGACGTCGGTCAGGAAGAACTGGATGTAGTCCGTGTTCGCCATGATCAGGGCGTACGAGCGCAGCACCTCGCCGCGGCCGGTCAGCACCGGCCAGCCCGGATGCACGCAGGAGACGACGCCGGCGTCGGCCGGGTCGTGGTACGACTCGTCGATCCCCAGGTCGGAAGGGGTGAGCCAGAACTCGGAGACCTTCTCGAAGTCGCCCTCCTCCAGTGCCTCGTAGTAGGCGGTGTTCGCGGCCTCGACCTGTTCGACGTCGAGGTGCGGCGCGTTCACCGGGCGCCTTCGACGGCTCGGGCGACGCGTACGGCGTCGGCGGTGGCGCGGACCTCGTGGACGCGTACGGCCCATGCGCCGGCGTGCGCCGCGAGCGCGGAGACCGCGGCGGTGGCGGCGTCGCGCTCCCGCGCGGGGGGCGGGGTGGCCTCGGGGCCGGCCAGGACCCGGCCGAGGAACCGTTTGCGGGAGGCGGCGACGAGGAGGGGGTGACCCAGGGCGAGGAGACGGTCGAGGTGGGCCAGGAGGACGAGGTCGTGCTCGGCGTCCTTGGAGAAGCCGAGGCCGGGGTCGACGACGATGCGGTCGGGGGCGACGCCGGAGTCCAGGACGGCCTCCACGCGTGCGTGCAGTTCCTCGACGACCTCGGTGACGACGTCGGTGTAGGTGCCCCTGACGTTGCCGCCCTCCAGGAGGCCGCGCCAGTGCATGACGACGAACGGGGCGCCGGAGTCGGCCACGACCGGGAGCATGCGGGGGTCGGCGAGGCCGCCGCTGACGTCGTTGACCAGGGCGGCGCCGGCGGCGAGTGCCTGCTCGGCGACGGAGGCGCGCATGGTGTCGACGGAGATCGTGACACCCTCGGACGCGAGGCCGCGGACGACCGGGACGACGCGCCTGAGTTCCTCGTCCTCGTCGACTCGGGTCGCTCCGGGGCGGGTGGACTCGCCGCCCACGTCCACCAGGTCGGCTCCCTCGGCGACCAGGTCGAGGCCGTGCTTGATGGCGGCCGTGGTGTCGAAGAAGCGGCCGCCGTCGGAGAAGGAGTCGGGGGTCACGTTGACGACGCCCATGACCGCGCAGCGGTCCCAGGCGGTCAGTCCGGCGAGAGGGCGGCGGCGGCCGGTCTGCTTGCTCATGTGTTCAGCGTAGGTGGTGGGCGGGGGGTGCGGTGCGGGTGCCTGCGGCGCCTGCGGGGTTCGGTGGGGGTGCGGGGTGCCTGCGG